>CACISL010000007.1 GCA_902589305.1 uncultured Pelagibacteraceae bacterium
AAAAACTATTCCTCAAATTTTTATCGGCGATCATTACATTGGTGGTAATGATAAACTCCAAGAAGCTAATCGAAGTGGAGAATTAGATAAGCTTTTAACCTAATTTATATCTTTTAAAAAAGGCATAGCATCACCAGCGCCAAGTTTTGTTGTAGAAATTCCAGCTACTTTATTTGCTAAATCTAAACACTCTTTAATTGGTTTTTCTTTAGATAACCCATAAGCTAACCCCCCATTAAAAGCATCTCCTGCGCCAGTAGTATCAATAGCTTTCACTGCACTGGCTTTTAAGTAAGTTTCTTCTTTCCCATCAGAATAAAAGAGCCCTTTTTCTCCAAGAGTTATTATTACTTTTTTAATTCCTAAATTTAAAAGTTTATCTGCTGCCTGCTTTGCCTCTTTCTCCCTAGTAATCTTTATTCCAGTATAAAATTCGGCCTCGGTTTCATTAGGTGTAAAAAAATCGATATTATTATAAAACTCATTTGAAATTTCAGATGCTGGTGCAGGATTTAAAATTGTAGTACATCCATTTTCTTTAGCAGTTTTCAAACAATGTAAGGTAACATCTTTTGGAACTTCTAATTGAGTTAAAAAAATTTTTGATCTTTTTATTAAATTAATTTGTTTTTCAATTTCACTTATTTGCAAAGAACTTGGGGCGCCTACAATTACATTTATTGCATTTTTTCCAGTATTTTGATCAACTAAAATTCCAGCTACACCAGTTTGTTGACTGTCATCTTGAATAATATTTTCTGTAGAAATTTTATTTTTTTCAAGAGTTTTAAGAGCTAATTCTCCGTAAGCATCTTTACCAATTTTACTTATAAAGTTTGTATTTCCACCAAGCCTTGCAATTGCTATGGCTTGATTACACCCTTTTCCACCTGGACCTACATTATATTTTTTTCCTAAAATAGTTTCACCTATCGATGGGATTTTAGGACCAGAAAAACTTATATCAGCAACAAAAATTCCTAGGACTGTAATTTCGCTCATTAACCAACTTTAGCGAGAATTGGGAAGGTCGTCAAAATATAATAACTTATAACTTGAATATAATTTGTGGTAATCAAAATACCAGTAATTAAAAGAATAGCTCCGCCAGATTTTGTAATAATGCCATAATATTTTCCAAAACCTTTTTTAGAATTTAAAAATCTACTCATGTAGTATCCTGATAATATAAATGGGATAGCTAATCCTAAAGAATAAAATGATAGTAATAAAACCCCTTTGCTAATCGTAGCTTCAGTAGCAGACAAAGCAATTATAGATCCTAAAACCGGACCAATGCAAGGTGTCCAACCAAAAGCAAAAGCCGCGCCAACTATAAAAGGAAATGCATAATTATCTTTATAATTAGAATTAGTTTGAATTCTTTTTTCAGTGTTTAAAAAAGAAAAATTTAAAAAACCTAACATTTGTAATGAAAAAATAATAATTATTAATCCTGCAACAATCCGCAATTCATTAGAAAAGAAAAGAAGCACGTTCCCTATTGCAGAGGCAGCCGCTCCAAGTGTTATAAAAACAAAGGAGAAACCTAGTGAAAAAAGAATAGTTTTATTCAAAACTATTGATTTGTCTTTATCTATTTCCCCTAAATCTTTTCCAGTAATATAAGAAATATAACCGGGGATAATTGGAAGTACGCAAGGGGTGAGAAAACTTATAAATCCAGCCCCAAAAGCAAACACAAGTTTAATGATCATATTACGTTTATATTTGCCTTTGAACTTTACCGCAATTACAATATTGGCTCATGATAATTAAATACGCAGGTTTTTTATTCACTCTTTTGTGGTCATATACTTTCATTAAGTCTCAAAGTATTTTTAAAAAAGGATCGGGTATTTTAATTACTTTATTTGTAACCAATATATCCTGGTTCACATTTATCACAGCTTGCTTTTATGGCCTTAAAAATTTTAGCTTTTACCATGCTTTACTTGGTATAGCTTTAAGTGTTATTTTGGTTCACTTGGCTTTTTCTCGATTAACTTTACTCATCAGTAACAAATTTCAGGATAAGAGCACTCTTTTAAAAATTAAAACATTTATTGAATATTTAATTTTATTAACAGTTGGATATTTTATATTTTTTTAAAAAGTATTAATTGTAGATAAAACTTTAAAATTTTTATCAGTTATGACTAGTTCACCAGATCGTGTTGTTTCTCCAGTGATTGCCAAGATAATTACATAATGCGTGACTAAAATTAGGTTTCCCCCTTTACCATTCCAATTATTTACATATTTTTTTAAGTCCTTAATCTGCTGTTTTTCATTTTGGTCGTATGGTGGAGTATAAGTAGAATTTAACGCGGAAAATTCTTTGAAATTGCCAAAAGCATATTTTGCGGTGTCTTTGCATCTACACCACTGGCTTGATAAAACTTTATCAATTTTAACTTTTTTTTCTCTAAAAAGTTTACCAATTTTTTTTGCTTGATTAATGCCCATCATGTCTAAATTTCTTTGAGTTTTACAATCTTTAATTTTAAATCCTTCTGGGTCTCCGCCCCCAGGAGCTTTGGCATGTCTAATAAAAATAATTTTATCTCCATCTTGAGCTGGTTTCCAATTTTGTTCTGATGCGTGAGTATGGAATGAAATTGACGAGAAAATAATTATAATTAGGGAAATAATTAGCTTCTTCATGGTGGATGAAATGATAATCTTACAAACTTGTGTCGCCTTGGTCTAGAGGACATGGCAAATTTGATTATAATTTTTTGATAAGTTGTATTAAAACACTTAATTGGTTTGTGTATAACTACTCGCCTTTTGGTTTAAAGACTAAACAGATGCCGTTGTTACAATATCGTTTTCCAGTAGGTTTTGGACCGTCATCAAAAACATGGCCATGATGACCTCCACATTTTTTGCAATGATACTCAGTTCTTGGATAACCAATGTGCATATCTTTTTTTTCTTCAAATACCCCTGGAATAGATTCGAAAAAAGAAGGCCAGCCTGAACCACTCTCATATTTAGTTGTAGACTCAAATAATTTTGTTCCGCACCCAACACAGTGATAAGAACCCTCTCTTTTTTCTTGATTTAAAGGACTGCTACCTGGAGACTCTGTTCCCTCTTGTTTTAAAACATAATTTTGTTCTGGAGTTAAATTTGGATCCCAATTTTTACTCATCTTTTACTTTATCGTCCACGCCATAAGGTTTGAAGCTACCTTTATTTTCTAACTTGACTGCTCTAGCAGGGATACCAACCATCGTTGCGTTTTCTGGAACATCTTTTACCACAACTGCGTTAGCTGCTACTCTCGCATTGTTACCAACTTTAATTGGCCCAATTATTTGAGCACCCGAACCGATCACAACATCGTTGCCAATTGTAGGATGTCTTTTCTCATTTCTTTGTCTTTCACTGTCTATACTAGGAGAGCTCCCACCTAAAGTGACGTTGTGATATATAGTAACGTTGTCTCCAATTTCAGACGTTTCGCCGATTACTACACCCATGCCATGATCAATAAATAAATTTTTACCTATCTTGGCCCCAGGATGAATTTCAATACCTGTAAAAAATCTAATTGTTTGTGAAATAATTCTAGCTATTAAGTCAAATCCAGCTTTATAAAAAAAGTTTGATATTTGATGAAAGAAAACTGCCTTAACACCAGGGTATGTGAGAATGATACTCAGTATAGATTTTGCCGCAGGATCTCTTTTTTTTATAGACTCTAAATAATCATTCATAAGATGTATATAATGACTACTTGATAAATTTAAAGAAGAATATATATAAATTTTATGAGTAGTTCATTCCATTTAGCAATCCCAGCTGGGGATTTAAAAAAAGCTGAAGCTTTTTATAAAAATATTTTAGGATGTAAAACTGGAAATCGTGAAGAAGGTAAATGGGTCGACATAGATTTTTGGGGTAATGAACTTACCTTACATCAAACATCTATGAAACTTCCAAGAGAAAGACATGACGTAGATATGGGTCAAGTTCCAGTTCCACACTTTGGTGTGCATCTAAAAAAAGATGTATTTAATAAAATTAAAGCAAATATTGAAGCTAATAAAATTAACTACATCGACAAACCTTACACTAGATTTGAAGGCACTGAATTTGAGCAAAATACATTTTTTATTGAAGATCCAAACGGAAATGTATTAGAGTTAAAAACGTTTGACTAATAAATTAACTTCATTCATTGAAAATAAAAGCCAGTTAATTCAATATTTTAACGACGGTATTAAAAAAGCTACTGATCTTAGAATTGGTGTTGAGCATGAAAAATTTCTTTTTAATAGAAAAGATCTTAAAAGAATTGATTATCAAAAGATAAAAAAAGTATTTGAACTCCTTAGAAATAATGGTTGGGAGTTCCAATATGAAAAAGATAAAATAATTGGTTTAAAAAAGGAAAATCAAAAGATTACTACTGAGCCTGGATTTCAATATGAATTATCAGGTGCCCCTTTTAAAAACATACATTTAGTTTGTTCAGAAAATAGTTCTCATTTTAATGAACTGAAAGATGTTTTTAGCTCTACTTCTATTACAACTTCATCTATTGCATACGATCCCTTCAATAAATTAATTGAAATCCCTAAAAGTCCTAAAGAACGTTACAAAATTATGACAGCTGAAATGCCAAAAGGTGGCAAATTAAGTTTAGATATGATGTACAAAACTGCCGGCATTCAAATAAATTATGATTACACTTCTGAAGAAGATTTTGAAAAAAAATTTAAAATCGGTAACTATTTAGCTCCATTAACTATTGCTCTTTTTGCAAACTCTCCTTTTAATGAAAATAAGCTCTCAGGTTTTTTATCTTATAGAGGAAAAGTTTGGCAAGAAACTAATAGAGGTGGGATAATGCCGATTACTTTTGAAAATATTAATTTTGAAAAATATATTGATCATGCAATTAATTACCCAATTTTATTTCTTAAAAAGAGAGAAAAATACTACTCGCCAAACGGTCAAACTTTTAAAGATTTTTTAAATGGTGATTTAAGTTTTTTGAAAGGAGAAAAACCAACTTTAGAAGATTTTGAAAATCATTTAGGTACTATTTTTACTGAGATAAGATTGAAACAAGTTATAGAGTTTAGATCTTTAGATACATGTAATTTTGGCTGCATTTGCAATGGTCCTTCCTTCTTTACAGGATTAATTTATGGATCTTTAGGTGAGACTTATGAAATAATCAAAAATTGGAAAAAAGAAGAGGTAATGGAAGCGTATTTAAACGCACCCAAACAAGGATTAAATACTTTGCTAAAAAATAAAAAAATAATTGATTGGGCAAAAATATTTTTAGATTTATCTAAAAAAGGCTTAGACAAAAGAAATGAGCTAAATAAAAGTGGAAAAAATGAGACAATCTACTTAAAACATATAGAGGAAATAATTGGGAGTAAAAAAACTAGATCAGAAATGTTGATTGAACAATTTAATAAAACAAAAGACTTAAACTTTTTAGTAACTCATGACGAAAATTTTAGCTATTCAGGGTTCTGATCTCAAAAAGGTAAATATCAAAACTGATACGACTATTCTTTTAGCGTCTGAAGCCCAAAAAAAAGGATACAAAATATATTATTTTAAACCTGAAAATCTAAGTTTTTTAAATGGAAAGATTATAGCTTCTTGTAAGTATATAAAAATTAATGAAAATAAAAAGAAATTCTACTCGCTAATAAGAAATATCAATTTTAATTTAGAAAAATCTAAAGTTATATTAATCAGAAATGATCCCCCTTTTGATAATCGTTATTTATATACAACATTCTTACTGAACCATATCTCTAGGAAGGTTAAAATTATAAATCACCCTTTTGCTGTAAGAAACATATCTGAAAAGTTATTTTCTATTAATCTAATGAGGTATATGCCTCCAACGCTAATTAGTGAAAACCTTTCAGAAATTAGAACTTTTTTTAAAAAACATAAATCTATTGTGGCAAAACCTATTAATGGTTTTAGTGGTAATAATGTAATTTTATTTAAATCCTTTAATGTTAATAAAATTAGAAAATTAATAAAAAATCATAATCATTTATTTTTTCAAAAGTTTTTACCTGGAGTTTCAAAAGGTGATAAAAGGGTTTTTATCATTAAAGGAAAGATTGTAGGTGCTATTTCTAGAGTGCCTAAAAAAGGCAGTATTTTATCTAATATGAGTAAAGGAGCTAAAGCGAAATTAACAAAACTCACAAGGAAAGAAGTTAGTGCAAGCAATGCAATTGGAAAATTGTTAATGAAAAATAATATATATTTTGCAGGAATAGATTTCGTTCAAGAAAAATTAATTGGTGATATCAATGTTACTAGCCCAACTGGACTAGCTGCATATAAAGATTTGTCTGGAATAAACCTTGCAAAATTGTTCTGGAATAATATTTAATTGACAGTTGACAAAATCCTGAATTTCTTGCTATAAATCCTTTAGCGCTGAGTTAAGGCAACTTGCGGGCGCTTTATAAATCCTGCTAAAGCGCATAAGTCATTTAGACCACCGCTTTAGCCGGTGGTTTTTTTTTGGAAAAATCTAAAATTAAACCGGGTATTTGAACCATATTGTACACCTGGCATATGCCGAAGTACTAAAAAGGAGAAGATGAACAGAATTGAACTTCGTTCATTCTTCTCCAGAAAGACGGAGAAAAAATGAACGAAACGACAAGAAAAACAATAAGGGGGAAAATCAATGGCTGATTTTAAACATCCGGAAACTATTGGCTTGCATGGTAGTGATTATAGAGCTGATCCTACTACAACAGCCGTAGCAGTTCCGATTTATCAAACAACTTCTTATCAATTTAAAAATGCAGAACATGCTGCAAATTTATTTGGTCTAAAAGAGTTTGGTAATATTTACACACGTATAATGAACCCGACTGTAGATGTGCTAGAAAAAAGAGTTGCAGCGCTTGAAGGCGGTGTAGCTGCGTTAGCGGTAGGTTCAGGTCAAGCAGCATCGGCAATGTGTATTCAAAACTTAGCGCAGGCTGGAGATAATATTGTTGCTTCAACTGACTTATACGGAGGTACAGTTAACTTATTTAAAAATACTTTAAGACAACAAGGTATTGAAGTTAGATTTGCAGATCCTGCGGATCCTAAAAACTTTGAAAAAGTTACTGATGATAAAACAAGAGCTTATTACGGTGAGTCTTGTCCAAATCCTTATCTTCGTGTGTTCCCAATCAAAGAAGTTTCAGATATCGGTAGAAAAAAAGGTATTCCTTTAATTATCGATAACACAGCTTCACCAGTGATATGTAAACCTTTAGCTCATGGAGCTGCAATCGTAATGCACTCTTTGACGAAATATATTGGTGGTCATGGTACTTCAATTGGAGGAATAATTGTTGATGGTGGAAACTTTGACTGGATTAAAGACAGAAAAAGACAACCATTAATAAACGAACCTGATCAAAGTTATGGTGGTGCAATATGGGCAGATGCAGTTCCTCAATTAACAGGAGCTAATATTCCTTTTGTAATTAGGGCAAGAGTGGTTTTATTGAGAGACTTAGGTGCTCCTTTAAGTCCTTTTAATGCTTTTCAAATTATTCAAGGTTTAGAAACAGTTGCTCTTAGAATGAAACAACACTGTAGTAATGCAGAAAAAGTAGTTTCGTTCTTAGAAACGCAAAAGAAGGTAAAGAATGTGATCTATCCTACTAATCACCAAGGTGAGATTAAAGAAAGAGCTAAAAAATACATGCAAGGTGGATATGGTTCTTTAGTTGGAATGGACGTTGGTACAAAAGAAGCAGGTGCTAAATTCATTGATAACTTAAAGATGTTATATCACGTTGCTAATATTGGTGATGCTAGAAGTTTAGCAATTCACCCAGCTACTACGACGCACAGTCAATTAGATGATGCAGCGTTAGCGGCAGCAGGTGTGACACCAGGCTATGTGAGACTGTCAATTGGTATTGAACATCCAGATGATATCATTGCAGACATTAAGCAAGCTTTAGCGGCTTAGTTAATAATTCATGGCCTCAATTAAAATAATTGGGGCCATTAAAATCAATTTCTTTTAATATTAGACTGAATAACTATCGCGAGTTCTCTAGCCGATTTATTCAATAAATTGCCGTTTTTTAAATCTTTATCTTTTAATAAATTTACGTTTTTAGTTTTATCAAAGTTAATATATTTTTTTGAAATTTTATTTACTTTTTCTTTTACAGAAGTATTAGTCAACGATATTTGTTTTTTTGCGATTGTGCAAAATTCCGATCTCGTGCTCTCAATATAAGAAATACAAGTCTCTTTCTTTTTATCTGGATTGTTTTCTTCTGCGTACGCAAGCATATGACCTAAAGGCGTTTTTCCGGTTTTATGTTTAACTCCATAACTAATAGCTGAATTTAAAGATGATTGAAGAACTTTACCGCTTGATGCTCCACCAACAGAACTACCAAGTAATGCAAAGGACTCTGCGCAACCATTTAGTAAAAATAAAGCAGTAAGTAATGTAAATACTTTTTTCATAATATGTTGGTGTTATTTAATTCGTTTCGTATACCTGCTTATTCTAAAAAAATAAAAGTTAATAATGGTCGTGTGATATTTATCAACACAACTTTAAGTAGTAAATAATTTGAGTGATTTTTTTATATTTTTTAATCTAGGGATTTAATTTTAGATTTACTTAAAATTAATTGCTTTTTTACAATGTAACAAATTTCAGAGTCAGTTTTCTCAAGAAAAGTAAGGCATGGTTCTTTTTTTTTGTCTGGATTTGCTTTTTCAGCATAATCTTTTAAATGTTCAATAGGACCTTTGCCTGTTTGTTTTTTAACCCCATAACTAATTGTGGAGCTAAGAGAAGATTGTAACATTTTTCCATTTGATGCCCCGCCAATTGAAGTACCTAAAAAGGCCACGGACTCTGCGCAACCGCTAAGTAAGAATATAGATGTTAATAAAATAAAAATTTTACGCATACTCCCTTTAAAATAATTATTAAGTTATTGAATTTATGAAAACATAAATACAATTAATCCGTCCAGAATGAGTATAACAAATACAACCTACAATGGAAGAAAATGTTTTATAAAATTTCCCTTAATGGCTTGTTATTTAGACACCCTTCAAGATTTTCCATCATTTGAGAGTAAAATAATGAGTAGTTTTCTGCTGTAACATAACCTAAATGAGGCATTAGAAGTGCATTAGGTAAGAACCTTAACTTATGATCTTGGGGAAGTGGCTCAGTATTAAATACATCTAATCCAGCTCCAGCTATAATTTCGTCTTTTAATGCATTAACTAAATCATTTTCGTTAATAATAGGTCCTCGAGAAGTGTTGATCAGAAATGATGTTTTTTTCATCATTGCAAGCTCATTTTTTGTAATTAAATCTATATATCTATCTCCAAGAACCAAATGAATTGAAATAATGTCTGAATTTTTTAATAAGTCTTCTTTACTCATTGGTAGTACACCTAAGCTCTTGGCGTGCGAAAGATTTAAATTTTCACTCCAAGCACAAACTTCCATACCAAAAGCTTTTGCTACTTTAGCAACTTGTGTTCCTATCTTCCCTAAGCCAATTAAACCTAATAATTTACCTTTTAATTCATATCCTATAGTGGTTTGCCAATATCCTTGAAACATATTGTCAATTTCTTGTTTTACATTTCTCAAAAGTCCTAAAATTAAAGTCCAAGTAATTTCAGCTGCAGGATTTGAATTAATTTCTGTACCAAATACTCTCACTCCTTTTTTTTTAATTGCCTCTAAATCAATAGCCTTATTTCTCATTCCTGAAGTCATAATATATTTAAGTTTAGGTAAGCTCTCAATTATAGACTTAGTTATTGGAGTTCGTTCTCTCATAATAAATAAGACTTCAAAATCTTCCAGTGCTTCAATAACCTCATTTTCATTTATGAATGTACGATTAAAAATTTTAAAATAATATTTATTTTTAAACTTTTCAATTTCGATTATTTGTTTAAAAATATTTTGATAATCGTCTAGTACTGCAATTTTAATCATTGAGTTTTCTTATTTGATAAATAAATACCGGAAATTATAAAAGTTGCTCCAATAAAATGAAATAGTTGAAATTTTTCTTTAAAAATTATTATTGCCATTAATGCGCTGAAAAGAGGCATTAGCTGAATAAACATTGACGATCTGTTAGGTCCTATGAGCTCAATAGCTTTCTGCCAACAATAATATGCTGCAATAGCAGGAAAGATGACTACATAAGTTAGGATTAGGATAAAAGCTTTATTTATTTTTACATCTAATCCTATTGATTGTTCATATAGAAATTGCGGAAACAAAAATATTAATCCCACAGTAACCATCATTTGAATTAAAGAAAATTGAGATAATTTAAGTTTACTTTTTTTAAGTAAAGTTGAATACAATGACCAGCTCAAAACACAAACTAACATCCATATATCACCTTTATTGAAACTTAAAGAAATAATTTTTTGAATGTCCGCATTTGAAATAATCGTTCCTACTCCAAATATTGATAAAACTAACCCTGTTATTTGAAATATATTAGTTTTTTCAATATTCATAATCGAGGAAAAAATTATTATCATTGGTGGTATGGCAGCTAACATTAAAACTGCATTAATTACTTGCGTAAAATTTAAAGCAAAATAAACAACTGAATTAAAAGTGCTAATTGTTAATATGCCCATAAAACTTATTACTAAAAAGTTTTCTTTAATATAGTTTTTTTTTGCTAAAATTTCTTTAATTGTAAAAGGTATTAATATAAACCATACCATGACCCATCTTAAAAAATTTAAAGTTAATGGTGGGACTTCAAATAAAGTTGCGAACTTCCCTATAATAAAATTTCCTGACCAAAATAAAGCTGCTAAAGTAAGAAATGTATAAGCTAAATAATTTTTTGACAAATAGTTCCTAATTAAATCTTTTTGAGCTGTAAGGAGATAAATCTAAATTGGTTTTTTCTCCAGCAACAATTCCAGAAATAATTTTGCCCGTTATAGCTCCTAATGTCCAGCCTAAATGTTGATGACCAAATGCATAAAAAATATTTTTATTTTTAAGGGATGGACCTAAAATAGGTAAGAAATCTGGTAGAGTAGGTCTAAAACCTAACCATTCATCCTCGTGTTTTCCTAATTGGGGCAAAAGCTCGTTGGCGCAATTAATTATATAATCTATCCTTTCTTTTGTTGGGGGATTTTTTAATCCACCTAATTCAACGGTGCCTACTGCTCTTAGACCTTGATTCATTGGGGTCATGCCAAAACCACGATCTAAAAATATTACAGGTCTCGAAATAATATTTTCTTTACCCTTAAAATGAACATGGTAGCCACGCTCTGTATCTAAAGGAATATTTTCTCCTAATTGATCAGTTAAGTTTTTTGAAAAAGCACCAGAGGCAATAACAGATTTTTCAAACTTATACTGATCATTTTCCGATTTTATTATAGTTTCATCTAGCGTTGATTGCTCGATACCTTTAATATTAGTTTGAATAAATTTTCCACCTTTTTTTAAAAATAATTTAAATATTTCCTTTAAAATACCATGTGGATCTCTAGCGTGCATAGCACTTTCGTAAATGACACCAGCATCAAAAACAGGTTTTAAATTTGGCTCTAATTCTAAAACCTCTTTTCGTGATAATAATTTTTGTTTAATTCCCAATTCATTTCTAATTTTTATTTCTAAATTTCTACTTTTTAAGTTTTTATTTGTCCATATGTAAATAATACCTTTTTTTTCAAGTAAACCACTTGTATCTATTTCTTGAAATATTTCTTCATATGCATCGTTAGAAAGACTTAAAATTTGATGCATATACTTTGCGGTATGTAACATTGATTTTTTATTACAGTTTTTAAAATAATGTAAAAACCAATTAAACATTTTGGGAATATAATTCCATTTCAAAGCAAGAGGCCCATAAGAACTATAAAGCATTTTCGGTACATCAAATAAAATATCGGGTCGATTAAATTGTAATACAGCGTAGGGAGAAAAGTGACCTGCGTTTCCATATGAAGCTGGCTTATATTCCTTAGATAAAGGATCGTGTCTATCAAATAAAGTAACTGGAATTCCTTTTTTAATTAATTGTAAACCAATACAAACGCCTTGTATTCCTGATCCTATAATGCCAACAGATTTACATTTATAATTTTCCATTTGGAAATTATATTGCAATGTTTTTAAAATAAAAAGTGCGGTAGATTATGCCAGGGCTTCTTTATTTACTACTTCAGGTCTATCTTCAGTGTTGTCAGATGGCTCTTTCTTCTCTTTTTTCTTAAATAAAAAGTCGCCAGTCAATGTTGACTTAGATTTGTTTGTTTTTTTAATGTAGCCATCAATATCAGCACCATTTTCAGTTCTAAGATTATTACCAAACTCAATGTCACCTTTCACTGTACCAGTTCCTCCTATTACAATGTCTTGGCCTACTACTTTACCATCCAAGTGACCGTGAATTTCTACATGATCTCCTTCCACAGATCCTGTTATAGAACCTGTTTCACGTATAATAATTTCTTTGGAATATACTGGGCCTTTAACTAAGCCAGCAACGTCAATAGCTCCAGAACTATTTATCGTTCCTTCTATGCTTACTGTTTCACTGATTAAAGATCTTTCTGAATCAGTTAATTTTTTTTTCTTATCACCAAACATAATAATATAATAAATTAATCATCTATTCTTATATTTTACAAGTATTTAATAAAATTAAATTTGACCAAAATAGGTTTATTTAATCAATTGACTGGGGTGTCTTTATAAACCTTACAAGACATTGCAATTCCCAAACCTAGCATAATTGCCATCATTGATGAGCCCCCATATGACATTATTGGTAAAGGCGAGCCTACAATTGGTAGTAATCCAAGAACCATCATCATATTGACGACAACGTAAATAAAAAATGCAGTTGCAAAACTATAGCAATATAACTTTCCAAAACTACTTCTTGTTTCATTGCCTATTTTGACAATTCTCCAAACTATCACCGCATATAAAAATAATATAAATAAGGAGCCAAAAAAACCAAACTCCTCTGAGAAAAGAGTGAATATAAAATCAGTATGCTTCTCAGGTAAATAATCTAAATAGCTTTGTGAACCTTGCAGGAAACCTTTACCGAATAACCCACCTGATCCAATAGCTATTTTTGATTGAATAATTTGATATCCTGCCCCAAGTGGGTCTCTCTCTGGGTTCAAAAAAGTTAATATTCTTGATTTTTGATAAGGTTTTAAAAAAGAAATAGCTATTGGAAGTAAAGCTAAAAATGCTAAACCTGAAAAAGCGAAAAACTTTACTCTTACCCCTGCTAACCACGCAACAGTTAATCCGCCAGCTGCAATTAATAAAGCAGTCCCAAGGTCTGGTTGAGTAGCTACTAATATTAATGGAGCTATTAAAACAACGATAGGTATAAATAAAAATCTTAATTGATTTATATTTTCAATCGAGATTCGATGATAATATTTCGCCAAAAATAATATCAAACCAATTTTCATTAATTCAGATGGTTGTAAATTCATAAAATATAAATCTAGCCATCTTTTAGAGCCTGATGAGGTAAGGCCAAAATATTTTACACCAAGAAGTAACATAAAAAATAAAATATAGATTAAATAACTCTGGCTGTGCCAAAATCTAATTTGAACAAAGGAAATAAATATAAACATTCCAAAGAAAATAAAAAATCTAAGAATGTGACTATTGGTATGGTATTTAAACTCTCCTCCATCAGTTGAATACATCGCCAAAATACTTACAAGTCCTAAAATAAAAATTGAAAAAACTAAAATATAATCAATTGAAAAAAGTTTATCTTTAAAACTTAATGATGAATGAATAGATCTTGGTTGTAACATTATACAGCCTCTCCAATTTGATTATTAGCACTTCTTCTTAATTCATGTCTTTCAAGAACTTTTTTGATTACTTTTTTTGCTATTGGTGCAGCAGTTTTTCCGCCTGAACCGCCGTGCTCAACTAAAACACTTATTGCATATTGTGGATTTTTATAAGGGGCAAATGCTACAAACAATGCATGATCTCTATCTTTGTAAGGTAAACTTTCTTGTTTAACTTCTGCCTCACGCTGAGCCTCTGTAAATCTTTTAATCTGCGATGAACCGGTTTTACCTGCAAATGTATATTTTGGATTTTCTAACCTATGTCTATAAGAAGTTCCTCCAGGCTCATTTGATGAAGAAAACATTGCGTCTTTAATAAGGTTAATATGTTCTTGGTTTTTAAATAAAGGTTTTAAGTCAAAATTTGATACTAGTAAATCTGTTGGCAGAGGATCATTAGGATTCTCATTTTTATATTTTAAATAATTTCTTAAGTCGTCATTTTTTCCATCAACTATTATTCTTGGCTTTATTTCAAAACCACCATTAGCTATTTGTGCTGTCATTAAGCATAATTGCAAAGGAGTACTTTGAAAGTATCCTTGTCCTATTCCCGAGTGAAGAGTTTCACCTAAGTACCAATTTTGTCCAATAAATTTTTTCTTCCATTTTGTATTTGGTACTACACCAGACCTTTCTTCGATAAAATCACTTAAAACTTTTTTTCCTAAACCAAATCTTTTTGCAGTTTCTGATAATCTATCTACACCGAGTTTTCTGGCAACCTCATAAAAGTAAACATCGCAAGATCTTTGAATTCCTTTTCTTAGATTTACAATGCCGTGTCCATCTTTCTCCCAGCAGTGAAATTTCTCACCGTAAAGCTCTATTTTTCCTTTACATCTAAAAGTATCTAAAGGCCTAATAATCTTGTTTTCTAAAGCACTTAAAGCCACTAAAGTTTTAATTGTGGATCCTGGAGGATATAAACCTGATAATGCTTTATTCGCTAAAGGTTTCTTTTCGTTTTTTATTAGACTATTCCAATAAGCCTTATCTAATCCGTGAACAAATTCATTGGGCTCAAAAGTT
This sequence comes from uncultured Pelagibacteraceae bacterium, assembly GCA_902589305.1. GTDB lineage: Bacteria > Pseudomonadota > Alphaproteobacteria > Pelagibacterales > Pelagibacteraceae > Pelagilacustribacter. The sequence continues at coordinate 14,959 of CACISL010000007.1, forward strand.
GGAGAAGAAACTAAAGATACGATATCTCCATTGTAAACATCCATCACACACACTGCGGCTGCTTTATCTTTTAAGAGTTCATTAGTGTATTTTTGAACTTCGTAATCTAGGGTCGTTTTAAAACTTTTACCTGCCTGACCCTCATCAATTTTTATCTCTCTTATTCTTTTTCCAAAGGCGTTTACTTCATACCGTTGATAACCAACTTTACCAATTATTTGTTCATCGAGTTTTCTCTCTAAACCAGTTTTACCAATTGCCATACCTGGAACAGCTAACTCTTTAAGATAATCTTTTGTTTGTAGATCTTTAGCGCTTATTTGAGAAACATAGCCTAAAATATGAGCTGAGGAATTATCAGGATAAGTTCTTGCAACAGAGACTATTGGCTCTACTCCTTCCAACTCATGTAAAAATAAGTTTATTCTTGAAAAGTCAGACCAATCTAAATTTTCAGAAACAATCACTGGTTCCCATGGTTTTTGTTTTTTTATAAGTCTTTTTAAATAAGAAACTTTTCGATCAGAAATGTTTAAAATTGCTTTTAATCGAACAAATAAATTATCTAAATCTTTAGCATTTTCTGGCACTAAATGTAGTTGGTAAAGAGGTTCGCTTGAAGCAATTTTTGTATCAAAAAAATCTTTTATTGCTCCCCTTTCAGGCGCTAATTTCCATTCTCTAAATCTATTTTTATCAGACAGAGACTTGTATTTTGTAGCTTGATTAATTTGTAGAGAAATAAGTCTTCCAACCAACCCAACCATTACTACGGCTTTTGCAGCGGTTAGTAAAAACATTCTTCTACTTATAAGTTTTGATTTAATTACGGTATTTCCTGAACCAGGACTAAGCATCTTGATTTCCTATAAAAGTTATTTGATAAAGATTAAACAGAAGCCAAAAAACCGGAAACAAAAATAATGTGAAAAATGTATTATAACCAATTTTTGCATAAGAAATCGCAATGTCTGAAAAGTTATTTAACAATGAAAAGAAAAGTAAATTAGCAAATATTAGAGCTATTAGGAAAGTAAACCAGTCAGATGCTATTGTAGTGTTAACACTTTTGTTTCTTACATAGTTTCCAACAAAACAAACTGCAAGGTAAGATAGTGAGCTTATGCCTAAAGGGAATCCCATTACTACATCATTTATAAGGCCTACAAAAAATATATGGCCTGTACCCATTAAGCTAGGACGTTTTATTATCCAAAAATAAATTATTATAATTTGTAAGTTTAAAGAAAAAACTTCAAATAATTTTTCTAGGTTTGTATCAACCTCGCTAATTGATAAGTAATATAATAAAATTAATGGGCCAGCTGAAAAAAGTTTATTTATTATATTTCCTTCGGCCATTAAAAAATTTCCTTACTTGGCTTAATTAAATTTACCGTCACGAAAGATAACTGATTAGGATCAACAAATAAATCTACCTCTCCATCCTCAGTTGTTTTTCCGATTGGTGTTCCAGCATTAAAAATACCATCTTTTCCCGAAGCAAATACAGTTATACCCTCAATAAATTTATAATCTTCAGGTAAGTAAAACAATGAAGGCTTACGAGTTCCACCTCCAGTTAATATTGCTTGGGTGCTTTTTTCATCAAAAGTAACTGGAACTCTACTGTTTAAATCATTAAGTAATAATACTCTTGATGATAAATAGTTTGTCTCAACTATTCGTCCTATCAAATACTTATTTTGAGTGACAGGCATTCCTTTTATAATACCTTCTTTGCTTCCTTTATTGATTATTATTGATTTTAAAAACGGACTATTACGATCTACTAAAACTTTAGCTAAAACTACATTCGAAACAGTTTTTACATTTTCTGTGTCTAAAACCTTTTTCAAATTTTTATTTTCATTTGTTATATATTCTAAATTTAGATCAAGTGATTTATAACGTTCTATAACCTGTCTCAATTCTTCATTTTCTTTTCTTAAATTAAAATGACTTGCTATTCCTTGATTTATTCCTGGAAATAATCTAGTTGGGGTAGAAGCTAAATAAGTTACTCTGTAGACTATGTCGTTTAAAATGCTTCTTGATTTTTTTACGACTGTAAATCCATAAACATCTAAAAAGAAAATGACTAAAGCTACTATTATAAGGGAGAAAATAGAAAATTTTTGCGTTGCACCTCTTTGTAAAAGGGCTGAACGAAAAGCTATACTAAAATCATCTCTGCTAACTGACATTTTTTCGATAAAGACAAATTAATATTCAGATAACATCGTAGAAAACAGTTCTTCATTTTCTAAAGCTCTTCCAGTACCAATAGCAACACATGATAAAGGATCGTCAGCTATCGTTACAGGTAAGCCAGTATCTTGAGAAATTAATTTATCAATATTTTTTAATAAAGCACCTCCGCCTGTTAAAACTAATCCCATATCAATTAAATCTGCTGACAACTCTGGCGGAGTATTTTCTAAAGCTTCCTTTATACCGCCCAAAATTTGATTTAATATGGGCATTAGAGCTTCGCAAGCGTCTTTTTCTGTAAGCTCAATCTCTTTTGGAGTTCCAGATCTTATATCTCTACCTTTCATTAAGAAAGTATTATTTGATGATGGAATAGCTGTTCCAATTTCCTTTTTAATTTTTTCTGCAGTTGAGTCACCTATCATTAAATTCATTTTTTTTCTCATGTAAGCGATAATAGATTGATCGAGTGCATCACCTGCTACTCTTAAAGATTTTGAATAAACAACTCCACCTAGTGACATTACCGCAATTTCAGTAGTTCCACCTCCTATATCTACAACCATAGAGCCAGTAGCCTCTGAAATTGGTAAGCCTGCACCGATTGCAGCAGCGATAGGTTCTTCAATTAATTGAACTTTTCTTGCTCCAGCGGCTAATGCTGAGTCTTGAATTGCTTTTCTTTCAACTGGGGTTGATCCTGTAGGAACGCAAATCAAAATTCTTGGATTTGCAAAAGCATTTTTTTTGTGCACTTTTTTAATAAAGTGTTTGATCATTTCTTCAGTAACAACGAAATCTGCAATAACTCCATCTTTTAAAGGTCTAATAGCTGATATATTTCCTGGAGTTCTTCCTAGCATTGTTTTGGCTTCATCTCCTACTGCAAGAACTGATTTTTTTCCTGCATCTTCTATGACTGCTACTACCGAAGGCTCATTTAGTACAACACCCTGATCTTTAAGAACCACCAAGGTGTTAGCTGTCCCCAAATCAATCGCCATATCTTGTGACCAAAGTGAAGTTAATCCTGTTAAACCTTTAAACATATTTTCCTTTCTATATTTGAACGCTTAGATTTTCATCATCTGGCGCAGTTTTTTTTCTTTTTATAATTAATTTATTTAAAGCACTTAAATAAGCATTAGCTGAAGCTACTAATGTATCTGTATCAGCTGCTTGCCCTACTGTAGTTTTGCCTTTTTCTTCTATTCTCACACTTACTGTTGCCTGAGCATCGGTACCTTCAGTAACTGCATGTACATTATATAATAAAAGTTTTACATCATGGGCATAGAGTTTTTTAATACATTTAAAAATCGCATCTACAGGACCATCTCCTGTATCAGTAGCACTTTTTACTTCGCCAAAAATTTCTAAAGTCATTTCTGCTTTTTGAGGTTCACCAGTTCCAGCAAATACCTTTAAAGATTTTAATTTAATTACATTGTCTTCTGTTACTAAACTATCATCAACTAACGCAGCGATATCTTCGTCATAAATATGTTTTTTCTTATCTGCTAAAATTTTAAATTTTCCAAAAGCAGTATTTATAATATCGTCAGTTACATCAACATAACCCATATCAGATAATTTATCTCTAAACGCATGTCGGCCTGAATGTTTTCCCATTACTAATGATGTTTTTTTTACTCCAACACTCTCTGGTGTCATTATTTCGTAAGTATTTCTATTCTTCAACATTCCGTCTTGATGTATACCTGATTCATGTGCAAATGCATTTTTACCTACGACCGCTTTATTGAATTGAACAGGAAAACCTGTTGCATTTGAAACAACTTTTGAAGCTTTACTTAAAAGTTTTGTATTAATATTTGTAGTGTAAGGCATTAAATCGTGTCTTGTTCTCATAGCCATAACAACTTCTTCAAGTGCAGCATTACCAGCTCTTTCACCTATCCCATTAATTGTACACTCAATTTGTCTTGCTCCAGCCATAACTCCTGCTAAAGAATTAGCTACTGCTAATCCTAAGTCGTTATGACAGTGGGTAGAAAGAATTGCTTTATCAATATTTGGAACTTTATTGATTAATGTCTCTATAATTTTTTTAAACTCAGATGGGACCGTGTAGCCAACTGTGTCTGGAATATTAATAGTTTTGGCTCCACATTTGATAGCAAGTTCCACTGTCTTACACATATAGTCCATATCTGTTCGTGTTCCGTCCTCGCACGACCACTCCACATCATCGGTGAACTTTCTAGCATAAGTAACGCTTTCTTTAATTGATTCTAGAACCTCTTCAGGCGATTTGTTTAACTTATGTTTCATATGAAGAGGACTTGTTGAAATAAAAGTATGAATTCTAAAATTTTTTGCATGCTTTAAAGCTTGATGACAAGCATCAATATCTTTTTTTGTAGCTCTAGCTAAACCTGCAGGAATTGATCTTTTTAAAGTTTTACTAATTTCTGTGACAGCTTCAAAGTCTCCGGGAGATGCTATGGGAAAACCTGCTTCAATAACATCAACTCCTAATTCATCAAAAACTCTAGATATTTGTAATTTTTCCTCCAAACTCATTGATGCACCTGGAGACTGTTCCCCATCACGCATCGTAGTATCAAAAATTATAATTCTATTTTTTTCTGCCATAACTAATTATTTTAAAAATTAAAAGCTTCTCATATTACAATCAAAGCTAGAATTTGCAAATAATTATGTGGTTCAAGATAGTGTTTTGGACTCAGATTGGGTTAATTTTTATCTTTATCGACCAGCTTATTTTTACCAATCCACGGCATCATTGCACGAAGCTCTTTTCCGACCTTTTCAATTGGATGTTTTGCCAAATCTTGCCTCATTTTTAAGAAGTTTTTTTGACCGGATTTATGTTCATCCATCCATTGTTTAGTAAATTTTCCAGATTGAATATCTTTAAGAACTTCTCTCATTTTTTCTTTGGTTTTATTATCTACAATTCTTTTCCCTGAAACGTACTCACCATATTCTGCGGTATTTGAAATTGAATAATTCATATTTGCGATCCCACCCTCATAAATTAGATCAACAATTAATTTTACTTCATGAAGAGTTTCGAAGTATGCCATTTCTGGTGGATAACCAGCTTCCGTTAAGGTTTCGAAACCATTTTTGATTAATTCGACCAAACCACCACATAAAACTGTTTGCTCTCCAAACAAATCTGTTTCGCATTCATCTTTGAAAGTAGTTTCTATTATACCAGCTTTACCACCTCCAACAGCTGAAGCATAAGATAAAGCTAAATCTTTTGCTTTACCTGAGCTATCTTTGTGAACAGCCATTAAACAAGGTACTCCTCCACCCTTTTGATATTCACTTCTTACAGTATGACCTGGGCCTTTAGGAGCTACCATAAAAACATCAAGATCCTTTCTAGCATTAATTAAATCAAAATGAATATTTAACCCGTGAGCGAAAGCTAAACTTGTTCCCTCTTTCATTCTTTGTTCAATATGATTTTTGTAAATCTCTGATTGAAGTTCATCAGGTGTCAACATCATTACCACATCAGCCCATGCAGCTGCATCTGATAGGGACATTACTTTTAATCCTGCACTTTCTGCTTTTTTAATACTTGAAGATCCTTCTCGTAAGGCTACCACAACTTCTTTCACGCCACTATCTTTAAGATTTAATGCATGAGCGTGTCCTTGGCTTCCATAACCAAAGATCGCAACTTTTTTATTTTTAATTAAATCTTTATTAGTATCTTTATCGTAATAAGTTTTCATAATTAATTAAATGTTTTTGGTCCTTTTGTCATTGCTACTGCGCCCGTTCTAGAAGTGCTTATAAGGCCTAAACTTTTTAAATCAAGAGCTAATTTATCAATTTCAGCTCTTAAAGCAGTTACTTGTATTACAAGAGATTTATTTGTTTTATCAAGAATTACAGGATTAAATTTCTTACAAATTTTTTTTACTTTTTCTATTTTTTTTGAATTTCCTAAAATTTTAAACAATGCTAATTCTCTAAAAAGAATATCTTTTTCACCTCGTTTGAAATCTGCCACCTTATGAACTGGCACAAGTTTTTTAAGCTGCAAATTTATTTGTTCAATTACTTGTGGAGTTCCCTCAGTAACAATTGTAATTCTGGAAATATGTTTTTTTTTATCAACTTCTGCAACTGCCAAAGACTCAATATTATATCCTCTGCCAGAAAAAAGTCCTGCTATCCTGGCAAGCACACCAGCTTCATTATCGACCCATACTACAATTATATGTCTTTCGATTTTTCCAATTTTTCCAGGAACGCTATAGGCGGATTTAGACTTTGCCATTAAACTAAAATTTTCCCCTCATCAGATATTTGTTCCTCTTCCTCTGGGCCTAAGATCATTTGGTTATGTGGTTTACCCGAAGGTATCATTGGAAAACAATTTTCTGCTTTATCGACAACACAATCAAATATTACTGGTTTATCAACATTAATCATCTCTTGAATTTTTTCATCCAACTCTTCTGGCGTTTTTGCTCTTATTCCTACACAACCATAAGACTCTGCTAGTTTAACGAAGTCTGGAAGAGCAGCAGTGTAACTTTCAGAATAATTTTTTTCATGTAAAAGTTCTTGCCACTGCCTTACCATTCCCATGTATTCGTTATTTAAAATAAATATTTTTATTGGTAACCTGTATTGAACAGCTGTAGACATTTCTTGCATCGTCATTAAGACAGAAGCCTCTCCTGCGATATCAACAACAAGTTTTCCAGGATTAGCAATTTGAACACCGATCGCTGCTGGGAGTCCGTATCCCATTGTTCCAAGTCCACCAGATGTCATCCATCTATTGGGTTTATTAAATTTATAATGCTGTGCTGCCCACATTTGGTGCTGACCAACCTCAGTCGTGATAAAAGTGTCTTGATTTTTTGTAAGCTCATACAGCCTTTGTACTGCATGTTGAGGTTTTATAACTTTATTACTGTTAATAAAATTTAAAGACTTTTTTTCTCTCCATTTTCCTATTTGTTCCCACCATTTTGATGTTTTCTGTTTGTTAGAACTTACAAAGTTTTTATTTTTCTCTTTAAATCTTTTATTTAAAGCCTCTAAAAGCTCTGTAACATCGCTTACTATAGCAAGATCAACTTTTATATTTTTTCCGATTGAAGAAGGATCAATATCGACATGAATTTTTTTTGAACCAGGTGAAAATTCATCAACTTTTCCGGTAATCCTATCATCAAATCTTGCACCAATGTTTATCATTAAGTCACAGTCATGCATCGCATTATTAGCTTCGTAAGTTCCGTGCATACCAAGCATTCCTAAAAATTGCGGGTCATCACCAGGATATGCTCCAAGCCCTTGTAAAGTTGAAGTAATCGGAAAACCAGTTAGAGAAACTAATTCTCTTAAATGTTTACTAGCTTCAGGTCCTGAGTTTATAACTCCCCCGCCTGTATAAAAAATAGGCTTTGAAGATTTTTTTATTAAATCGATAAATTTATCTAATTCTGAGTTAGATATTTTTTTAGATGCTTTGCCGTTTAGTTTTTTTTTAAGAGTGTTCTTAAAAAATTTATATTTACCTTTTTTAAATTGTATATCTTTTGGAATATCTACTAAAACTGGTCCGGGTCTTCCAGTTGTTGCCACCTCGAAAGCTAAGTGTAAAACTCTTGAGAGGTCATTTACATCTTTTACTAACCAATTATGTTTTGTACACGGCCGAGTAATTCCAGTCGTATCACATTCTTGAAATGCATCTGTTCCAATTAGGTGTGTCGGTACTTGTCCTGAGATACATACAAGAGGAACCGAGTCCATATAAGCATCTGTCAAAGCAGTTACAGCATTTGTTGCGCCCGGACCAGATGTAACTAATAAAACTCCTGGCTTACCACTTGATCTTGCATATCCCTCAGCTGAGTGACCTGCTCCTTGCTCATGTCTAGCTAAAATATGTTTTATAGATTTATGATTTTTTAATTCATCATAAATTGGTAAAACTGCACCACCAGGATAACCAAAAATATACTCTACTTTTTGATCCTCTAGTGCTTTAAAAACAATTTTTGCTCCACTTAATAATTTCGGCATTCATACAATCTAGCCTAGAAATGGATTGCGTCAAGTTTTAGGTTGCAACTTTTAATGATTTTTTTAAAAGATTTGAGAAATTTTTAGAATAAAGCTTATTCCAATTCTTCATATGGCCTCTAGCCCAAGTATTTTGTCTTTTCGCATACTGTCTAGTCTTGATATTTATTAAATCTTTACATTGTTCCATAGTTGTTAAACCCTTCAAATAGTCATTAATTTCTTGAACACCTATCAATTTATTTGCTGAAAAATTTTTATTGACTTTAAGATTATTGAATTTTTTTACTTCATTAATACATTTTTTCTTAAACATTTGTTCTGTTCTCATTGAAATTTTCTTAAGTAATATATCTCTTGGGATATCAATAAAAATCTTTCTTATATCAAATTCTAAAAAATCAGATTTTGTCTTTTCAAACCAATCGTAAAGAGATTTATTCGTTTTAAGTTTTACTTCATATGCTCTTTGAACCCTTTGCGAGTCAGTAGGAAATATTCTGCCTTTAACTTTAGGGTCAAGCTTTATTAATGCATTGTAAAATTTTTTAGTCCCAAGTTTTTTATATAAGTTTCTAACTTTATTTCTTGTTTTAAGGTCAATATCAGGAATTTTACTTATACCTTTAGTAATTGTATTAAAATAAAGACCAGTTCCACCTACAATTATTGGAATTTTTTTCTTTTTCACACAAGTATTTATTTTAATTTTAACTTGTTTTAGCCAATCACCTGCGGAAAAATGTTTTTTTACTGTAATAATTCCATAGAGATGATGTTTTACTTTCCTAGTTTGTTTTAAAGTAGGTCGAGATGACAAAACAGTAAATTCTTTAAAAATTTGCATACTATCTGCATTTATAATTTCACCGTTAAGTTTTTTTGCTAATTTGATTGCTAAATTAGATTTTCCTGAAGCTGTTGGACCTGCTAAGAGTACTAATTTTTTAGACAAAATTAATTTAATTTTACACCAAGGTAACGTCTTTGATTATTTTTATTAATTACTGTTAAAAGTAAAGTCTTTTCACCTTTTTTAAAAATATTATCAACTAATCTTTTTAAATCTGATGAGGATTTAATGGGAGTTTTTTGAACTTCAATTATTATATCATTTATACTTAAAAGATTATTTAGTGGGCTTCGATTAGAAATTTCTGTTATTATAACTCCTTCAGTTTTTTTTCTTAAATTCCTAGACGAAATATCCTCGTCAGTTATATCTCTAACTGCTATTTTTAATTTTTCAATATCTTCGACTTTTTTTACTGTCTTTGTTTTCTTTTCTTGAAATTCTTCAGAGGATTCTAGTCTCCCAAGAATTAATCTTTTTGAGATTAATTTTTTATTTCTCCAAATTTTAAGCTCTACACTCTTACCTACTTGTGTAGATGCAACTACTTTTGGAAGCGTTCTCATTGTATCAATTTTTTTTCCATCAAAGTTTAAAATTATGTCCCCTGCCTTTATTCCTGCTTTATCTGCTGGACTATTTTCTCCAACACTTGCTACTAAAGCTCCTTGCGGTTTCTTTAATTTTTCTACTTCTGCTATTTCTTTTGTTACCTCTTGAATTCTTACGCCTAACCAACCTCTTTTTGTTTCACCAAATTGAATTAGTTGATCAATAACGTTCGATGCTGCATTAGCTGGAATGGCAAATCCAATTCCAATAGAGCCTGACTGACCTGGTGCTATTATTGCAGTATTAATTCCAATAACTTCACCTTTTAAATTAAATAAAGGTCCACCAGAATTTCCTTGATTAATAGAAGCGTCAGTTTGAATGAAATCGTCATATCTTGTTAGGTTTATGTCTCTATTTCTTGCTGAAATAATTCCTGCAGTTACTGTCCCCCCTAAACCAAAAGGATTTCCAATCGCGACTGCCCAATCTCCTACTCTTGCTACATCAGAGTCACCGAAGCTTACTGGTTTAAATTGATCTTTTGTTTCCATTTTCAAAACAGCTATATCCATGTAGGGATCAGCGCCTATCACTTTTGCTTTATATTCTTTATCTCCAACCCGCACCAAAATATCATCAGCGCCAGCGATTACGTGATTATTAGTTACCACTGTCCCGTTTGATTTTATTATAAAACCAGAGCCTAGAGAAGAAGCTTTTCTTTCCGTAGGTCTCTCAAAATCTTTAAACATTTCTCCAAAAGGTGAACCTGGAGGAAATTGAAAGGGGAATTGATTTGTTGTTGTTCTTACTGTTTGTGTTGTAGAAATATTTACAACTGATGGCATCAGTTTGTCTGCTAAATCTGCAAAAGACTCAGGAACTGGTTTTGAATTAGCAAAAGAGTAGCTAAAAATAACTAAAAATAATAATATCTTATTAACTAATTTCATTTAACTTTTTATATACCAAATTATTAAAAAACCGATAATCAAAAAAACTATTCCTGTAAATCTAAGTTTATTCTCAGGTGTATTTTTAATTAATTCTAATATGCTTTTAATTCTTGACGGGAAAATGGCTAAAAACAGACCTTCCACAAAAAAAATTAATCCAATTGCAATAACGAACTCACTCACAAATACTTAATAATTTACTTCTTTAAATTTGGCTTAATTGATTTACCAAAGAACTTAAAGAAATCGCTGTCAGGAGATAAAACTAAAGATGTTTCTCCACCAATTAAAGCTTTCTCATATGCTTGCATAGCTCTATAAAAGGCGAAAAACTGTGGATCTCTTCCAAAAGCATCAGCAAAAATTTTATTTCTCTGACCGTCACCTTCACCTTTCATTATTTCAGATTTTTTATTAGCCTGTGCAAGAATTACAGTTACATCTTTATCTGCTGTTGATCTAATTTTTTGAGCAATCTCTGCACCTTGAGCTCTAAATTCTTTTGCTTCTCGCTCTCTTTCAGTTTGCATTCTTTTGTAAATCGCCTCACTGTTAGCTGGTGGAAGGTCAGCCCTTTTAATTCTAACATCCACAATGTTAATTCCGAAATTCTTTGCCTCTTCATTGACTTGCGATTGTATTATTTGCATTTGTCTAGCTCTGTCGGTAGATAATAATGTAGCTAATTCTTGTGTACCTAACACACCTCTAATTCTTGAATTGATAATTGTAGACAATCTTGATCTAGCTACTCTCTCATTTCCAACTGAGATGTAAAATTTAAGAGGGTCCACAATTTTAAATCTTGCGAAGGCATCTACAATTAATCTTTTTTGATCTGCAGCTATAACTTCCTCTGGATCGTTATCTAAATTTAAAATTCTTTTATCTAAATAAACAACGTTTTGAATAAATGGTAACTTAAAATTTAGTCCAGCTTTAGTAACAATTTTCTTTGGATCACCAAATTGAAGAACAATTGCTTGGCTTATTTCTTGAACAATGAATAATGATTGGAAAACTACAACACCAATTAATATGATTGCTGGAACTATAAACTTAACACCTTTCATTTAATTGTTGCTCCCTTTTTTTAACTCAGGTAATGGTAAATAAGGAACTACACCTGAACCAGAGTCTTTGTCTATAATCACTTTATCTATATCTGCTAAAACTTTCTCCATTGTTTCTAAATACATTCTTTCTTGTGTAACTTGTTTGGCGTTTTTATATTCATTGTAAATTGCTAAAAATCGACTTGCTTCACCTTCTGCCTTTGCAACAACTTCTTTCTTATATGCTTCTGCTTGTTGTAAAACTTGCTCAGCCTCTCCTCGTGCTCTTGGAATAACGTCATTAGCATAAGCTTCGGCTTCATTTTTCGATCTTTCTCTATCTGCTCTAGCTGCTTGCACGTCTCTAAAGGCATCAATTACTTGTTCAGGTGGGTCGGCTTGTTGTGTTTGAACCTGAGTTAATTGGATTCCTGATCCATATTCATCTAAAATGAGTTGAGCTATTTCTTGTACCTCAACTTCTATTTTTGATCTTCCCTCAGTTAAAATGTTTTGAATCCTATTTTTTGCAATTACTTCTCTCATTGCAGTTTCTGAAGCAGCTTTTACTGTCTCTACTGGACTTTGAATGTTAAACAAAAACTTTTGAGCATCTTTTATAACCCAAAATACTGAATAGTTTATATCTACAATGTTTTCATCTCCAGTTAACATTAAACTTTCTTCAGGAACATTTCCTACACCTGAAGATCTTCCACTATCACTAGCTGGTCTAAAACCAACATCTACTCGATTAACTTTTGTAACCTTTGGAGTTAAAACTCTCTCAAAAGGTGTTGGGAAATGGTAATGTAAACCCGGTTGTGTTGTATTTACATATTTGCCAAATCTTAAAACTACTCCTTGCTCATCCGGCAAAACTCTGTAGAGACCACTTCCGACATAAAGAAGTGCTACAATTATTAATCCAATAACTATCGGCTTAGAGCCACCGGATTTACCACCAGAAAATTTATTTATCGTTTTTTGAAAGTTTTTAATAAGATCATCTATGCTAGGTGGATCTTGTCTTGAACCTGACCCATTTCCACCTGATGAACTACGACCACCATCTCCGCCTGGGGGTGATCCCCATGGAGATTGATTGTTTAAGATTTTGTCTTTAAAACTCATGACACTTTATATAGTGACTTTTGTCCTAAAAACAAGTTAAGTAAGAGCGTTATTATGACCATTAACTTATAAAATTATGAGCCAAAAACCGCCTCCAAAGCAATTTGTTAAAACTCCAATTAATGGAACCAAGCATACCTTACTTATATCTAGTGCTAAGGGTGGAGTAGGAAAATCAACAGTTGCTGTGAACCTCGCATTTGCGCTTCAAAACTTAAATTTAAAAATTGGAATTTTAGATGCAGATGTTTATGGCCCCTCATTAACAAAATTAATGGATATTAATGAAAAACCAAAAAGTGAGGATGGTAAGGCTATTACACCTATTACAAAATATGGTGCTCAATGTATGTCAATGGGTTTGTTAGTTGATGAATTAACACCAATGATATGGAGAGGGCCAATGGTTATTAGTGCAATCAAAACTATGACGCAAAAAGTTTTGTGGAAAGATAGGGATATAATTATAATTGATATGCCTCCAGGAACAGGTGATACACAATTAACATTCGCTCAAGAAGTTAAAGTAGATGGAGCAATAATAGTTTCAACCCCACAAGATTTAGCTTTGTTAGATGTTAAAAGAGGAATTCAAATGTTTGATAAAACAGGTGTAAAAATATTAGGATTGATTGATAATATGAGTTACTTCAAGGGTGATGATGGTAAAAAGTACAAAATATTTGGTGAAAGTGGAGTTGAAAAGACTGCCAAAGAATTCAATAAAGAATTTCTAGGTCATTTGCCTATACATCAAGATTTAAGAAGTTCAGCTGATAAAGGTAATCCTCTAACTTATTCAGATCCTAATCACGACGTCTCTATACTATTTAAAAATATAGCTGAAAAAATTAAACAATCTTTTCAGTAAATCCAAAAGAAGTCATTAACTCATTCCACTCTCTCTTTGAAAGACCCGAGCTTTCATGACTAACTTTTTCACCTTTAGCCATAAGTTGAATTACTTTTTTACCTTTAGCAGATACATGAACTGCGCCTACTCTATAATCTAAGAATGCAGCATGAGTAATAGGTACCCATTTTTTGACAGTATCAAGCATTGTTTCAGCATAAACTCTAATCTCATATTGAGCATGACTATCAGCTCTTAAAAATAAAAAATTTAATAGATTTAACAAATCAGTTTTCCAATACCATTGTGTATATGAATTTAATGTCAAATTCATTCTTGCAAGTTCTCTGGCTAAACCTGCTTTGCTCTCATCAATTACGGTTCCATCAAATCTTTCATTAAGCATCTTTTCGTAGTTATCGTAAGTTCTTGTTGCGTCATCTTTTAAAATTTTTAAAACCTCATCGGCTTGTTCACCACTAATTAAATCTCCTCTTCCTTGACGATTAGAAGTTGATTGAGCAGATAATTGATCTTTCGCTGGTATATAAAATTCTTTATCAAGAATAGAATATCTTGCTGAATATTCATTAACATTTGCTGTTCTGTGTCTAATCCACTGTCGTGCAATAAAAATTGGAAGTTTAACATGATATTTTATTTCACACATTTCAAATGGTGTTGAATGCCAATGTCTCATTAAATATTTTATCAATCCTTCGTCTGTAGAAACTTTTTTTGTTCCTTTTCCGTAAGAGACTCTCGCAGACTGCACAATTGAACTATCATCTCCCATGTAATCTACGACCCTCACAAAACCATGATCTAATGCTGGTAAAGCCTCATAAAGAATTTTTTCTAATTCAGGTGAAGTTACCCTTTTCGTTTGATTTTTTTGCGCTTGTTGGTCTGCAATTTCTTGCTTTTGTTCTTTAGTAAGTTTCATTTTTGAATTAATTATTGAATCTCTTCAAAAGAGTTTTATATTAATAGTGTTGGTTTTCCAACTATGACGATAAACGAATTTCGTAATAAACATCACGGACGTGGGGGCAGTACCCACCACCTCCACCAATTACAACTTACGGGGGTGAATTAGGATCGACGGGTGTCTAAAGGCTTTTCTTTCGTACGAGATGGTTCCGACGTTACGGGCCAATTTATAAATGCAAATCAAAAATTTGCACTTGCAGCTTAATTAACTTAGTTAATTAAGTTACGGGGTCTGGGGCACCTGGCAACAGAACGCCCCTGCTAAAGTCTCAGAACACGCATTAAATATATAGTTTTAAAAAAGTGATCACACTGACGTCACAGTGGAAAAAGAAATTTTAATGATTTAGAATTATTGTATAATTTTAAAGTTAAAGCACCTTAAACGGCGCCAATTAAAATCTTATGAGCAATATAGTTTATATTTTCATTAATCAGGCAATGCCAGAAATGGTTAAAATTGGTATAACTGATAACGTTGAAAGAAGAGTTAAAGAATTAAGTGGAACTACTGGCGTTCCACTACCTTTTGAATGTTTCTATGCAGTTAAAGTCTCAGAGGATGCAAAAAAATTAGAAAAGAAAATACATGAAGGTTTCGATAAGCAGCGAGTGAGAAGAGAACGTGAATTTTTTTATACATCTCCTGAAAATGCTAAATCAATTTTAGAATTATTAGAAATAATGGGAGGAGAAAACGTCACTCCTAAAGAAGATATTGTTGAAAACAACGAAGAAAAACAAGCTCTTGATGAAGCAAGAAAATTAAGAACAAAATTTAATTTTAAAATGCTTGATATTAATCCTGGTGAAATATTAAAATTTAAAAAAGATAATACTATAACTTGTGAAGTCTATGACGATACTCAAGTTAAGTTTAGAGATAAAATAACTTCTTTGTCAAATTCTGCTGATATTGTTTTAAAAGAATTGGGTTATGACTGGTCGTCAGTTCAAGGGCCGCGTTGGTGGGTATATGAAGATAAAACTTTAAGTGAATTGAGAAATGAAAGAGAGAGTATTTAAAATGCTCCCAGAACCACGA
Organism: uncultured Pelagibacteraceae bacterium; assembly: GCA_902589305.1. Lineage (GTDB taxonomy): Bacteria > Pseudomonadota > Alphaproteobacteria > Pelagibacterales > Pelagibacteraceae > Pelagilacustribacter. The sequence goes on from CACISL010000007.1 coordinate 30,674, forward strand.
TCGTTAAAAGTTTTTTCATTTTTTTAATATACCCCAAGCGTCTTTATGTTTTTCTATCCATCCGTTTTGGTGATTTTTTAAATATTTTTTTTCTGCTTCATTTAAATATTTTTCATAGTTTTCAATCTTATTAACGTTAGGATGTGCTACTCGTTGTAGTCTCCTCATATCAGAATCATTATGTTTTTGTCCTTTTAATCCAGGAAGTTTTAACCAAATGCTGTGGCTTAATTTAACATTTTCTGAAACTACTTTTGAGTCCATCAAATAAATTTCTGTGAAGTTTGTGTCTAACTCCATATATACAAAACAAAAAATTAAATCTTTTATTGGAGTTTCATGTTTTCGGCTTAAAACCCAACCATCCTTTTTATGAGTAGTTTTAACTTGAATTGGTGAGGATGAGGTTCCATCTTTATTAAGCACAACTAAATCGTAGTCTTTTGTGTTGTCTGGCGCTTTGCCTGCAACAAAGTTCAATCTTAATAAATGTGAAAGTATTAAATGTTCTCCTGATGCGCCTAGAACCGAACTTTGAATTTTTTCATTTTTCATGTTTATTTGATATCAAAATCTGCAATTATTGGATAGTGATCACTTAATGCAGAAGTTTCAGTATTCTCCAATACTTCAATCTTTTGCAATTTGTTGTACAAGTCTTTGCTAGCAAACATATGATCAATCTGCCAAGGCACTTTATCCCGTCCACTTTTATTTCTAAATGTTCGAACAAAGTTAGGATATTTTTTAATTAAACAGTCTTCTAATAAAAAGTCCTCAATTCTCTCGAATATGATTTGTGATGTTCTCATACCTTTTCTCCAATACATGCCTTCAGTAGTATCCATTCGTTTATCTACATTAAAATCTCCTGCAAGAATAAAACTTTTAAATTTTTCTTCAGACCAGCCTAAAAAGACAGGTGTTAGATCTGAGAGCATATTATGAATATTTGGCGCGACTGTTTTTTGGTTCTTAGATATTGCAGTTAAAATGCCATAGAGATTGATAACAGCAATCTTTGTATTTGCTAATATAATTTCTGAAACTATTAAAGATCCTTTATATCTAGTATTAATTTCTGTTTTATTGATTTCTGGTCCGAAAGAAATAATGCTGTTCCCGAAGTTTCTTTTTTCTCCATCAATCTGATTAATTTGATCAAAAATAATATTTTTTTCATTTAGATTATTCGAAGCTTTAACTTCTTGAAGCAAATAAAGATCAGCGTTTAAAGAATTTTTTAACACAAAATCTAACGTTTTATCTCTTCCGTTAATATTCCAAGAAACTATCTTCATTTAATGAATATATTGGATCACACATGCGATCACAATACGATCACACCCATTAAAGAAATAGCCGTTTTTTATGATCTAGAATTGTTGTATAACGTTAAAAGGTTAAGGGCACCTGGCAACAGAACGCCCCTGAATATTAGTGTAAAATTAATTAATTCAAAATTTTTTTTTGATATTTAAAGTTTGTAAATTTTTTTTAATTTGTTTTTAATTTCAATATCTTTAGTTCTATTAATTATATCGAATAAAATAAGCTTAAGGGTGTCTTTGTAATGTTTATAATTTTTTTCGTTCCCTATATTAGAAAACCTCATGTCTGATAGTTTTATGTTGGTTTCTTTAATGGTATTATCAATATAAATATTAGCTTCACCTCTATGAATAAAAACTTTTTCAATTAAAAAATTTTTATCTTTTTTTTTTGGAGGCCATACTTTATCAGGCATGTTTTCATTTATTTTTTCAGCAATGCCTATATTATCCTCAAAAGATACATTTTCAGAAAGTCCTTTTCTTTTTTGTATTAAATTTAGATAAAAAGATGGTTCATCAATTTTTAAACTTTTTATTATGACTAAATCATCTTTTAAAAGCGATCCAATATCAACAGAAATTTGTATTTTTTTTGACTTGAAAAGATAATCGTTTTTAAATTTTTCTTCGTTTAATATTTTCAAATCTAAAATAATTAATGAATTAGGATAATCAATTTTTACACGTTTGTAAGTTACTTCTTTGTCAACCCACTTTGAAAATTTGTTAGTATAATAAAAGGTAATTATTGGTTTATTAAATATTATCAAAATTAAGATTAATGTTAAAATTATCTTAAATGGCTTACTCATATGATTTTGCTATATTAAAAAATTACTTTTTTGAGACTATTGCTACAAATTTTCTTGTATTTTCTATACAATTGTCTTTGGCGTCCAATCTTTTATATATCAATTTAAAGTCAATTAAATTCTGTTTTTTTAATTCTTTTAATGTTTCATAAGTAGCGATTGAACTATACATTACATCTGAATTACTTTGATTTAATTTTAAATAGACATCATCACACAAAATTAAACCATTTTCTTTTAAAATATGAAGAGAATTAATAATATCAATACAAACCACTGGGTATCCATGAGCACCATCAATCCAAATTAAATCATAATTTTTTTTATAATTTAATAATTTTAATGAGTTAAGGGGATAAAAATTAATATTTTTATTTTTAGATAAAATAATATTCCTGTCTTGAATAAATTGATTAATATTATCTTTCCTATTGTAAAAATTTACAAAGTCATCGTCAGTTTCAGATAAGTCAATAGTATCAATGTTAGAATTAGGAAACAAATTAGATAATAATAAAGAATTAAAACCATCAAAGGTACCTATTTCTAATATATCAGAAAATGATTTATTTTTACTTAAAGAAAGGCTTGAAAAAATAATCTCGTGTTCTGAACTCATCCCACTATCTCTTAATTTAAAATCAAGATCCTTTTTTGCAGATATTAACTTTTTAATTCCTTTTAGTCTATTTAATCCAAAATGTTCAAATATTTTATTTTGTTCTTCCTCAAATAAATTTTGATTATAATTTTTGTAACTAAAGTAATAGTTTAATTTATCTAATATTTTTTTTGGTATTTTATGAGGTCTTACTAAATTATTGATTATTTTCATAAACAAGTTATTCATAAATTTAATTTAGCATATTAAGTATAACTAAAATAGAAATATAAGATCAATACACGACATAAAAAAGTTTAATTCTCAATTAAATTAAGTCTTTTAAGATTTTTATTTATATTTTTGACATTTTTAAAATTTAATTTAATTAATCGTGAAATTTTCTCCAATGAATTTGTGCCATCGGAGTATTGTAAAAAATTTTTATAATTTTTAATAAAATCTTTGTTATTATTTTTAATGGATAAATGTGGATATAGTTTTCTTTTAATAAATTGTGGTTCACATAAAACTTTATATTTTGGATAAATGGTGTCCTGTAGAATTTCAATTGCTTTTTTTGCAACTTTGAAACCACCTGTTAAGCCTTTTAAAGTTACCACATTAAAGTTGTCTAAAGAGGTATGATACTCTGGATATTCATGATATTTCGTTCTGAAAATAGATGTAATTTTTAAGTCCATGCCAGGGGAATTATATTGTCTTTCATCTGATCCTCTTCGTAAAAAAGAATATATTTTATATTTATTTATCTTAAGTTTTTTGTAAGCTTTTAATAAAGCCTCATCAGATGGAGAATTTTCATATTTGGATAACATACAAGAGTGTTGTCTGTTGTCTCCTATGCAAGACAAATTATATCCACCTATTACATGCTCTTTTAAGTGTGAAACATTTTTACTCAGATAAACTATTGAACCTATTGTTTCGGGAATAAACAAAAATCTTACAGTTTTACTTAATCTTTTTTTTTTAAAGTAATTGATTAAACCCATTGAAACAATTGGACCTGAGAGTTCATTGTTGGCCATTGAAGGGTGACAAATATAAGTTGATATTAATATTTCTTTTTTAGATTTACCTTTTAGAATTAATTCTCCATAAGTTAAGTTGCCATTTTTTTTAAAGTTTGATTTAATCACTATTTTAAATTTATCATTGGATGAGTATTGTTTATTAATATGTTTAAAATGGTTATAGGAAATACAAAACCCCCAATCTCTTGTATAAAAAGATGTTACATATGGCACGGCATTAGCTTGTTTTTTTAAGAAATAAATTTTTTTTAAAAGATCCTTTTTTTTTAAAATTTTATTAATAGGGATTGAATAACCAACCAAATGTAAGTTTAGTTTTTTAAAATCAATAATTTTTTTACCATTTTTATCTAAGACATAAGCATCTTCTACATTCCACTCTGGGGGTATTTTCCAATCAAAGGCCTTTGTTCCACATTTACTTTGTTTTATTTTAAGTTTTGGATGTTCTTTTTTTATTATCTTTAAAGTTTTAAGAATACCTTTTCCTGTTAGACTCCTATTTATTGGAAATAAGATGTTTTTGCCGATATTATAATATTTTTTTATCACAAAATTTAAATTATCTATTTATAATCATTAATTATATTAAACTGAACAAGAATTCTATTTCAAAAATTATTGATTTCTCATATAAATAACTACTAAATATTATGAAAAAAAATATACACATTATTGACAACTTTTTTGATAATGAGACTTTTTCTAGGCTTGCAGAGCTTAAATTAGATGATGTGAAAGCTAATGCGGTTAAAGTTTATCATAATAAGGTTTTTAAAGACGAAACTAATCTTTCATGTATCGATGAAAATTTAATAAAAAAGATCCATCAAAATTACCATTCAAAATTATTTAGATTGCTTCAAGAAATAAGTATGGAAAAATCAAAAATTTATGACTATTCTGATTTAACCATTATCAAAACCGGCAAAGATTATAAATTTCCAATTCACGACGATACACCCAACAAACTTTTAAGTGGAGTAATTTATCTTTATCCCACAAATAACTCTGGAACTATCTTTTATAAAAATAAAAAAGGTGATGAGAAAGAAATGATAGAGTGGAAACAAAATAGAGGAGTATTCTTTTCGAGGACTGAAAGAGAAACCTGGCACTCTTACGAAGGTGATGGAATTTCAAATCGCGTGGCTCTCGTTTATAATTTGATGACAAATAATATAAAAAAAGTTTTTGAAATTGAAGGAAGAAATTATTTTCTTGGTAATTTAAGATGGAAATTAAATCCATATTTATATCGTTATTTAAATTTCTATATCTAAAATATATAGAATGATAAAAAAAAATATAAAAAAAATATTTAATTTATTTGGTTTAGACATAATTAAAAAAAAAAATTTTGTTCAATTAGAGGAATTACTAAAAAAAAATTTACAAAAAAATCCCGTAATTTTTGATGTTGGTGCTAATAATGGACAAACAATTGAAAAGTATTCTAAAATTTTTGAAAATCCAACGATCCATTCTTTCGAGCCTAATAGGGACAGCTTTGAGAAAACAAAATCAAAATTTTTAAAAAAAAAAAATATTTTTGTAAATAATTTGGGATTAGGAGAAAAAAAGGAAGAAAAGGAATTTAATATTACCGCAAAATCTTCAAATTCTTCATTTTTAAATATTAATCCAAATACAAAATGGTTAAGAAAAAGAAGTGAGCAACATAATACTTCGATGAAAGGGTATGTTGTCGAAAAAAAAATGGTTCAAATTGATACACTTGATAATTATGTAAGTGAAAACCAAATTCATAAAATAGATTTATTAAAAATTGATACTCAAGGTTATGAAGATAAAGTACTCAAAGGCAGTTTGGAAACTATAAAAAAAAACAAAATAGGAATCATTCTTACTGAAATAATGTTTGATGATGTTTATGATAAATATTTCTCTTTCAGTGATCTAGAACAGTTTTTAATACCTTGGAACTTTAGAATGGTCGGTATAGAGTTATCTAACAATAATTTATTTACAGGTTTAGTTTTTTTTGCTGATGTAATGTATTTTAATAAAAATATTTATAAAATTTAAAAAATGTATTTATCTATAAGATAAATTACTATTCCTACTGCTATTCCTAAAAGGATCCAATGGTAGTTATTTTTCATCAAGCCACAAATTTACTTAAGTCTGGTTTAAAATACTTAGGACCTTTCATAACTTTACCTTTATTATCGTAAATTGGTCTTCCATTATTGTCTAATTTACTCATGTTTGATTTTTGTACTTCCTCAAAGCATTTATCTAAATCTATTCCAAAGGAATGTCCTGCGCCGTATGTAACATATAAAATATCAGTTAATGCATCAGCAACTTCCTTAATGTCTTTATTTTGAATTGCAGCTCTGAACTCTTCAAGCTCCTCTTTAATTAAGTCATATCTCAAAGATGTAATTTTTTCGCTTGGAAATTCAGCTTTTTCTTTGATTTCTTGTCCAAAAGTTTCCATAAATTTTCTTACTTTGTTAAAATTTGTCATGCTAATCCCTTTATAATTTATAATTTATTTATAAAAGTGTATTATACCAGTGAATCGATAATGAAATACAGAATAGAATTTGATAGTATAGGAAAAATTAAAGTGCCTGGTGATAAGTACTGGGGTGCATCTACTGAAAGATCAAATAAATACTTTAATATTGGTGACTTTCTTGTAAGACCATTGGTTATTCACTCGATTGGGATTATAAAAAAAGCAGCTGCAATTGTGAATACAAAAAATAAAGATTTACACCCAAAACTTTGTAAATATATAATTAAAGCTGCTAATGAAGTTATTCAAGGAAAACTAGATCATCACTTTCCTCTAAAAGTTTGGCAAACCGGTTCTGGTACACAAACAAATATGAATGTGAACGAGGTAATTGCTAATAGAGCAATTCAATTAATGGGTGGAAAAATGGGATCAAAAAAACCTATACATCCAAATGACCATGTAAATAAGTCACAATCAACTAATGATGTATTTCCCACAGCAATGCATATTGCAATAGCGATTAAAACAAAAGATAAGCTGCTTCCATCTCTAAAGATATTAGAAAAAGAATTAGCGAAAAAATCAAATGAATTTAAAAATATTGTGAAAGTTGGAAGAACACATCTACAAGATGCAACCCCTCTAACTTTAGGTCAAGAATTCTCAGGTTATCATAGTCAACTGAAAAAGTGTATTATTAGAATTGAAACTGCTTTAAAAGAAATTTATAACTTAGCTCAAGGTGGAACTGCGGTTGGAACTGGATTAAACACAAAAAAAAATTTTGATAAAAAGATTATTAAAGAAATAAGTAAAATTACGAAAATTCCTTTTAAGCCCGCAACTAATAAATTCGCTGCTTTAGCTGCACATGATGAAATAGTCAACTTCTCAGGAACTCTTAATACTACCGCAGTTTGTTTAATGAAAATAGCGAATGATATAAGATTTCTTGGATCTGGACCTAGGGCTGGTTATGGAGAGTTAATTCTACCCTCCAATGAGCCCGGCTCATCGATAATGCCCGGAAAAGTGAATCCTACGCAATCAGAGGCAGTCACTATGGTTTGTGTAAAAGTAATTGGCAATCATAATGGTATCACAATGGCAGGTTCGCATGGTCACTTTGAGTTGAATGTTTTTAAACCTTTAATAATACATAATATTTTACAATCTATAGAGATAATGAGCGACTCTTCAAAAACTTTTGCCTTGTACTGTGTTAAAGGAATAAAAGCAGATAAAAGGAGAATTAAAAATCTTTTAGATAATTCTTTAATGATGGTCACTGCATTAGCTCCAAAAATTGGTTACGATCAAGCAGCTAACATTGCAAAAAAGGCACATAAAAATGGTACTACTCTTAAGCATGAAATTCTTAAAGCAGGTTTAATTAAAGAGAAAGAATATAATAAAATAATGAATCCTTTAAAAATGACAAAACCAAAAGCTTAAAGGATTTCTAAAATAAATTTTTTAAATTTATCTCGATTAAAAATTTTTGAAAATTCTTGATCAAATATATTTTTTTCAAATGACATTTTTAAAAATTTTAAATCCTCTTCAGATGCTTTATAATTTGCATCCGTCTCAATCATATTGAAATTGATTTTCTTTTTTAAAATATTTAGGTTACCTTCTATATTTAAAGAAAAAGGTGTATTATTTTTATTGTTTGAAATCTTAAAGTTCTTTAAAAAACCTTTTTTATCATTTGATTTAACGAAACATTTAAAATTTAAAATGGGAAATTCTTCAATTAAATTTAAATTGTTATTACACTTTATTTGTCCTTTAGAAATTGATATATCCTTTACAAATACTAATCTCCCATAAGCTAAAGTTGAGTCCAAGTTAAAACTTTCAATAATCTTATTTCTAATTTTTTTTGATTTATAAATAATTTTATTTTTCATACTCAATTTTTTAAATAAATTTTTTGCTTCTAATATTTTATTAATATCTATAAAATTAATTATTTCTGAATTAATATTGTTTAAATTTGAATTTAAATTTATTAAAAAAAAAGGCTTTATTTTTATTGTTCCATCCGAATTTAAAGAGAGATTTTTGCTTCTAAAAAAAGAGTCTTTAATAAATAAAATATTATCTATGTAATTGAAGTTTAATTTTAAATTTGAATCTAGAATTTTTGCCTTGAAATTTCCTTTCCAGTGATCTTTTTCAATTTTTTCTAATAGATTTATATAAAATACTACACCTGTATTAAATAATTTAAATTCTATATTTCTATAATTATTTTTTAATTTAATTTTAAATTTTCTTGAGAAAATTTTTCCTTCAATTAAATTTTTTTTCAAACCATAATTTGAATAGTTGATTTCTTTAAATTTGATAACAGTAATATTATCTTTATTAAATTGTATATTTAAATTTTTAAAGGTTAATTTTTTTTTAAGAAAAAAAATTTTATTTAATATCTGAAAATTTTGTGAATTAGAAACAAGGTCGCTATTGATAATTGCAATTTTATTTGCTTCGAAATTTCTGAAGTTGTAAATATTTATTATTTTTGGATATATTTTTAATGTGTGTATCTTAATATAATTTTTATTTAGATCTAAATTTGCTTTTGCGTTTCTGATTTCTAGGTGTGGTTTAGGTAAGGAGTTATATTTAATATTTTCTATTTCATCTATAGTCAAACCATAAGTTTGTGACACATAAGACTTAATTATTTGTTTTTTACTTTGATAATCAAAAAGTTTAGGTATTGATAAAAATATCGATAATGAAATAAGGAAAATTATTAAAAGAAAACTAAGAAAAAAAATGAGTTTAGATAGCCTAAAAAACTTATTGTTAATAATTTTGTAAAATTTATTTATCATTTTTTTTATTTTTATAACTAGTATATAAATGAAAATTCTTTCTTATGAATAACATAGATAAATTAATTGAAAACCTTAACAAGGAACAAAAAGATGCGGTCTTAAGCACTGAAGGACCAAATCTCATAGTAGCTGGAGCTGGCTCAGGCAAAACAAGAGTTTTAACAACGAGATTAATTCACATAATAAATCAAAAAAAAGCGTGGCCTAATCAAATATTATGCGTAACTTTCACTAACAAGGCAGCTAAGGAAATGCAAAATAGAGTGATGCAACATATAAAGGGAAGTTCAAATGCTATCCCCTGGTTAGGAACGTTTCATTCAATTAGTGTTAAATTTTTAAGAAGACATGCAGAAGCATTGGGCTATAAAAGTAATTTTACAATTTTAGACACTGAAGATCAAAAGAAACTCATAAGAAATATTGTAAAAGCTGAAGATATGGATGCAAAAAAATTTTCTCCTCAACTAATTATTTATCATATAGATCAATGGAAAAATAAGGGACTTTTGCCTAAAAATATTAAATTAGAAAAATCTGGAACTATTCTAAAGTCAATATTGAAGGTATATGAAATATATCAAAATAAAATGAAAGATTTAAATGCATTTGACTTTGGTGATCTGATTTTATTTTGTGTAAAACTTTTTGAAGAAAACCAGGATATAAGAGAGATATATCAGAATAATTTCAAGTATATTTTAGTAGATGAATTTCAAGATACTAATTTTATTCAAAATAAATGGTTAAATTTATTAGTAAATGAAAATCAGAATATTTGTTGTGTTGGTGATGATGATCAATCTATTTATAGCTGGAGAGGAGCTGAAATAAAAAACTTTTTGACATTTGACCAAATATATAAAGGTTGCAAAGTTTTCAAATTAGAACAAAATTATAGATCTACAAAAAATATATTAGAAACTGCATCTCATTTAATTTCTAACAATTCTAGTAGAGTAGGTAAAAAATTATGGTCTTCAGCAAGTCAGGGGGATTTGGTTAAGTTAAATTGTTACAGAACTGGTAAAGAGGAGGCTCAAGGTATAAGTGACGTAATCGAACAAAAAATCAAAAAAAAATATTCTCTAAACGAAGTCGCGATATTAGTAAGGGCAATTTATCAAACAAGGGAGTTTGAGGAAAGATTTCTTCAGGTGGGAATAGGTTATAGAGTGCTAGGAGGTATAAAATTTTATGAAAGAGCTGAAATAAAAGATGCGGTGTCCTATTTAAGAATAATAAATCAAAAATTTGACGATTTAGCCCTAGAAAGAGTAATTGGTGTGCCAAAGAAAGGCATTGGAGAGAGCACTATTAATCAAATTTACACTTTTGGTAAACTAAACAAATTATGTCTTGAAGACTCAATTATCAAATTAATTGAGAAGGGCGATTTAAAACCAAAGATTAAGACATCAATAAGTCAGCTTATCAATATGATCCATAAATGGCGGAAAGATTCATCCAAAATGAAGCATTATGATTTACTAAAATTAGTTTTAGACGAGTCAGGATATTCTTCTATGTTAAAAAATAAAAAAGATTTAGAAAATGAAAATAGATTGGAAAATTTAAAAGAATTGCTAAGAGCTATGCAGGATTACGATAATTTGCAAAGTTTTTTAGAACATGTGGCTTTAGCCACTTCTATAGATCAGGAATGGGAAGGTGCAAAGATAAATTTAATGACTATGCATGCTGCTAAGGGTTTAGAATTTGATGTTGTTTTTCTACCTGGTTGGGAGGAAGGTTTGTTTCCTCATCAAAAATCTTTAGAAGAAAAAGGAGACTTTGCGCTAGAGGAAGAAAGAAGACTAGCTTACGTTGGTATTACAAGGGCTAAAAAAGAAGCTTATTTATCTTTTGCTATGAAAAGAGCCTATCACGGAGATTGGATGGATGCTCTTCCTTCAAGATTTATTAATGAAATTCCAGAAGAAAGTGTAGAAAAAAATGAAGTAGAAAATTTTGAATATAATGATTTTGAATTCAATCAAGATACTTCGATTGAATTTGATGAAGAATATAGAAGTCCAGGATGGGATAGATACAAAAAAAATAAAATGCTCAAATGGAAAAAATAAAAAAATTTAAAAAATTCTTAAAAGAAGAAAATATAGATGGCTATTTTATTCCAAAAAATGATGAATTTTTTGGGGAATATGTTTCTGATCATAATGATAGATTAAAATATATTTCTAATTTTTCTGGATCGTTTGGTTTTGCGCTTATCCTAAAAAACAAAAATTATCTTTTTGTTGATGGAAGATATATATTACAAGCTAACAATCAATGTGGAAATTTTTTTAAAATAGAAAATTTATCAAGTAAAAAATTTGAAAGTATCTTTAAAAATAAAAATTTTATAATTGGATACGATCCAAAAATTGTAACTAATAAAATTTTATCATTTTTTTTTAATAAGAAAAATTTTAAACTTAAACCTATTGAAAATAATCTAGTTGACAAAGTGTGGAAAAGGGAAATTAAAAAAACTAGAAAAAAGTTTTATAAATTACCTATTCATTCTACTGGTGATAATTATAGATTAAAAATCAATAAAGTCGTAAAAGAAATTAAAAAAAAAGGTGCAGATTTTCAGTTTATTACTGCTAGTGAAAATAATGCGTGGCTACTAAATATAAGAGGGCAAGATACTAAGTACGCTCCACTTCCCTATTGTCATATTTTATTAGAAAAAAATAAAAAGATTAAGTTTTTTTGTGATTTAAAAAAAATAAACACGTCTTTTAAAAAAAACTTTTACAATATTGAATTTATTAATATTGAAATGATTACTAAAATACTTTGTCAAATTAAAAAGAAAAAGTTTGTTATTGATAAAAATACTTGCTCTGCATATTTTGAAAACATTATTTCAAAAAATAATAAAATCTTAGAATTTCAAGACCCAGTTTATAAACTGAAAGCGGTAAAAAATAAGAGTGAAATAAGAAATATTAAAATTGCACATATTTATGATGGGATAGCATTAACAAAATATTTATTTTGGCTTAAAAAAAATTATAACAGAAAAAAAATTACTGAGTTGAGCGCTTCACAAAAATTATTCGAGTTTAGAAAAAAAAATAATAAATTTAAATCTCTTAGCTTCCCTACAATATCAGGTTCAGGTCCAAATGGAGCGATAATACATTATAAAGCCACAAATAAAACAAATAGAGTTTTAAAAAAAGGGGATGTTTATTTGGTTGACTCTGGTGGACAATATGAATTCGGAACAACAGATGTAACTAGGACTATCTCTTTTAATAATTTTAATCAAAGATTAAAAAATATTTTTACAAGAGTGCTAAAAGGTCATATTGCAGTTGCAAATTATAAAATTAAAAATAATACTTCAGGATCTAAGATTGATTATGTTGCTCGTAAATATTTAAAACAAATTGGTTTAGATTACTCTCATGGAACCGGGCATGGTGTTGGGTATTTTCTAAATGTTCATGAGGGCCCTCAAGCAATTTCGAGAAAAAATGAGGTTAAGTTTAAAGAAGGAATGGTTTTGTCAAACGAACCAGGCTATTATGAAAAAAACAAATTTGGGATAAGAATTGAAAATCTTATTTATGTTAAAAAAGAAAAGAATAGAAGATATTTTAAAAATTTAACTATGGCTCCAATAGAAAGAGATTTAATTGACAAATCTTTGCTCAATAATAAAGAAAAAGAATGGTTAAACAAATATCACAAAGAAGTTTTCGACAATCTTAAAGAGTCAATGAATAAGCAAGAATTTGCTTATTTAAAATCAGCATGCTCAACCATCTAAAATTTTATTCCATTCTTTTTCTAAAATAATCTTAATTTTTAAATTTCGCGCTTGATCAATTTTTTTTTTTGTAGGTTTAGAATTTCCGACAACTAAAATGTCAAGTTTTTTAGACACAGTTCCTAATACTTTCCCTCCATTTTGCTCTACAATGGCTTTTGCCTCTGATCTACTTATATTTTGAAACCCACCGGTAAACATTAGTTTCTTATTAGAGAATTTACCATCACTATTTTTAAAAGAAAAATTACTTATATTTAATTGTCTCATTAAATTATTTACTATGTTTATATTTTTCTCATTCGAGAAAAAATTTTCCAATGAATTTATTTGTGTTTCTCCAATTCCATCTAATTCTATTAAATTAATAAGAATTTCTCTCCTCTTTTTATCATTAAACAAATTTGATAGCTCGTCTATTGAGCCAAAAAAATCTGCAATAATTTTCGCATTTTCCTGCCCAATATGTCTTATGCCAATAGAATATATAAATTTATCTAAATTGACATTTTTTGATTTTGATATTGCTTTTTTTAAGTTTGTAACCGATAAACTCCCCCATCCTTCTAAAGTGGATATTTTTTTATAGTCTAATTTGAAAATATCTGAAGGCTCTCTTATAAAATTTAAATCCCAAAATTGATCAATTACTTTTTTTCCCAAACCATCAATATTAAATGCTTCTTTTGATACAATGTGTTTTAATTTTTCTCTAGCTATAAATTTACAATTATAGCCTTTTAAACACCTTCTTACAGCGTCTTCTTTTTTTGTGCTTTTACTAATTTCTTTTTTTGTCAACGCTCCACATAAACATTTGTTAGGAAAAATAAATTTTTTACTATTCTTGTCTCTTTTTGAAGTATCAACTGAGAGAACTTGTGGAATAACGTCTCCTGCTCTTTGGATCTGTACGACGTCACCAATCCTAATGTCTTTTCTTTCTATTTCTTCTTCGTTATGAAGAGTAGCATTTGAAACTACAACACCCCCGACTGTTACAGGCGTAACTTTTGCAACAGGCGTGATGGCTCCAGTTCTTCCAACTTGAATAGCTATTTCATTTATTTTTGTAATTGCTTTTTCGGCAGAGAATTTATACGCAGTAGCCCATCTTGGAGAGTGGGAAGTATTACCAAGCCTATTTTGTAAACTTACATCATTAACTTTAAATACTAATCCATCTATATCATAATCTAACGATGATCTAAGAGACTCAATTTTCTTATGTTCTTTCTCTATTTCTTCAATGCCGTTCACAGCTTTAGATAATGGATTTATTATAAATCCCCAATTTTTTATTTTTTCTAAAAATTCAGATTGTTTTTTAAAAATAGCGGGAATAACAGTGCCAAAACCATAAGCAAAATATTTAAGAGGTATTTTTGAAGTTTCTTTTGGATTTTTTTGTCTTAATGATCCACCAGCAGCGTTTCTTGGGTTTGCAAATTTATCTTTAATATTTATAAAATCTCGTTTACCAATATAAATTTCACATCTTATCTCTATAAGCTTTGGAATATTTGAAGATTGTATTTTTTTTGGAATTTTCGCTATTGTTTTTAAGTTCTCTAAAATATCTTCTCCTACAATACCATCACCTCTCGATAGACCTTTTGTTAGCATTCCATTTTCATAAACTAAAGAAGCTGAAATACCATCTATTTTTGGTTCAGAAAATAATTCTATTTTTTCTTGCTTAAAACTTAGAAAATTTTTTATTTTTTTGATAAAATCTTCCATATCAGTTTTATCAAATGAGTTTGATAAAGATAACATTTGGGATAAATGTTTTACTTTTTTAAATAGATTTGATGGCGCTGCACCTACAATTTTATTAACAGAGTTGTTTTTTTTTAGAAAAGGATATTTATTTTCTAAATTAAAGGCTATTTTTTTAATTTCATCATACTCGGCATCTGAAATTTCAGGATGATCTTTAACATAGTAGAAATTATTATGCTTTTTAAGTTCCTCGATAATTTTTTTATGTTCTCTAATTATTTTTTTTTTTTATCTCATTTATAATTATTTTATTATTTTAATGATTTTATCAAAAAAATTTTTTTCTTTTTTCAACATTTCCTCTTTTGATTTTAGTTCTTCTTTTATGTCATAATTCTTATTTAAGACTTTGTAGGATTGTTTAAACCACTCACTGGAATTGTAATTATATCCCAAAATTTTTGCATATTTTCTAGCTTCATCCTCTAATCCTAAGTGATAATGAATTTCTACTAGTCTATGTAGAGCTTCTTCGATAAAAATAGTTTTGTCATAATCTTTTATAATTATTTTTAATCTGTTAATTGCTGGTACCCATTTTTGAATTGAAATATAATATCTTGCAATAAATAATTCTTTTGCTGCCAATTGATTTTGAATTAGATCTTTTTTAAATCTCAAATCCATTCCATAATCGGTATCTGGA
Source organism: uncultured Pelagibacteraceae bacterium (assembly GCA_902589305.1). Lineage (GTDB taxonomy): Bacteria > Pseudomonadota > Alphaproteobacteria > Pelagibacterales > Pelagibacteraceae > Pelagilacustribacter. Next base: position 46,052 of record CACISL010000007.1, read on the forward strand.
TATTTTTTTAAAAAAGAATCAATTCTTTTATCTGCTTCTAATAAAGGTTTTAAGTCCTTTCTTTCATCGCTTATTTGTTCAAAATAAATAATTGCAATTAAGTAGTGAGCATAAATTACATTTTTATCAGCAGGATAAGTCTTCAAGTATCTTTGTAAACTTTCTAGCGCTTCATCATAAAAATTTATTCCGTATAATGAGAAGCTTGACATAATTGCTGATTTGGCAGCTAAGTCTATCTCTTCAAAGTTTAATTCAGCTTCAGCAAATTTTTTACTCGCGAAAAAAAAATCATTTTTATCAAAAGCATTTATTGCTTCTTCATACAGTAAATAAGGATTTTTTTTATCCGATGGTTTATAAATTAATTCATCTTTTTTTGAGCACGAAAATAAAAAAAAGATTATGAGAATTGATTTAAAAATTCTTAAACTCATTAAATGACTAATATCAGAATATATTGAAATGGTAAATTTAAACGATTTTATACACCAATAGCTACTGAATTTTCGCTAGAATTTTGATTTTGTTTTCCTATATTTTCAAAATTCTCAAAACTCCAATTTGTTTTATCAGAGAAAAACTTTTTTAGTAGTTTATTTGTTAGTGCGTGACCACCTTGGGAAGTTTTAATATGGCCAAATATTCTATTTCCAGATAGCATTATATCACCTAAACAGTCTAATATCTTATGAAACACAAATTCATGTCTGTTTCTTAAACCATCTTCATTAAGAATTTTATCTCCTTGTACTACGACTGCGTTATCTAATGAACCACCTTTAGCTAAACCCATCCTCTTAATATTATCTATATCTTCATACAAGCAAAAAGTTCTAGAGTTATAAATAGAAGATAAATCGTTTTCACTTAGTTTAAATTCTTTTCTTCTTGTTCGTATCAAAGGATTATTAAAAACTATTTCAAAATCAATTTTTAAATCTTTATTTAGTGGCTCAATAGAAATAAATTTTTGCCCATCTTTCACTTCTACTTTTTTTAAGACTTTAATAAATTTTCTGGGTTTACTCTGATCTTCTATTCCAACTTCTCTTATAGCATCCACGAAGTCTACTGCTGAGCCATCCATGATGGGTATCTCTGGAGCGTCAACTTCTACAATCGCATTGTCTATACCTTCACCATAAAAAGCTGCCATAAGATGTTCAACAGTCGATACACTTGCTCCTTTTTCATTTTTTAATTTAGTACATAGCACAGGTTCAACTACATTTTTAAAATTCGCTGGAATAATATTATTTTCATCTAAGTCTATTCGCTTGAAGATGATACCAGTATTTGCTTTTGCAGGATTAATGGTTAAATTAACACTGATACCATTATGAAGACCAATTCCTTTTAAGGAAATTTTTTCTCTTAAAGTTTTTTGTGTAAATTTTAGCATTGTTTTTTATACAAAATCACTTGAATTGAATTAAAACACTAAATGTTTCTGAAAATAACAATATTTAATTAAAAATAGGATCAAAAAACCTAGCTATAAATGACTTTTTTTCTTGAATAATAGGCACAGCTTCTTTTTTCCACCCATATTGAACAAGATTATTAGCGCTTTGATAAATTTCTTCTACTGACAAACTTTTAATTGAATTTACTTTAAATTCATTTTGTTTTGAAAATTCAAACAGATAAATTTTTTGCAAACAATTTAAACTAAAAGAGTCATTTATACATAAATAAATAAGCAAATTTTTTTTTAAATAACTCTTTAAATTTATATTTTTTAAAATTATTATTTCAGCTAATTCTTGAATTCTTGCCCTAGCCACATCATATAATAGTTTCTTTTTTATTTTACGAAAATTCAAATTTTCAAAAAAGTTTTTTTCTACAAAATCGTTTTCAGTGTTGTTCTCAGAAAGATTTGAATTTTTCAAAATATTTTTTACCGTCTTTCTATCTAATGCAATAATTTTTGAAATGTCATTTAGAATTAAATTTGTCCCAAATTGAAATTTTTGGGAAAATTTTAAAGCGGAATTTTCAAAAAATGAAATATCGATAATATTTTCACCTATATCAATTTTAAAGAATGTTTCAGCGTCTGGTTTTTCATTTATAATTTTTGTACCTTCTAAAAAATTCTTAGAAATAATTTTTGTAATTTTTAAACTACATTTATCAAAAATATTTTTTAGATTATTATAGTCATTTCTTTCAATTAAAAAAAAAGAAAGTTCTTGTGAGTAGAAATTTCCAAATAACCCAATAGGTAAATTATCAATATTTTTTTTATCTAGAATATATTTTGAATTAAAAATGTGTATAATTTTTTTCTGTTTTTCAATTTCATTTACTTTTGATTTAAGTGAATTTAAGATATAAGTTACATTGTCTTTATCCAATTGTGTCCCATTTAACTTTTTATAACCAGTAAAATTAATTATAGAATTATTGAAATCTTTTATTATAAGTATAACATCTTTAAAAATAAAATTTATTTTTTGTTCAATTGAGTAAATATTGTCTTTAATAATTTTATAAATTAAATCTAAATTAGTAATTTTATTTTCACTTATTCCCTCTTGTGGAATTTTTTTTGAATAAATTAATTTAAAATTATTATTTAAATCGCTATCGCCTACAATAAAAACAAAGTCAAAACTATTAATTTCGATGTAAAGAATTGGTGAATTAATTTGCATAATTTACTTTAAGATAAGTTGATTTTCAATTCTATAATCAAAGATTTTATATTTTTTAAAATTTGCTTGATTTTTTATATACATAAAATTTTCGAGACTATAATCATAGTCATTGATGGGTAGCTTTATGACCTGATTTTTAATTGTTACAATGTCCCATCTTTGTGCATCAAACAAGAAAAAAGTTTGAATCTCCTCTAATGGAAAATTAGTTTTTTTTAAATCATTATAAAATTTTTTAAAACTTTTTTGATCTCCAAAAACTGTGGGTAAGTCTTTAAATTTTTTTAAATAAACAAAATTAATCGCCTCATCATTATTAGTATAATATTTTTTTTCTTTTTTGTTTTGTAAAATAGCTATTGGTTTTTTTTCGGTTATTTTGATTTTGATCTTATTAGGAAAAATCTTTTTTATCTCAAAACTCTCTATAAAATCTTCTTCCTTTAATTTTTCTTTTATATTGTTAGTTTGTAGCAAAAAAAGACTAGTTCCATATAAAAAAGATAACTTATTCTTGATCTTTTTTTCATTTATGATGACGTTATTTTCTAAGATAATTTTTTTAATTTGAAAATTGTGAAAAAAACTAAAATTCTTTTGAATATTGTAAGTACTAAAAAGTAAAAATAATATTAAAGCGATTAAAAATCGTCTCATTTATTGATATTAGAATCTAATAATATTTTTTCAATTAAATCAGGAAAGCTTATTCCGCAGTAATTAGCAATTTCTGGCACAAGAGACAAATTAGTCATGCCTGGTTGAGTATTTAGTTCTAAAATATAAAATTTATTTTTAAAATATTTGAAATCTGTCCTGGAAACACCTCTGCAATTTAGAACTTTATGTGCTTTTTTTGCAATTCTTAAAACCTCAAAATATTTATTTTTTTTTAATCTTGCTGGCATTATATGTTTTGTTTTTGCCTTTTTTGTATACTTAGCTTTATAGTCATAAAATGTTCTTCTAGGAACAAGTTCAATGGCACCTAAAGCTTTTTTGTTTAAAACGGCAACTTGAATTTCTTGACCGCCAATATATTCCTCAAACATTAGTTGATTGTATTTTCTAAAAAGGACTTTTATTGTTTTTTTTAAAACACTGAAACTTTTGACTATTTTAACACCTAAACTTGATCCCTCATTTATTGGTTTGATAACTAATGGAAAATTAATTCTATTTTTTTTTAATAATATCTTGATTTTATAGTCTTTATTATCATTCTTTTGCAATGAGAAAAATTTAGGTGTCAAAATATTATTGTCAATAAATATTTGTTTTGAAATAATTTTATTCATTGCATTGTATGAACTAACTATACCTGAGTGAGTATAGGGAATATTCAAATATTCAAAATAACTTTGGGCAACACCATCTTCTCCGTCTTTACCGTGTAAAGCATTAAAAATTAGATCTATTTTTTGTCTATTTATCAAATTAAAATTTTTAAATTTTGGATCAAACTTTGAAACAATGTATTTCTTTTTCTTTAATGCTTTAATGCAAGCATTCCCACTGTTTAGACTCACGGCCCTTTCTCCTGATGTGCCGCCTAGGACTACTAGAACTCTTTTAAATTTTTTTTTACTCACCGATTATTTTAATCTCTAGTTCCAGATCAACTCCTAATTTATTATAAACTTCTTTTTTTACCTTTTTAATTAAGTCTTCAATATCAGATGATTTAGCGTTTCCGTTATTTACGAAAAAATTACAATGCTTATCTGAAATTATAGCATCTCCAACTTTAAATTTATCAGAGCCAGTTTCTTTAATTACTTGCCAAGCTTTTTTCTGTTCACTTAAATTTTTGAAAGTACTACCGCATGTTTTGATTTGATTAGGTTGAGATAATTTTTTTCTCTCAATGAGTTCTATCTGTTTTTTTTTAATTAATTCTTTTGCTTTTTTTGTTCCTTTTAATTTAACCGAAGTAATAATCATGTCTTTCGGTAAGCTTGAACCCCTATATGCAAAATCAATTTCGTCACGCTTTATCTCTTTCTCGGTACAATCATGAATATCAATAGTATTAATAGAAACCAAAATTTTTGAAACATCATTTCCATAGCATCCACTATTCATAATCACGGCACCTCCGATTGATCCTGGAATACATGATAGAAATTCAAAATCAGCTAATCCATTTTCTTGAGCAAAACTTGAAATTTTTTTATCTAAAGTAGCTGCACCAACTTCAATAATATTTTTATCTTTTAAATTAATAAAAGAAAAGTTTGAGCTGAGTTTTATTACAACACCTTTAATTCCATTATCCCTGATTAATGTATTGGATCCAGCTCCAAGAATTGTAATTTTATACTTATCTCTTTTATTAAATTTTAAAAAGTCGATTAATTGATTTTTGCTTTCTGGTCTAAATAAGTATTCAGCTGGGCCCCCTAAATTAAACCAACTATAATTTGATAGATTAATATTATTTGAAATATTTTTACTAAACCTTTCAATCAATTTGTCGTTAATATTCATAAAAGAATTTTAAGGTCTCTCATATAACTTGATATTGTTCCAGCTCCCATACCAATTATTATTTCATTGCTTATTAAATTTTTTTTACAAAATTTTTCTATTTCTGAAAAATTTTTGACTAATATGACTTGAGTTTTGGATAAGTTTGAAATTTGATTTCCGAATTCTGTTTGATTGTAATTTCTATTTTTTTTTTCACCTGCTGCATAAATTGGGCATAGAAGTACTAAGTCCGATCTTTTAAATGACTTTGCAAATTCTTTTTTTAAGGATTTAATTCTTGAATATCGATGAGGTTCGAAAACAGATATTATTTTTCTGTCTTTGTAAACATTTTTAACACCATCAAGAATAGATTTTATTTCAGTAGGATGATGTGCATAATCATCGTAAAAATCATTATTGTTTTTAGTAAATATTTTTGTCATTCTTCTTTGGACACCTGTGAATTTTTTAAGAGATTTTTTTATTATATTTTGATTAACCCCTAAATTTAAACAAACTGCAACTGCCGCAGCCGCATTAAGAACATTATGTTTTCCAAGTAATTTCAATTTTATATTTTTAATTTTTTTATTTTTTCTTTCTATATCTTTATAATTTAAGTCAAATATAGAATAATCAACTTTGTATTTTATGTTTGAAATTTGGTAATTGGCTTTTTTATTTTCACCATAAGTGAGAATATTTTTATTTTTAATTCTTTTAAAAATTTTTTTTAAATTTTTATCATCTACACAAATTATTGATTTACCAGTTGGTGGTGTTTTTTCTATAAACTTTATAAAAGAATTTTCTAAATTTTTGAAATTTTTGTAGAAGTCTACATGCTCATAATCAATATTGGTTACTATTGAATAATTTATAGGAAGTTTTAGAAAACTTCCGTCGGATTCATCTGCCTCTAAAATAGCCCAATCTCCTTTTCCCAGTTTAGCGTTACTATTAAATGAATTTATAACACCTCCATTGACTATCGTAGGGTCAAGCTTTTGGTCAGATAAAATCTTAGAAACAAGAGAGGTTGTTGTAGTCTTCCCATGAGAACCCGTTATAATAATATTTTTTTTTAAAGACACTACGTCTGCAAGCACCTCTGCCCTAGAGTAAATTGGTATTCTTTTTAATTTTGCATATCTAATTTCACTATTATTATTTTTTATTGCTGAAGATCTAACTAAAATTGTTGAACTCATAACATTTTTTTTAGAATGACCAATAAATACTTTAATCCCAGCCTTTAAACACGAAGAAGTATTCTTATTTTTGCTTTGGTCGCTACCTTGAATTCTGAAACCCATGTTCTTCATTATTTGGGCCAAACCACTCATACCTATTCCACCTATACCAACAAAGTGGATTATTTCCTTTTGACCTAAATTAATTTTTTTCATCAGTAATTTCTTTTAATACTCTATCTATATTGTTGTAGACATTTTTGTCAGAATGTTGTCTCTGATTATCTTTAATGTTACTCAGAATTGAACCATTATTGTAAATTTCTCTAATATTATGCAATAATTTATCTTTCAAATCTTTTTCTTCTATTAATAAAGAAAAATTTTTTTTTTGATAAAATATAGCATTTTTTAGTTGGTGGTTTTCTGCTGAAGTTGGCAATGGTACTGAAATAAAAGGAATATTAGCATTAATAAGTTCTGCTAACATTGATGATCCTGATCTAGTTATTGCAAGATCAACTTTAGAAAAATATTCAATAAGATTATAGCTAAAGTTAAATATTTCATAATCTATATTATGATTTTTGTAAAAAGATTGAAGTTTTTCGTTTTGATTTGATAAACAATGTTGAAATATTTTTATAGAAATACCTTGGTCTACACATTGTTTGAATATATTTGGAAGGACTTCAGCAAATATTTTTGCTGCCTGGCTACCACCAAGAATAAGTATACTAATTTTTTTATTAGAAATATTTTTAGACTCTTTATTTGAAAAATTAATAATTTCTTGATTTATGATATTTCCTATTTCAAAAATTTTATTTATATATTTTTGAGGGATACCTTCGAGCTCTTTATTTGATACTAATACTTTATATGTAAATCTTAATAAAAATTTATTTGCCTTTCCTATTATTAAATTATTTTCATAAATAACAAATTTTATTTTTAAAATACTTGCAGCGATACAAATAGGCAAAGATGCATAGCCACCCATGCCAAATATAATGTGTGGTCTATTTAATGTTAAATAAAATATTGAATTAATAATTGAAAAAAAAATTAAAAATGCAGATGTAAATAGCATAAATATATTTTTTTTAATTAGGGGTGATGAACTTAATGTTCGAATTTTAAAATTTTTATATTCCTTAAGATATTTAAGCCCCCTTTTATCTGTTACAAGCTGAACATCAAAGTTTTTATTTCTTAAATGTTTTGCTAAATTGTATCCTGGAAATACATGACCCCCAGTACCACCTATTGCAATCAATGCTTTAATTTTTTTATTCATATAAATAAATTTTATTTTTAGTGTAGTTAAGGATAATTCCTGCTAAAATTGCACTACCGATAAGAGAGGATCCTCCATAACTTAAAAACGGCAACGTCATCCCTGTGGTAGGTATTAGATTTGTATTGACCCCTATATGAATAAATGTTTGAAATATTAATAACGAGGCTAAACCACATAATGATACTTTTATAAATTGGTCTTCTTGATTTACGCAATTTTTTATTATTCTAAAGGAAATATATAAAAATATTAAAATAATTATTATAGAAATTAATGATCCAAATTCCTCTGAAACAATAGCTATTATGTAGTCAGTATGTGCTTCTGGCACACTGTCTTTTAAAACTCCTTCTCCCATACCTTGACCGGTTAATCCACCTAGTTTTATTGCATCAAGAGCCGAGGAAGATTGAAACTTATCGCCCTTACTAGGATCTATAAATGAAATCAATCGATTAGTAACATATCCAAATTTTTCCGGCATCAAAAATAATAATAAACAAATAGAAATAAAAAAAATTGAAAAAAAACCAACTATAAATAATAAACTTACCCCAGATATAAAAACTGTAGCAATCCAGGTTATTGTTAATAAAATTGATTGTCCCAAATCAGGCTGATTAATGAGAAGAATTACAACTGAAGATAACAATAAAAAACTAAAAATATATTTTACGTGAGAGTTTTGAAGTTTCTCCAAAGTTAAAATTTTTACTGAAACTAAAATAAAAAAAGGTTTTAGGATTTCTACTGGCTGAAGTCTAAATAAATAAAAATCTAGCCACCTTTTGGCTCCTTTAACCTCAACACCTAGAATTGGTACTAAAGTCAAAAGAAGAAAAGAAACTATAAAAATTGGTACCACAACTTTTTTTAAATATTTGGTTTCTAAAATTGAAATAAAAATCATAATTATTAGTGCTAAAAAAGTAAAAACTAGATGTTTTGAAAAGAAAAAATAGTAGTCTTTATTCAATCTCTCGCCAGCTAAAGATGAGGTGGATGAAAAAGAAAAAAATAAACCAAGAAAAAATAATACTATAAAGCAAAAAAAGATTTTTTTGTCTATGTTACGCCAACTATGTATTAATTGAAGTTTATATGAATTTTCTAGCATAAAATTTACTTAATCTTTTAAATTCATTCCCTCTCTTTTCAAAATTCAAAAATTGATCATAAGAGGCTGAAGCAGGACTTAGTAAAATCGATTTATTTTTTTTGTTAGATAATTTAACATCTTTTAAAATTTGAATTATTGAATTTTTCAAATTTTTAGTTATTGCATATTTTATTTTATAGTTTCGTATTTGTTTTTCAAAAAAATTTATATTTTTTCCTATTAAGTAAGATTTTATAATATTTTTTTTCAAATTTTTTAAAGTTAATCTATCTCTTAATTTAGGTAATCCTCCAACTATCCAATATGTATTTTTTGTATTTTTTAAAGCAAATTTAGTTGCCTGAAAAGAGGTTGCCTTAGAGTCATTTATAAAAAGACAATTTTTCTTTTTGTAAAAAATTTCGTATCTATGGGGTAAACCTTTAAAAGATTTTAAAGAATTCAAAAAAGTTTTTTTATTAATTCTTAAAATTTTAAGTAAAGATAAAATTGCCGTCATATTTTCATCATTAATATCAGACCTAAGATAAGAATTTTTAATTTGATGCTTAATTTTAAAATAGTCTTTAAGATGTGGTATAATTAATTTTCCTTGTAATTTTCTTTTTTTAAATTGAGATTTAAGATCATGATTAACAATTGAATATTGATGACTTTTTTGACTTTCAAAAATTTTGAATTTTGAATTTATATAGTTTTGCATACTTCCGTGCCAATCTAAATGATCATTTGTAATATTAAGCAGTATCGCGTAATCAGGATTGATATACTTTGAGTAGGCTAACTGAAAAGAAGAAGCCTCAATTATCAAAATACTATTTTTTTTGATTTTTAAACTTAATATTGGTGTTCCAATATTTCCTCCTAATAATATTTTGAACTTACTTTTTTTAAGAATGTGAGCAATTATTTTGCATGTAGTCGATTTTCCATTTGTTCCAGTAACAAAAATACTTTTTGAAAATTTTTTAAATAAAAAAATTAAGTCTATGTCAGTAATAATCTTATTTTTATATTTACTAAGGTAATTCTTATTTTTTGATTTTATTAAACTTATTCCTGGACTTAAAATTATATAATCAACTTCTTTTAAAAAATTTTTTAAATTAGAAGGTCTTTTTTTTTTTAAAATTTGTTTATTAACTTCGTCCCAAACCTTGAAGTTTTTAATCTTATTTTTTTTAAAAAAATTTACAACTGATCTTCCTGTTAAGCCTAATCCGTAAACTAAAAATGTTTTTTTTTTTAACTTATTAACTGGGATCATTTTACCTTAATTTTAGAGTAGCTAAACCTACCAAAGCTAAAATTATTGCTATAATCCAAAATCGAATTACAATAGTTGACTCAGCCCATCCCTTTTTTTCAAAATGATGATGAATTGGTGCCATTTTAAAAATTCTCTTGCCAGTAAGTTTAAATGAAATTACTTGTATTATAACTGAAACTGTTTCTAAAACAAAAAGTCCTCCAATAATTGCCAATACAATTTCATGTTTAACAATAATTGCGATAGCAGCTAAAGATCCACCCAAAGAGAGCGAACCAGTATCGCCCATAAAAATTTTAGCTGGAGGTGCATTATACCAAAGAAATCCTAAGCAAGCACCAACAATTGAACCACAAAAAATTGAAAGCTCACCTACATCTGGAATGTACTGAATTTGAAGATACTCAGAAAAAATTGTATTCCCTACAACATAAGATATTAGTGTGAATGAGAGCGCTACTAACATCACGGGAACGGTTGCTAAACCATCAAGTCCGTCAGTTAAATTTACCGCATTTGAAGCTCCAATTATTACAAATAAACCAAATGGAATAAAAAATAATCCCATGTGAAGTATTAAATTTTTTAAAAATGGAAAATAAAGATTATATAGATATTCGTGATTAGTATATTTTATTAGAATATATAATGCGACAGATCCAATTATTAATTGACCTAAAAATTTATAACTAGATTTCAATCCACTAGAATTTTTAAACTTTATTTTTAATATATCATCTAAAAATCCTAAACCTCCTAAACTTAAAGATACAAAGATTAATGTCCAAACATAAATGTTAGTTAAATCTGCCCAAAGTAAAGTACTCGAAATAATTCCAATAATAATTATGACTCCTCCCATTGTTGGTGTTCCTGATTTTTTTACAATATGATCAATTGGACCATCCTGTCTAATTGGTCCAGTAATCATTTTTTCTGAAAAAATTTTAATTAAAGGAGATCCAATAATGAAGACTACAATTAAAGATGTCATTACCGATAAACCTGTTCTAAAGGTAAGATATTTAAATACGTTAAAAAAAGAATACTGGTCAATTAATGAAGTAAAAAAATGAAACAGCATTTAATATCCCCTTATCATTTTTTTACTTATATTATTAAGCCCTGTTGCGTTAGATCCTTTAATCATTAGGTAATCATTATTAGCTATAATATTATTCAAAGTAAAATCCACATCTTCTTCTTTTTGAAAAATATTTCCACGCTTATTTTTATGAATATTTTTATAAGTAATAAGAGTTTTCTCGCCTTTAATGAATACTTTATCAATATCAGAATTGTTAATAACTTTTGATAATTCTTTATGAAATTTTTCAGTTTTTTTGCCTAATTCTAGCATGTCCCCAATAAAAAGATATTTTTTAAATTTTTGTTTTTTAATAGAATTAAAGTTTCTTATAGCATTTTTTACAGAAAGAGGATTCGAATTATAGCTCTCATCTATTAAATTAAAATTTTTTTTATACCTTTTAATTTTGTGAATCTTTCCTCTGCCCTCAGTTGGTTCATAAATTTTGAAACAATTTGTTATTTTGCTTAAATTTAAATTTAATTCATTTATTAAAGCCAAAGAAGATAATACATTATATACATTTAAATTATTGATCTTTATTCGCACAATATTTTTCATAATTTTTACAGTCAATATTTTATATTTTTTATTTTTTTTTATTGAAATAGGGTGAACATCAGACTTTCTACTTACACCGAAGGATATTATATTTAATTTTTTTTGCTCTGCTTTTTTACTTAAATAATTAAAGAATTTATCATCTCTATTTAAGATAATGGTGCCACCTTTAGTTATATTACTTATTATCTCCCCTTTTGCATCAGCTATACCCTTCAAATCATTAAAATTTTCAATATGTGCTTCTCCAATATTTGTAATTACACCTATTTGCGGTTTAATCATATTTGTTAATTTATTTATCTCGCCAGGTCTGCTCATCCCAACTTCAAAAACTCCGTATTTATGATTAGAGGTTAATTCCGATAAACTTAGCGGAACTCCAAAATGATTATTATAAGATTTTGGAGAGCCAAAAGTTTTTCCATAATTTTGCAGCAAGTCTTTAACCAGATTTTTTAATGAGGTTTTGCCAGCGCTTCCTGTAATTGCAATAATTTTGGCTTGAGTATTTTCCCTTTTTTTTGTTGCGAATTCGTTTAAAAAGTTGACCTCATTACTTACTTTAATTAATTTATTTTCATAATTTTTAATTTTTTTTGATGAAATAATATGGATTGCACCTTTTTTTATGGCAGATGGAATAAAATTTGACCCATCATTATTTTTTCCTTTAATTGTCAAAAATAAATTATTTCTTTTTACTGATCTAGAGTCAATTGAGAGACCGTGAAAGTTTTGCACTTTAATCCCTTTATTTATTTCTTTAATGATTTTTTTGTTTTGTCTGAAGTTTTGATCTTTATACGATAACTTTTTTATTTTCAGTTTCAGACTTTTTATTATCTGCTTATCTGAAATTGAAATAGTCTTATTTTTATAAATTTGTTTAGACTCATGACCCTTTCCGGCTATCAAAATTACCTCATTTGGCTCAGCATTTAATAATGCTAATTTAATTGCTTTTTTTCTGTCGCCTATATTATAACAATTTATAATTTTGATATTTTTAGTTAGTTCATTTCTAATTTTTTCTGGTCTCTCATTTCTTGGGTTATCATCTGTTACATAAATTTTATGACAAGTATTATTTGCAATTTTAGCCATTAAGGGTCTCTTTTTAATATCTCTATCTCCACCACAGCCAAACACTAGTGAAATATTTTCACCATGTTTTATTTTTAAGGCCTCTAAAGATTTTTTTAATGCATCTGGCGTGTGTGCGAAATCAATATAAACTTTTATATTATTTGAAAAAACTTTTACTAATTCAAGCCTACCATCTACATCTTTTAAATTTTTAAAAGAACTAAAAATTTTAGTTTCTTTTACGTTACACATTTTGGCAGCAATAGCTGCCATAGATAAATTTTTTATTTGAAACTCATTTAATTTAGAACTGACAATTTTTTTAACTTTTTCTCTCATATGACTTATGTCGATTAATCTTAAGTTTTTTTGTTTAGATATTTTTTTTAATTTTGAAAATTCTTTTATTGATTTATCTGAGATAATTGCTTTTCTATTTTGTAGGATTTTTTTAAATAGATGTAATTTAGCATCTAGATATGACTTCATAGACTTATGATAATCTAAATGATCTTGACTAAAGTTTGTAAAAATGCCTGCTTTTAATTTTAAATGATCAATTCTCTTTTGATGCAAACCATGGCTAGATGCTTCAATAATTACATTTTCTATTTTTTTTTTCTTTATCTTTTGAAGCATCTTATGAAGAAATATTGTGTCAGGTGAAGTCAAATCAGATTTTATTATTTCATTTTTTATTTTAATTCCAAGTGTCCCAATTGATGCTACTGGAATTTTATTTTGACTTAAAATTTGATGAAATAGATCTGATACAGATGTTTTGCCATTAGTTCCAGTTACTGCAAATATATTTTTTGGTTTCAATTTGTAAAACTTTGCTGATATTTCACTCAGAAAATTTCTAATATTTGAAGTTTTAATTACAACTAATTTTTTATTTTTGTATTTACTTTTTTTTGAACATACAATTACATTTGCACCTTTTTTAATCGCTTCATCGATAAAATCTTCACCATTTAATTTGTAGCCTTTTATGGCAAAATAGATAAAATTTTTTCTAATTTTTTTACTATTTACTTCTAAACCTCTAATATTAATTTTTTTTTTTTCTTCTGGAAGATTTTTAATTAAATTTTTCAGCAACATATTGATTATTAAAATCATCATTTTTTATGGCTAAAATTGGTCCAATTTTTTTAATTATTTTGCCTGCAACATAAACAGAATTCCAACCAGCCTCGTTTCTAGATCCTTTTATTTTTATACCTCTATAATTATATGTAAGTTCATTTGCTACTTGAGGATCCTCAAGCATAACTAGTAAAGCATATTTTGGTTTTTGAATTGGAAAAATTGAAATAAAGGTGTTTAAATTTTTGTTTTCATTTTGATAATTTTGAGAAGTGCCAGTTTTTCCACCAACATAATAACCTTCAATATCGGCTAGACTTGCTGTACCTTCAGCGTCAGTAACAACTTTTCTAAGAATAGCAATAATATTATCACTAGTTTTTTTTTGAATCAGTCTTTTGTTATTTTTTTTTGTCTTACTTTTTACTAGTGTAGGTTTTACCAATAAGCCTCCATTAGCTAGTGCAGCATACACTGTAACTGCCTGAAGAGGAGTCGTTGTAATTCCATGACCAAATGAAACAGTTTCTAATTTACATTTATTCCAATCAAATTTATGCGGGGTACCAACTTCTTCCAATTGTAAATCTGGACTTTTAAGCAAATTACTCTTTTGAATAAAATCTTTTAGCCTTTTTTCTCCAATTTTTTTTGCAATGGTCAAAGTTCCTATATTAGATGACCTAATTAAAATGTCTTCAACAGATAAATCTTTGGGAAACTGTTTAATGTCAGAAATTTCATGTCTGGCACACTTAACTGATCGAGGTATATTTTTTATAATTGTATCTGGAGTTACAAGATTTTTGTCTAATGCAAGAGCTATTGTAAAAGTCTTAAAAATTGATCCAAGTTCATAGACTCCTTTTGTAATTTTATTTATATATTTTGTATCCATAAACGTATTTCTGGAATTAATGTCAAAGTTTGGAAGTGATGCTAAAGATAATATTTCACCATTTGTGACATCCATTAATAAAGATGCTCCTCCAGTTGCATTAAATGTATCTAAAGCTTTGCTAAGCTCTTTATTAATCAAATACTGAATATTTGTATCTAATGTTAGCTCTAATGGTTGTTTAGCTAAATTATTATCTTTTAATTCTCTATCAAGATATTTTTCTAAGCCTGATACTCCATAGTTGTCGTAATCCACTTGTCCAATTATATGACTAAATAAATTTGCATGAGTATAAATTCTTGACTGAAATGGTTCAAAAATTACTCCTTTTTCTCCCAAGCGCCATAATTTCTCTTTTTCATCTTGGCTAATACGTTTTTTTAAATAAAAATATTTACCTGCATTAAATTTTTTGTGAATATCTTTAATATCAAGATCAGGAAAGCCTAATCTTAAATTTATTAAAAAATTATCTTTGTTTTTGATTAATTTAGGGTTAATCGCAGCATGATATGATTTTATATTTCTTGAGATTACTATTCCATTACGATCAACTATGTCACGCCTTGATAAAGAATAATTACTATAAGAATTTGCTTGGCCATATATTTCCATTTTATAAAGTGAAACTTGAATAATTCTGATACCAAAAATTAAA
>CACISL010000008.1 GCA_902589305.1 uncultured Pelagibacteraceae bacterium
AAGAAAATTTATAGATGTTTTGGAGCCAGCAGAAGAACCAAAAAAAGGAAAAGGTTTATATTTCATGGATACTTCTTCAGCAGCAGCAGAATGCGTTACACTTCAAGCTGCTGGCGGATTTAACATTCATCTTTTCCCAACTGGACAAGGAAATATTATAGGAAATCCCATAGAACCAGTAGTAAAACTTACCGCAAACCCTTTAACAGCTAAATTAATGAGTGAACATGTTGACTGTGATGTTTCAAAAATTTTATCACGAGAAATGAATCTTGATCAAGCAGGTGATAAATTAATTGAAACAACTTTAAAAGTTGCTAATGGAAGATTAACATGTGCTGAAGCTTTGGGTCATAGAGAGTTTGTGATGACAAAGCTTTATAGAAGTGCCTAAAAAACTATTTAACTGGGAATTTTACTTCTTCTTGTTTAGGTTTTTTTTGTCTTAAATCGTGAATAATTTTTCTAAACCAAGCCATTAACGCTCCTAGCACCACTGCAAGTATAATTGCAAAAGCTCCATACAAGAAAGGTGCTTCATTAGAAATTTTTACAATAAATTCTGCTAAGCTATTTAATTCAGGAGCATCAACTTTGCTTCCATTGAATCCTGTTTTTTCTCTGAAGAAAGAGTCATAAGCAATCGCAATAGCGACTGTTATTAAAAGCATTGCAAATAAAGATTTAAGCTCATTGCTATCTAGAAATTGACCAATCTTTTGTCCAACTTGTACTCCAACAATTGAGCCAAGTATTAAAGGAACCACTAAAAAAAGATCAATCGTACCATAATTAAATGAATGTAAGATTGTTACGACTGCACTAATAAAAACTGTAACAAACAAAGAAGTGCCTGGGATTAATTTTACTGGCATTCCAATAATATAAATCATTGCTGGAACCATTAAGAACGCACCACCAATCCCCATCATTGAAGCAACGAAACCTACTATAAAACCTAATAATATTGGTGTAAATGCACTTTCATATAATCCAGACTTATTAAACCTCATTCTTAAAGGTAGGCCTTGAAGCCAATTATGATCGTGTAATTTTTTTTTAATTTTGGTTTTTGATTTTAATCGATTTCTTTCTTTAATACCCTCGATTAACATAAGAGTTCCAACCATAGCTAAAAGGTACATGTACAATAATGAAATTATTAAGCTTATTTTTCCAATTTCTGAAAAAAAAGTAAATGTCATAATACCGATTATAGTTCCTACCACTCCGCCTGAAACTATCATTAATCCCATTTTATAATCTAAAGTTTTTTTATACCAATGAGTTAATGAGCCTGAGACAGATGTTGCAAGAATATTATTAACTTCATTTGGTACAGCATACACAGGAGGTATACCCATGAAGATAAGAAAAGGAGTCATTAGAAAACCTCCCCCTACGCCGAACAAGCCAGATAGTACTCCAACTGCTAAACTTAAAAATAAAAGAAGAAAAATATCTATATTTACTTGAGCAATAGGAAGATAAATTTCGAGCATAAATATTAGCAGTATGCCTGAAATATTAAGTTGTCAATATTAATAAATAGTTGCTCCAAAGACTTTTACTACGTCCCCCTCTAATCCCAGAACTAATCTACCAAGAAACTCACCAGATACAGTATTGCTTTTTTGTTTATAAAGAACCGTAATGAACTTGTCTCTTCTAATACATCCTAAAAACTCTTGTTTTTCTGACAAACTTGTAAGTAATTTGTTATTCGCCCATTGCTTTCCAAGTTCGACTTCATTAGCTCCGTAGAGCATTTGAGATGAAAAATCTTTTGTAAAACTACCGTAATCTTTATTATTTGATGACCTTACTAAGTTTTCCCATATAGGATTAGCTATTTTGGTGATCTCATCATCACTTTTATCTAACAAGTTCATGTGGATGTTTTATGAGGCTTTTTTCTCTTTTTCGTTTCCAACTATGTGATATACAGGCATTTTTTCTAAACTAAATTTTCCAGTTTTTGGATCTCTACGTGAGACAGTTAAACAATGCCAATTTTCATCATCTAATTTTAACTTATCTCCTCGATAATAATATCCAGGCCATCTGGTTTCTTCTCTAAAAAGTGTATGTTCAGTTACACATTGAGAAGTTAGAGTTCTATGCTTTAATTCCCAAGCTCTCATAAGCTGATGGTAGTCTTCTGCTCCTACATTTTCCAAATCTTCTTGTAGCCAATCTAGAAGCTCTAAACCTTTTTTAAGTAAATTGTCATTAGTCATATAATTCGCAGTAATTCCGCCAACGTACTCATCCATTATTTTTTGAAGTCTCTGCAATCCTTGGATAGGTGAAATGTAACTTGGAGAAACTGTCCCTCCAGTAATCTCGTTCCTATTTACAGTATAATTATCTAAAGGTTTGAAAATAATTTCTCTTAATTCATCGCATTGTTTATCAGAAACTTTTAGATCATTAGCTTTTTGATCTTCTATGTATTTTACCGCCGCTTTAGCCGCTAGTCTTCCTTCAGTAAAAGATCCTGATGAAAATTTATGTGCGCTTCCTCCAACTGTATCTCCTGCTCCAAATAATCCATCGACCGTTGTCATTCTATTATAACCCCAGAAATATTCTTTTGGAGATATATCCTCTGGGCCGCTTACCCATGCTCCTGAGCAAGTTGCATGAGATCCCATAACGTAGGGCTCTGAAGTAGTAAGCTCAGGATTTGTATATTTCGGATCAATGTTTTGTGAAGCCCAAACAACTGCTTGACCAACAGTCATGCCTAAAAAGTTTTCCCAACCTACTGTTTCTAGGTGTGGATCTTGGAATGCTTCTTTTGTTACCATGTGTATTGGTCCACCACCTGCCATTACTTCTTGAATAAAAGCATGATTTCTAAGACACGTTGGTACAGGATGATGATCAATATATTCACCAACTAATTTCTTTGTTTGATCGTACCATTTTTTTTCATAATTTTCGCCATTGGCATTTTGAGTATAAGTTTTTAAATGTAAGAAATATGCTCCAACAGGTCCATACCCATCTTTAAATCTACATAATACAATTCTATTTTCCATTTGGGTCATTTTTGCACCTGCTGCAATCGGTAATGCATAAGCAGATCCATTACTCCAAGGAGCATACCAAGTTCTACCCATGCCCTCTCCTACTGCTCTTGGTTTAAAAATGTGTGAAGCTCCGCCAGCGGCAACTATAACTGTTTTTGCTTTAAACACATGGTAATCTCCTGTTCTCATATTAAAACCAACAGCTCCGCCAACTCTATTTTCTTTATTCTCATCCATTAATAAATGAGTAACCATTATTCTGTTATATATTTTATCAGCAGATTTTTTTGCAGCTTCAGCAACAATTGGTTTATAGCTTTCACCATGAATCATTATTTGCCATTTTCCCTCTCTTTGATATCTTCCAGTTTTTTTATCTTTCATCATTGGAAGTCCCCATTCATCAAACATGTGTACAGTTGAATCTACGTGACGAGCCATGTCGTAACCTAAGTCCTCTCTTACAAGTCCCATTAGATCATTTCTTGCGTATCTTACATGGTCTTCAGGTTGGTTTTCATTCCATCTCATCCCCATATAACAATTAATTGCATAAAGTCCTTGAGCTACTGCCCCGCTTCTATCAATGTTTGCCTTTTCTACACAAATTATTTTTAAATCTCTGCCCCAATGTCTAGCTTCAAATGTTGCACCAGTGCCAGCCATGCCTCCGCCAACAACTAGAACATCGCAATTTTCGTAAACTGTTTTATTTTTAGGCATTAATAATAAACACCTTTTTTAAATGAGTCTTTACTGATTGTTGGTAGATCCTTTTTAGTGTCTAAACCTTCAGGTTCTGAATATAAAACTTGAGAGTTCATTTCACCCTGTCTTGGTTTATCGCCTTCAGCAAGTTTTGGAATAAATTTTCCCCATGGTTTTGTAGTTATAGGTGAAACGAAATTTTTTTCAGTTCCATTTCTGAATTTAATTTTCCAAGAAATAGTTCCTTTTTCTTCTTCTCTTCTAACTCGAACACTATGACCCATTGGCGCAAAATCTGCGTAACCTCTTACATCTATTGCATGATTAGGACAAGCCTTGACACATGAATAACATTCCCAGCAAAAGTTTGGTTCAATGTTTTTAGCTCTTCTTATAGTCTCATCTATATGCATTATATCTGATGGACAGATATCTACGCAATGACCGCAACCATCGCATCTAGTCATATAAACAAATGTTGACATTAACTTTTTACCTCGATTTTTTTTATATTAATAAATGGCTTTAATCTAGTTTTAAATTTCATAATTCTTAATAATGTTTTGGCTCTTCCCTTTTAATTCCTAATCCGAACTGCTCAGGGGCATCAGCCGGTGGAGGCAAATTGTCTCTAGAACCGTCAGCCTCAGCTAAATTTTTTTGAATGGCTGCGCCAGGCTTATAAAACATATGTGCAAACTTAGACCAATAAACTCCTCCAAATAAAACTAAGTTAGAAATAATGAAAAGAGTAAAAAAAAGATAAC
This sequence comes from uncultured Pelagibacteraceae bacterium, assembly GCA_902589305.1. Classification (GTDB taxonomy): domain Bacteria; phylum Pseudomonadota; class Alphaproteobacteria; order Pelagibacterales; family Pelagibacteraceae; genus Pelagilacustribacter. Next base: position 4,514 of record CACISL010000008.1, read on the forward strand.
TTAGTAAACTAAGTTCTGCAGTTTGTGTGAACGACCAAGCTAAACCAAAAGTTGCGCAGGCTAGTAACGCCAAAACAAATAAATCAGCAGTTATAATTCTATACCAAGGGTGAGCTTCAGCAGATACATCAACTCTTAAGAAAAACCAAAACCAATACCCTCCTAGACATGTCATAATTGCTCCTATATGCCAAATGATCGGAATATATGAAGGAGCAACAGTTCCATCAGAGTATTTAAAAATTAAAACAACTGAGCCTATCCAAAAAATAATTGTCCCGTACATTCCTAAGACATGTGCTAGCCTCCTTTTCCCCCATCCTAATTCTGAGGTAGTGGCGATGTCGTGTGCTACTGTTTTTAAAATTACTGCTGTTTTTTTTCCAACAGTTAGCTCATTTTTAGCAGACTTTTTTGCTTTTTGAGCGTTTCTAAAAAAGTAAATAACATTTTTTTTATGCAACATATCTAAACCAGTTCCAAAAATTATTAAAAGAACCATAGCAATAACAAAGTACTGCATTAAAAAAGCTGGAATTACTGTTGCTAGATCCGCAAAAGGATTAATTGATAACATAGGCGATTCTTAAAGGTTTGATTTAAAGAGGTCAAGTGAGAACATATCTCATTTATTTAAGTTTGCCCTCTTTTCTCATTTGCTCTCTAATTTTGGTAGCTGAAATTTGTTGAGTCTTCTCATCTAAAACAATCTCTTCTATTTTATAGCCTACTCCTCTTCCATAACAAATATTTGTAATATTTGGGACTAGAGTAATTTTAATTCGATTTTTATAATCTTTGAGTGCATTAAAAATATTTTTTTTAACTGTTTCAAAATCAAAAGGGTTATCATCAACCCCTTTGACATCTCTTACCATAATATTGACTTGCCCAGTTTTTTTTAAGATTTCCTCAAAAAGCTTTTGATGTCCAGCATGCCAAGGTTGCCATCGACCTAACATTTGAGCTGTAGGATTTTTATTATCCCAGACATGATTATCATTCTTCATTTGATAGTTTAGCTATCGAAGTTTAAGCCGCAATAGTTTGCAATTTATGCTTAGAAGTCATACCGCTTAAGAAATTCCAAAGATATCTAGCAGTTAATAAAGAAGCTGTTTCTGCTTTCTCCTGCTCTTCTCTAGATAAACTGTCTAATAATTTTTCACACTCTGCTCTATGAATCACATCAGCTGATTTATGTGCTTCGAAAAATTCAAGTCCCTCTTTAGAGCTTACTCCATAGAATTTTTTTAATCCTTGTATTTTCGTTTCTGCAATTTCAGGTATTTGTCTTTCATAAGTATATAATGAAGCAAGACCTTCTGCATATGATTTTCTTGCTTGAGCAAAAAAATTATCAATCATATCTTTTGTGAACCAATCAAGTTTTACTTTTTCAATTTCCTTTTCGTCAGCGCCTAAAGCTTTAGCAAAATTTTTCCATAGTTTAGGATGGTCCCCATCTTTATTTTCTTCGTCTTGAAGATTTTCTAAAAGAATTCTTCTTTTTTCAATATCTTCACAAATAGAATGTGTAGCACTAATATATCTTGGAAACGCTTTTACATGCTGATAATACTGTTCTGCATAATCTTTAATAATTTCTCTATTTAATTTTCCTTCGTTCCAGTAGATTTGATAAAACGGATGTTTTAATAAATGAAACTTGTCTAGTTTTGTTCCTAGTTCTTTTGAAAACATTTTTGCTCCTTTTTGTTATTTTGAAGTCTTTCTTAACTATAAAGTATTTGATTTAAAAATTATCCACACTTTTTAGTTGAGTATTTTAGATGTTCACGTTTTGATTCACTTTTGATTCACTTTGGGACTCAAAATACAACCTTAAATGGTGTTATCCACACGTTCTATTCTTCTTTCGTCGATTGGATAATGGACTAATGTTGCAAATATTGAGAGGGCTATAGCCATGTACCACGCATAATCATAGCTTCCATACATATCAAAAAAATATCCACCAAGAAATGCCCCAGCGAAAGCTCCAAATTGATGACATAAAAAAACAATACCAAACAAAGTACTTAAGTATTTAGTTCCAAAAATTTGGGCAACTATTCCATTAGTTGGAGGAACAGTTGAAAGCCATAATAATCCGAAACTTACACCAAAAATTATTGAATTTAACATTGATGGTGGGGAAAAAATGAAGATAAAAATGCTTACCGCTCTTAAAAAATAAAGAATGCTTAGCAAATTCTTTTTCTTATATTTGGTACCAAGATAACCCATACCTAAAGTACCAAAAATATTGAAAAATCCAATTAATGCTAAAATAATAGTTGCTGACCATCCAGCCATGCCTCTATCTTGCATATATCCAGGAATATGAGTTCCAACTAAAGTTATTTGAAAACCGCAAACAAAAAAGCCTAAAACTAAAAGCACATATCCTTTGTGAGAAAAAGCTTCTTTTATTGCTGAAAAAAAAGTTTGGTCTCTGTCTGCTTGAGATGAGTTAATTACCGTCTTTGAAGGAAATAAAAAAAGTGAAACTATAAGACCAATAACTATAAAAATCATAAAGTATTTTAAAGTCTGCTCCCAATCAAATTCTAATAAACTATATTTAGTTAAAAGAGGAGACAAGAAATACCCGACGGAGGCTGCAGCGGTAACTATCCCAGTCGCTATAGTTCTAGTTTCGTTTGGAAAATGTTTACCTACCTCTGAAACTGGAACACCGATTGCTGTAGCTCCTAAGGCAACACCAATCAAAACTCCAAGAGCTAACTGAAAATAAATTCCAGTATTTGGTCCAGAATACAACATGAAGATACCTAAAGCGAAAATTATAAATCCAAGAAATACTGCTTTATTTCCCCCAAACTTATCTGCTAATAATCCAAAAATAGGTGCAAATATCCCCCAGAATAACATTTGTATCCCAATGGCTAAGCCAAATTCTGTTCTTGTAACACCCAGGCCTTTCTCAAAAGCATCAAAGAAAAGACCAAATGTTTGTCTTAGACCCATGGAAATCAAAATTACGCAACAAGCTGATGCCAAAACAATCAAAGCTAAATTATTAGGAAAAAATTTTTTCACTATTTTATGTACCTTAAAGAGCTTTTTAAATCATTAATTAAATCTTGAGGATCCTCAAGTCCAATGTGTAATCTAACAATATGTTCATCGTTATCAAATCTAAAATATTTTCTACCTTTTAAGTATTCATCTTTATTTTTTGATCTTAACTCTTGCAAAATTGCAAGGCTTTCGAAACCTCCCCAGCTATATCCTATTCCGAATAATTCCAATGAATTAACAAATTTTATTACTGAAGATTTTTTTTTGCTTTTAATTACAATCGATAATAATCCTGTTGCACCTGAATAATATTTTTTCCATAATTTATAATTTTTACTTGATGGTTTATAAGGATAAAGTATTTCACTAATTTTTTTTTGTTTTTTTAAAAAGTTAATAACTTTTTTTGTATTCTGATAATGTTGATTTAACCTAGTGTCTAAAGTTCTTAATCCCCTAATGATTAAATAAGCTTCATCAGCTGACATTCTATAACCTGAAAGTCTGTAAAAAAACATTATTTGTTTGAAAACTTTTTTGTTAACAGCCAATGATCCACCCATTGCATCTGAGTGTCCTGAAAAATATTTTGTCGCTGATGAAAATGACATGTCAAAACCAATAGTTAAAGGTTTAAGATATAACGGTGTGCCCCAAGTATTATCAAGAAAAGTATATATTTTTTTCTTTTTTGCTAACTTTACAATTTTAGATAAATCTTGAAACTCAAAGGTATTACTTCCAGGATTTTCTACTAGAATCATTTTTGTTTTTTTTGAAACTTTATTTTCAAGATCTTTAAATGAGTCTGGGTTATAGAAAATTGCATAAACTTCAAATTCTTTTAGAAGCTTCTCTGAAATTTCTTTTGTTGGACCATAAACGTTATCTGAAACTAAAATTTCATCTCCTGGTCTACACAAACTCATTATTGCTAATGCTACCCCTCCAAAACCAGTACCTGTTAAAAAAACATGAAATGCCTCTTCTAATTTTTTTAGTATATTTTCCAATTCTATAGTTGTTGAACTTCCATAACGGCCGTAACTATAATGACTTACCTTTTGATGATTTTTTATTTTTTTTTCGTGCTGCTCAAGTTCTTGCATAGTATCAAAAAGAATTGTGGAAGCTCTGATGACTGGAGGGTTTGCTGATCTATTTGATTTATCTATTATAGGGTGTTTTAAAAATGTGCTTATAGACTTTTTCATAAAATAAGTATAATTGAACTTTACATAATACTTTAGTTATTAAAATATAAAAAAAAGGAGGCAAAATATGGGATATCCAAAAAAGCACCGTGGAAGAAGAAAAATTGGCTCAAAAAAAAGAAGAGCGAGAAAAAGAAATAAGAAAAAATAATCATTTTAAAATTTTATGAGAGAAATAGCTCAAATAAGAAAATTGAGTGTCTTAATATTTTTTATTCCTTTGGTGGCAATAAATTTGTGTCTATATATATCACAAAATCCTGAGTTTTTAGAAAATACAATTTTCACAGTTGACCAAATGGGTCGATCTGCTTTTTCAATTCCTTATTTAGATGGAAGCTTATCAATTAGTAGAGCCGCTAGAACCTATCCTCAGTATTTAATTTTCAAACCATCAATGATTATCACTGCAATATTTCTTTTTTATTATTGGAAAAATAATAACAATTTAGTGAATAAATTGTATTCATCTAATCTAGAATTTAAGTTTAAAACATTTGGAATGTTATCTGCTGTATTTTTAGCAATACATTCAATTTTTCTAGGGATAAAATTTGATTTACAAATTTATAAATTATTTAGAAGAGTAGTTTTGTTATTATTTATCATTTTTGAAATAGTTGCACAAGGATATTTGGTTTTTCATCTTTATAAACTTAAATCAAAATTAGAAGAATACATTAATAAAAAAATTCTTTTTTTAAAAATAGCTTTGGTTTCAATATTAGCCTTAGTAGCATTATTAAGTTTGCCTATTTTGGTAACTAAAGGAAACACTCATTTTAAACACGCTTTAGAATGGAATTATTTTGTTGGAGTAATTTTATTTTATTTATTTTCAAGATTTTTTTGGAGAAGAACCACTTAAATTTCTAGGCTTTCGCCCAGAAATTTAGTAGTTTTGGCTCGTCGTTTTAGGCGCTACCGCCAAGCCATCCCGATGAACTATTCTAGCGCTACTAGGTTCATCTTTCTGCCCTTTAAGCTTGAACCTCTCGGTTTTTCCTTAAATGGCCAGTTAAGAGTTGCCTCTTAATTAATTATATTAAATCACAAAGGTTTTAAAATTTGTATCACTTAATGCGTGTCTAATTTATGAATGTTAATTAAGTGGATAAATTATTATTAAAAGTCTTGTCAATCCAACCACCACCGAGAACTTTATCCCCAACTTCATCAGTTGAATAAAATACGCACGCTTGACCTGGAGAAATTCCTGTTTCTTTATCCAAAATTTCTACTTCAGCATGATTATTTTTAAATGTTACTCTAGAATTTAAAAGTTTTCCAGTTGATCTAACTTTTATATATATAATTTTTTCAAATTCTTTTCTAGAAGCTAAAATATTTAGATTTCTTAAATTAATTTTTTTTATTTCTAGATTTTCCTTTTGACCTACTATCACTGTATTTTCGTCAGCATTTATGTTTATCACATACAAGGGTTTTGAACTTGATATTTTAATACCCTTTCTTTGGCCGATTGTATAATTTATTATTCCGTCATGCTCACCAATTTGATTTCCAGATAAATCTATTATCTTTCCTTTTTTAAAAGATTCTGGCCTAAATTTTTTTATCACAGAACTATAATCTCCGTTAGGTACAAAGCAAATATCTTGGCTATCTGGTTTATCTGCTACGTTTAAATTTAGTTTTTTAGCAATTGATCTAGTTTCATCTTTTTCAATATTTCCCAATGGGAATCTAAGATAATCAAGCTGCTCCTGCGTTGTACTAAATAAAAAGTAACTCTGGTCTCTTTTATGATCTTTAGCTCTGTACATATTTCCATGACCATTTTTTTGAACTCTCGAAACATAATGTCCTGTAATTAATGCATCAGCTTTTAAATCTTTAGCATATTTAAAAAGATCTCTAAATTTTACTGTTTGATTACATTGAACACATGGAATTGGAGTTTCTCCAGCTATATAGCTATCAATAAAAGAGTCTATCACCTCAGATTTAAACTTTTTTTGATAGTATAATATTTCGTGATTAATATTAATTTTTTCTGATACTCGTTTAGCATCCATTATATCTTGGCCAGCGCAACATTGTCTTCCCTCTTTAGATTGTTTAGCGTCATCATATAACTTCAGAGTAATACCTGTAACGTCGTAGCCCTCTTCTTTCATCATTGCAGCAACAACAGAAGAATCTACACCTCCTGACATGGCTACTACAACTTTAGTTTCTTTTTTTGTTTTATTAATTCCTAGAGAATTCATATTTAAAAGTGTATAATATATTTACAATTTATTTTCCATCATGCTTATTGATTTTGAACCAGGCGATTATGTTAAAAATCCTGCAAATACGGACTGGGGTATCGGTCAAGTTCAATCAATAATAGGTAATAAAGTAACTATTAATTTTGAAAATTTTGGTAAGAGAGTAATTAATATTGATAACGTTAAATTAGAAAAAATAGAAAATGAATAAAAATGATCTTAAAATAATAGCTGAAAGTTTAATTGAAAAATTCGATTATGCTGGAAAAGAGTCTATTAGGCTATTCAAAGAGGGTCTTAAGATACAAATTAAAGAAGATAGATCCCCGGTGAGCAATGGAGACTTACGAGTAAATCAACTTATATGTGATAAGATTTCTGAATTGACCCCAGATATTCCAATCATTTCTGAGGAAACCGTAGATTTAAAAAAAAAAAATAAAGCTAATATTTTTTGGCTTATTGATCCGATAGATGGAACAAAAGAATACATTGCTGGAAAAGATGAGTATACATTGAATGCAGCTTTAGTGATCAATAAAGTGCCTGTTTTAGGATTAGTCGGTGTGCCAAGAAAAGATAGACTTTTTTTTACTTACGGAAAAAACAAAAGTTTTCTTATCGAAAAAAATAAAACAAGAAAACTTGATTGTAAAAAGAAACAATCAAAAGGTAAGATTGTCGCTTTATCAAGCGTTATAAAACCATCTGACATAATTTTGAATAAACTAAAGGAGTATAATGTTACAACAATTGTAAAAATGGCTAGCTCATACAAATTTTGCGTAATAGCTACTGGCGAATATGATATATATGCTGCAAGAGAGAGAGCAAATGAATGGGATTATGCAGCTGGTCACGCAGTTGCTCAAAATGCAGGTGCAATAATTGAGACTTTAGAAGAAAAGCCTTTTTTGTATGGTAAAGAAGATTACAAAAATCCTAGCTTACTAATAAGACGTTCTAAAAATTTAAATGATTAAAACTATATTAATTATAATTTTATCAGTTAGCTTTTTCGGAATTTTGTTGTTTATCTTAGTTAGAAACGCTCTGAAAAGAAAAATTGATTTTTTAGTAGAGGAAGAAAAAAAAAGAAAGTCAGATAATCTTGATTAATTTTTTAAATTCGTTTGCATCAAGGTCTAAAACTCTTTTTGATAGATCAAAACTAAATCCTCCCCTTGCTAAAATTCCCATATCTTTTTTATAAAATAATTCTCGATTACTCTCAGGCCTTAAAGGCCCTATTCTTCTTCTCTTACAAAGTTTCAAAGCTGAAACAAAATCAGGTTCGATTTGGTCCTCTTTAATTTTTTCAATACTTTGTTTTACATATTTATCATCAATTCCTTTGCTTCTGAGAGATTGATTAATTTTATTTAAGGAATAACCTCTCCTTAAAAACATTCTGGCTTTTGAGTCAGAGTACATTTCATCATTTAAAAGTTTATTTTTTTCCAAATTTGAAACTATTTCATCAATAATTGCGGTAACTTCTTTTTTAGATTTAGTTCCTTTAATTTTTGTTAAATATTTTTTTAACAAGAATACTTTGAGCTGTTGCTTAGATGGGCTATATTTCTCAAGATAGGAATAGGCCAAGTCTTTTAAATTAGTCGTTAGATCTTCAAAATCACTTTTATTTGATGTGGGATTCATTAATTTAATATACTATATTATTTTTAATGATAAATAATCTACTAGCTTTTGTTAATTCTGAAAATATTTATTTAATAGCAAACTGGGGGATAATTCCTTTTTGGTTTATGCTTATTTTTTTTCCTAATAATGGTTTAACTACCTTTTTTGTTCAATCAATTGTAGTTCCTTTAATTTTGGGAGTTGCGTATGTTTATTTGTCTTACAATCTTTATTTAGAAAATGATATTTTTGACGGTTTTGAACTTTATAAAGGTTTAGATGGACTATATTCAATGTTTGCAAATGAATATTTATTATTGATTTTTTGGCTTCATTTTCTTGCAATTAGTTTGTTTGCTGGGGCGTGGATAGCAAGAGATGCTAGAAAGTATTTTATTCCAAAAATAATAGTAATACCTTCTCTAGTTTTGACTTATTTTACAGGCCCGGTAGGATTGGTAATTTATTGGTTTTTTAGAATATTTTTTGCTAAAAAAATTAGCTTTGATGATTAAACCACTAGATTTTTACTTTGATTTCGTAAGCCCATATTCTTTTCTTGCTCATAAAGAGATTAGAAAATTTGAAAAAAGAGTTTCGATTAAAATAAGTTACAAGCCAATATTATTAGGTGGTTTACATAATTTACATGGAATAAAAGCACCTGCTTTTATACCAGCTAAAGCTAAGCACATGATAAGAGATTGCAAACTAATAGCGGAAAAAAATAATGTAAAATTCAAATTCAACTCATATTTTCCAATAAGAAGCTTAAATTTAATGCGAGGAGTGTTTGTGGCAGAGGAAGATAATTTCAAGAGTTATTATATAGATAATATCTTTGATGCTATATGGCAGGATGGTCTAAATATGAATGATGATAACATTGTGCAGAAAGTTTTAAAAAATCTAAATGTTAATCCAAAAACATTTGTATTAAGATCAACCTCTTCATCTATAAAAGACTCTTTAAAAAAAAGAACAAGTGAAGCTTATGAAAAAGGAGTATTTGGTGCACCTACATTTGTAACAAATGATAAAATATTTTGGGGTCAAGATAGGATTGAGTTTGCTATCAAAGAAGCAAGCAAATAAATTATTTCTTCTCTTTTTCTACAACTTTTAAACCGGCATTTTTTAGAGCATCGAACCCTCCATCAACATGGGCTACATTTTTAAAACCCATATCAACTAAAGATTTGGCTGCTAAAGCTGAACGAAAACCTGCTGCACAAAATAAAACCATTTTTTTAATATCACCAATTTTATTTGCATTGTAATATGAACTATTAGGGTCTAGCCAAAATTCTAACATACCCCTAGGTATGTGTTTTGAATTTTCTATTGTTCCCTCATTCCACAGTTCACGAATATCTCTCACATCGACCAATGTAATTTCTTTGTTATCAGATAACTTTTTTACTTCTTCTGGACTTAGAGTTTCAATGCTTTTTTTAGCCTCTTCGACTAATATTTGGGAAGATTTTATATTCATGGTATTAAAATACATATTCATGAAAGAAATTAAAAGTAGAAAAAAATCAGGTTTTTTTAAAAAAATATTAGTTAAAATCTGTCGGATAATAGGATATGAACTAATAGATCAAAGTTCTCTTGAATTTCCTGTTTCAAACAAAAAAAACAGTGACACATTGAGTGTTCCAGGTAAAAAATCTTTCTCTTTAGGTGTAGGCGAGTTTCCTATTACTAGAAAAGTTCAAGGTATCGATATTATAGTAAAAACATGCACTAGTGTTCAATTAGTAACACAAAATAAAAAAAGAATTTTTGAAAAAGAAAAATCAGAATATACATTTAGATCGTTGCAATCACTTTATAAGTCTGCTTTGGATCTTAAAGAAAAATTTCCAAAAATTTTTATTCAATTCACTATAATTGATATTGGTTCTGATCAAGTTAGTAAAAACAAATTAATAACATATTTTAAAGATTTTCCTTTTAAGTTTATTAATCTTGATAAAAAAAAAATTAATATTGAGCCTATAACTATAAATAAAAATAATAAAATAATTGAAAATAATATGGCTAAGACAATGAAATCAATTTATGAATCTTTTGATCAAGGTCAAAAATGTAAAGATTTAATATATTTTGTTGAAGATGATTATATTCATAAAACCGAGTCTTTAGCAGAAATGGTATTTGCTTACGAAAAATTCTCTTCTATTTTTGAAAGAGAATTGTTCATGCTTTCAACCGATTATCCTTATCTATACAAAAAGATGGAAAATTCAAAAATTCTTATTGGAGAAAAATATCATTGGAGAACTGTTAAAGAATCTTTATTAACTTTTTTAACAAGTAATCAAATGCTAGATAAGTATGAGAAAAAGCTTTTTGATATGGCCAAAAATGAGAGTAATCCATTTGAAAAAAATTTACATGAAATTTTCGATAAAGAGCTTTGTTTTTCACCCTTGCCCTCTTTAAGCGTTCATTGCTCAAACGTGAATTCTGTTTTTGGTTTATCTCCAAATGTAGATATAAAAAAATTGTGGGATGATAATAAAATCTAAGAAATTAAGGGCTCATTTAAGAGCCCTTAATCTATACATTATTAGTCTCTAATTGAATAAGCTGTAACGCCTACTTCTGCTTTATCAGTACCAAGTTTCTCAGCAGCTTTACTTATTCTCAATCCAATTGTTGATTTAAGTAAAGTGAAGGTAATCCACGATAATCCAAAGCTGAAGATGCAAACTGAAGCTGTTCCAATAAATTGAGTTCCAAAGGATGTTTCAGAGTTGGTTAAAGGAACCACTAGTGTTCCAAAAATTCCAGCGAACATATGTACTGGAATTGCTCCGACTACATCATCCAAGCCGTAGCTCTCTAACATTTTTGTACCAAAATACATTATGATTGCTCCTATAGATCCAATAAACATAGCTGTTATTGGTCCTGGAGTTAAAGGTTCTGCTGTTATAGCAACTAGTCCTGCTAATGCACCGTTAAGCATCATTACTATATCGGTTTTTCCGCCAATTAATCTTGTAATTGCCGCACCAGTGAAAGTTCCTGCTGCACCAGCTAAATGAGTATTAACAGCAATTTTTGAAATTGCATTTACATCATCAAATGTTCCCATTGCTAGTTGACTAAAACCATTAAATCCAAACCAACCAAACCAAAGTAAAAAAGTTCCAAGAGTAACTAATGGAATACTTGAAGCCGCAAAAGGTTGCATAGATTTCTTTTCACCTTTTCTACCAAATCTTCCTTCTCGAGCACCCAGAACTATTACCCCGGCAAGTGCTGCTGCACCACCGCATCCATGAACCAATGTTGATCCAGCAAAATCTGAAAAACCGCCGCTAGCTAACCAGCCACCTCCCCATTGCCAACCCATAGAAATTGGATAAATTAATCCTGCCATAATTGCTGCAAAAATAAAAAATGGCCAGATCTTAATTCTCTCTGCTACTGCTCCAGACACGATTGAAGCTGTTGCACAAACGAACATCGTTTGAAAAAACCAGTCTGAATAGCCTGAATAACCTGTTTCAGCATCAGATGAGTCTGTCCAAATAGTAAATGAGCCTACATAACCACCTTCAGGCACTCCGTAAGCCAAATTGTAACCAACCAAAAAGAATACGAGTGAGCATATAGCGAATTTACCTATATTTTTCGCGGCAATTGTCGATACACTTTTTGTTGTCACTAATCCGCTCTCAAGCATACAGAAACCTGCTGCCATGAAAGCTACTAGCACTCCGCCTATATAAAACCCTAACGAGTTGAAAATATATTGTCCCTCCTGAGACATTGTAGTTTCTGCAAAGCTTTGAGAGCTCATTAGTAAAGCAGAAATACAACCTAATAAAATGAAAGTTAATTTTTTCATGTTTCCCCCTTTTTTTATTGCTGATTTGATATCAAATTTCAGAGTTTTGAAGCATGAATTTAATGCATACGAGCTTTGTAAAATAAATAAGGCCTGGACGGGGGATCCGAACCAGGCCTTATAATTTTTCCCAACTAACGAGGGAGGGAATATTTTTATTAGTCTCTTATACCGTAAGCTATTACACCGACTTCCGCTTTGTCAGTTCCTAGTCTTTCAGCTTCTTTGCTTATTCTTAATCCAATTGTATTTTTGATAATTTGGAAAACAATAAACGAGACTATGAATACGAATACAACAACTGAGATAGTTCCTAAGAATTGTGCTCCAAAAGTAACATCTCCATTTGTTAATGGCACTGCTAATGTACCCCATACTCCAGCTACTAAGTGTGCTGGAATGGCTCCAACTACGTCATCAATTTTCATTTTAAACAATAGTTTTGTTGAGAAGTACATTAATACTCCTGCTATTGCTCCAATGAATATTGCAGCTAACGGACTTGGTGTTAATGGCTCTGCTGTGATACCTACTAATCCAGCAATTGCGCCGTTTAGCATCATCACCACGTCAGTTTTTCCACCAATAACTCTTGATACTGTTGCAGCGGCTAATACACCACCACCTGCAGCTAAGTTCGTATTTATATAAATTGTTGCTACTGCTGAAACGTCTTCTAATGTTCCAGAAGCTAACTGAGATCCACCATTGAATCCGAACCAACCTAACCAAAGTATGAATACTCCAAGTGTTGCTAACGGAATTGATGATGCAGCAAATGGTGCCATCGGTTTAGCCTCGCCTTTTCCTGAAAATCTACCAGTTCTAGCGCCTAATACGATTGCGCCTGCAAGAGCCGCAGCTCCTCCAGCAGCATGTACTAACGTTGAACCAGCAAAGTCTGAAAATCCAGCTACCGATAACCATCCGCCGCCCCACTGCCAGCCCATTGAAATTGGATAAATAATTCCAGTTAAAATTGCGGCAAATAAGAAAAATGGCCAGATCTTAATTCTTTCAGCTAAAGTACCCGATACGATAGACATTGTAGTGGCACAGAACACCATTTGGAAAAACCAATCAGAGCCATCAGAATATCCTGTCTCTAATGATGAATTGTCACTCCATGGTGTAAATGAGCCTATATATCCGCCTTCTGGGATACCGTAAGCTAAATTGTAACCAACCAACCAGAACATTACTCCGGCGATTGAGTATAAACCTATATTTTTAGCACAGATTGCTGATACAGATTTTGATGTTACTAATCCTGACTCTAACATTGCGAAACCTGCGGCCATCCACATGACCAAGAAACCTGACATTAAAAATAATAGGGTATTAAAAATGTATTGTACTTCAGCAGACACAGTAGTCTCAGCATATCCAAGACCAGCAAAGCCAAAATAAATGGCTGTACCTGCAAAAAAGTATCCTAAGTATTTTTTCATAACTAACTCCCTTGTTAAGGGAGCGTTATAGGGTTTAAAAATTTGAAAAAGAATTGAATTGTCTTAATTTGAGCTATGCAGTTTTTGCAAGTATTTAGCCCTTATTTAGATTTATCAAATAAGGGCTAAATAAAACGTTTATCGGTTAAACATTTCTTTTAAGCTTTTAGCAGGTAAAAACTTAACTTTCTGAGATGCAGCAATTTGAATTGACTCGCCTGTTCGAGGGTTTCTTCCTACCCTAGCTTTCCTTTTTGCTACTTTATAAGTACCAAATCCAGCTATTTTAACAGTATCGTCGTTCTTTAACGCATCCAAAATAATAGTCGTTATTGAGTCAAAAGTTCTCTCAGCATCAGCTTTGCTTTGACCCAGTGTGGACGATATTTTTGCTACTAGTTGTTTTTTATTCATTTATGCCCCTTAGTTATTTACAATTTCTATAAAAATCCAATAAAATCAACATTTTTTTGGTGTTTCACGTAAATATCAACACAATATATTGTGTGGTCAAAAATCGTTGATTTTATTGACTTTTTTGACTAAAAAAATGGCTTAAAATAAGCCTAAATCTCTTAAATCATTAAATGTTGTGAAAAACATTAAAGAAAGTAGTAAAAAAAGACCGATTCGAAAGAATCCTTCCTGGGTCTTTTGAGTTAGAGGTCTACCTAAAATCTTTTCAAAAGCATAAAACATTAAGTGTCCTCCATCTAACATAGGAATAGGCAACAAATTAATAAATCCTAAGCTTATCGAAATGTAGGCCATAATGCTTAAAAAAGCTATAAAACCCATTTTTGCAACCTGACCAGTTATTTTAGCTATTTTTATAGGGCCACCTAATTGAGTGGTGTCTCCTGTGCCTTTAAACATTGAAATAATAAAATTCCATGAAGCATCAATTACAAACCAAGTCTCTTTAAAAGCATAAAACAAAGCGGTTGCTGGGCCCAATCTTTCTCTATTAATCTCATCATTTAAAGGTGCTATTTTTATACCGATAATCTTTTTATTTGCTTTATTGCCTAAAGAGTCCTCCCCTTTAGTTACCTCAGGTTTTACAGAAAATGTAATTTCACTGTCATTTCTTAATATACCGATATCAATTATCTCTGATGAAGAGGAATTAATGAAAGCGGAAACCTCCATGATGCTATTTACATCTTTGCCATTTATAGATTGAATAATATCACCTGATTTAATTCCTGCCTCTTCAGCAGGGCTTTCTATTTGAACCTCTTGTATTTGAGCAGGAGTAAAATCTTTTCCCGCGAACATATAGATGAATGCAAAAATAAATATTGCTAGTAAAAAATTTGCAAAAGGTCCAGCCGCTACTATTATAGATCTTTGATATAAAGGTTTGACTACAAATAATTTTTCTTGATCTTCTTTGCTGTATTTTTTTAACAATTCTTCTTGCTCTGCTTGACTAAAAACATTTCTATCACCAAAAAATTTTACATATCCTCCAAGAGGAATTGCGCAGAATTTCCACCTAGTTCCAGATTTGTCATTAAAACCAAATATTTCTTTACCAAATCCTACAGAAAAATCTGTGACACCTACTCCATACTTCTTAGCATAATAATAATGACCATATTCATGAATAAATACTACAACCGTAAGTAGTATTATGAACGGTATGATGAAAGAAATTAAAATTTCCACTCGTTTACCTTGCTAAAAAGAAAGTTTCTAAAAGCCATAAGTCTCGCATTATTTTTTAGAGAAGATGGATAAACAAAATGTGTTTCGGTCGGTTTGCCTGGTTCGTTTGGTAAAACTTTTGAGATACCACTAATATTGTGAGCTATGTAATCTGGAAGCGCAGCTAAACCAACACCGCTTTGAACAGCTAATAATAGGCCATAAACGCTATTTACTTTCATCAAAGATCTTCTTTTCTTTCCATCTTTTGAGCCAACCTTCAATACCCAATCAGGATTATAAACAGGAGAAGGAGCTCCTTTACCATAAGTAATAAATTTGTGTTTATCTAAATCTTTAAGCGTTTTTGGATAACCATTTTTTTCTAAATAATCATTTGAACCATATATGTGATAATTGAAATCTACGAATTTTTTCTGAATTAAATTTAATTGTTTTGGTCGTCTCATTCTGATGGCTACATCAGCTTCACGAGTTGCTAAATCTAGCTCTCTATCATCGAAAATTAATTCAATTTCTATACCTGGGTGTAGATCCATGAATTCTTTTATTCTAGGTGTAAGCCATGTAGTTCCAAAACTTACAACAGTAGTTACAACAAGTTTACCATTTAGTTTATCTTTATGGCCGCTTAAGTTTGACTCAACATCTTTCAATTTGGAGATAACTTCGTGGGCTGATTTAAAAAGATACTCACCATTTTCAGTAAGTACTAAACCTCTGGCATGACGTTCAAATAATTGGACCTTTAAATCGGCTTCTAAACCTTGAATTTGGCGGCTAATTGCAGATTGGCTTAAATTTAAAATGGTTGATGCTTTAGTAAAACTCGATGCCTCAGCAACAGTATGAAAAATCTTTAATTTATCCCAATCCATTATTTAAATGATTATAGTTTATTTATTTGGATTTACTACTGCTCTTCCAGAAAACTCACCTTTTAAAAGCTTGGGAAAAGTATCTAAAAGTTCAGTAAACGAGAGCTCTTTTGTAAATGATTGAACTTTAGAAAAATCTATCAATTTGGCTGCTTCACCCCATACAAACTCTCTTCGTTTTATTGAGGAACCAGAAGAATCGATGCCCCATAGTTTTACTCCTCTTATAATAAAAGGCATTACATTTGTGTTGATTTTTATTCCCCCTGCATTTCCACAGGCAGCAACGATTCCGCCAGGTTTTGTTTGTGCAAATATCTTTGTTAAAGCAGCACCGCCAACAGTATCAACAACTCCATCCCAAACTCCTTTTTCTAGAAGTTTACTTTCTCCTTCGAATTCTTTTCTTTCTATAATGTTTTTTGCGCCTAAACTTTTTAGATAATCATTTTTATCTTTTTTTCCTGTTACAGCGTGAACATCATATCCCATTTTAGATAAGATCATCACAGCAATACTTCCAACACCACCCGTAGCACCAGTTACCAAAACATCTTTTATTTTTTCACCTAACAACAATTCCTCTTTAGCTTTAACTGCAAAAGAACATAGAAGAGCCGTAAAACCTGCTGTACCTAGCATCATAGACTTTTGAGTATCTAAATCTTTTGGTATCTTAATTAAAAAATTTGCGTCAACTTTAGCGTACTGAGCAAAACCACCAAAGAAAGCTTCTCCTACCCTAAAACCAGTCAAAATTATTTTATCATCTTTTTTAAATTTATCATCTTCACTTTCAACAACAGTACCTGAAAAATCTATACCTGGAACGAAAGGAAATTTTCTAACAATCTTGCCCCCATTGTTCAAAATCAATGCGTCTTTATAATTAAGACTTGAATAATCTATTTTGACTAAAACGTTTCCATCTTTAAGATGACTTGTGTCGATTTCTTTAATTTCTCTTGTAAATTTTTCTTTTTGATTATCTATGACTACAGCTTTAAATTTTTGAGACATTTATTTTTTAATATATCTTAAATATCTATTTTGAATAGCTAAGTCTTCTCTGAAAGAACCTAAAAAATAGTTAGTAACTGTTGTCGCTTTCTCCTTTTTAACCCCTCTCATTGTCATGCATTGATGGGCCGCGTCAATAGTAACTGCAACACCTTTAGCGTCTAATGAATTCATCAAAGTTTTGGCGACCTGCATTGTAAGTCTTTCTTGAGTTTGAAGTCTTTTAGAGAATATTTCTACCGTTCTTGCTAATTTACTTAATCCTACAACTTTTTTGTTTGGAATATAAGCAACATGTGCCACTCCAATTATTGGCGCCATATGATGTTCACAATGACTTTCAAGTGTTATGTTTTTTTCAACTACCATATCATCATAACCCTCCACGTCTCCAAACGTTTTGGATAAATCAGCTTCAGCATCTTGATGATAACCTTTGAAATATTCCTTAAAAGCTTTGATTACTCTCTTAGGTGTCTCAACAAGACCTTCCCTGTTAGGATCTTCGCCTATCCATTTAAGAATAGTTTTAAAAGCCTCTTCAGCCTGTTTATCAGAAACTTCGGGCTTTTTTGAGGAGCTTTTATCTGCGTTTTTAACTAACTTCATTGTTACAAGGTTTTATAGGACATATCTGATTAATGCAAATTGCTATTTTGTCTTTTTTTCATTATTTTACCCTCATGTTCAAAAAGAGAGAAAGCGTATTTGAGGTAGAGGAAGGGAAATTTCTATCTCCTAAATTTGATAAAGATGGACTTATTTCAGTAACTACTTCTGACAGTGGTTCCGGTGAATTGTTGATGCATGGTTATATGAATGAGGAAGCTCTTAAAAAAACAATTGAAACAAAAGAGGCTCATTATTGGAGCAGATCTAGAAAAGATATATGGCACAAAGGTAAGACAAGTGGTTTTGTGCAAAAAGTTATTGATTTAAGAATAGATGATGATCAGGATGCTTTGTGGATGTCAGTAGACATAGGAAACGGAGCAAGCTGCCATGTAGGATATAAATCATGCTTTTATAGATCAATACCTTTAGGAAAAATTGAAAATGCTGAAGAGATAAAATTAGAATTCAGAGAAAAAGAAAAAAAATTTGATCCTGAAAAAGTTTATAAAGGTCAAACAAATCCAACTAAGCTTTAATTATGAGAGTAATTAGTCCTTTTGGTCCTAAAATAGCTAAACTAAAATTTTCGAATAAATTAATAAAAAAAATTAATTTTGAGGTAGATCAAATTTTAAATCAAAAGAGTGTATTAAAAAAACTTGATTACTCTAAAAAGTTAGTGGGACAGGTAAAGCAAGAATTTCAATTACCAAAATCTTTTATAAAAAACAATTTAGAAAAAGTAATATCAAATGAAGTAAAAAAATATATTTTTCAAACCATTGGAAAAAAAGTGAAAAAAATTTCAATCAAAAATTTTTGGATTGTAAGGCAATTTAATAATGAATATAATCCTATTCATTACCATGACGGACATATATCTGGTGTGGGTTATTTAAAGATTCCAAAATTTATGTCAAAAAATAATAAGAAATCTCAAATCGATGGAACAATTGACTTTATTAATGGAAATAAAATGTTTTTAAGTGATAGTATTTACAATCATCAACCAAAAGTGGGAGATGTAATACTTTTTCCACATTATTTGATGCATACAGCATATCCATTTAAATCAAGCGGAGAAAGAAGATCTTTTTCATTTAATTTGGAAATAGATAAAGAGATTGCAAATGTTTTTTCAAAATGAGTAAAGAAATTCAAAAAAATGTTTTTGGTGAGCCTCTAGAACCATGCTCTAATGATCCAATAACAGGTTGGTTTAGAGATGGATGTTGTAATACAGATAAAAATGATAGAGGAGTTCATACAGTTTGTGCAAAAGTAACGGATGAATTTCTACTTTGGTCAAAAAAGGTGGGTAATGATTTAATTACACCTCATCCTGAATTTGGTTTTCCTGGGTTAAAAGACGGTGATTGTTGGTGTGTTTGTGCTACATGGTATGCTAGGGCGATTGAAGAGGACGCTGCTTGCTCGGTTTATCTAAAGAAAACTAATATTAAAACTTTGGAACTTATACCAATTGAAAAATTAAAAAAATTTGCCGTGGATTTATCCTAGTAAACTTTTGAGCCTCTAGTTTTGATAATTAACTCAAGTTCACCATACTCTTTGCAATTACAGCTCTTTAGAACTTTAAGTCTTTCGTTTGCTTTATCTATTCGGTTTGTTTGAACGTATAGTTCACCTAAATACTCATTAATTCCATTATGATTTGGATTTATGTTTAGACCTTGAAGATAAAATTTTTCAGCAATTTCAAAATTTCCAACCTTTCTTGAAGTAAATCCCATGTAGTTAAGAATGTCTGGATTTTTTTTATCTTTTTTTAAAGCCTTTTCTAATTTTGTAAATGCTTGAGAATAAAGTTTTTGAGCTTTATCAAGTTTTTCTTTTTTCTCTAACTTACCAGCCCTTTTTACAAGTTTTACAGCATCATCATATAATGACACCTTTGAAGAGTCTCCGCCGCTATCGCCTCCAGCAGCCATTAAGTTTGTGCTTAATAAAAGGGATAAAACTAAAACAAAAATATTTCTCATAATGTGTATTTAATTGATTTTTTAAAAATTGTTATGCGACAGATGATCTTCCTCCGTCAACACCTAATATTTGACCTGTTATCCAAGAACTTTCATCTGTAAGCAAAAACTTTGCAACTGATGCTGAGTCTTCACCTTCACCTATTCTCTTCATTGGGTGCATTTTAGCAATACCCTCGGCAACTTTTTCATTCTTGAGTAAAAAATTTGAAATCTTTGAGTTTGTCAAACTAGGTGCAATACAATTAACTCTCACATTAGGAGCGAACTCAGCTGCTAAAGCTAAAGTCAGACCTTCTATGGCGCCTTTTGCTGATGAGACTATTGCATGGTTTGGAAAGCCTTGTTTTACTGCTACTGTTGAAAATAAAACAACTGAGCCTTTATTTTTTTTTAAGTTGTCTGCAAAGGTTTTAATTACTTCTGTTGCTGAAATAAGATTTAAATTGAATGACTGCATAAAGTCACTTTTTTTTGTTAACTTTAATGGTTTTAAATCTATTGACCCTACACAAAAAGCCAATCCATTGATTGGCTCGTCTTTTAAATCATTCAGTATTTTTTCAGAGAAATTCTCCTCTAAAACATCACAAACTGTAAATGTAGAATTTAAATTTTTTGCTAACTCTGACAAACTATTCTCGTCTCTCCCAACTAAGTGCACCTCTTCACCGCTATCAACTAATTTTTTTGCCAAAGAAGAACCGATTGATCCAGTTGCTCCTAAAATTACTTTTTTCATAATTAAAAATAACATTATTAAAGGTTATTTACATGCAAATAATGACGCGTGTAATATCTTAATAAAATATGTATTTTATTACTTATGAAGCTTTTTATAATTTTAGGAAATCAACTTTTTAACCCAAGATATCTCTCCGATTATAAAGACCATATTTTTTTTATGGCAGAAGATTATGGTTTATGCACCTTTGAAAAACATCACAAATTAAAAATATTGTTATTTTTATCTTCAATGAGATCATTTAAGGATGAACTTAAATCAAAAAATTTTAATTTAATATATAAAGATGTAAATAAAGATTTTAAATTATCCTATGAAAAAAAATTAGAGAAGACTATTAAAGAAAAAAAAATAAAAGAAATTACTTTTTTTGAAATTGAGGATAAATTTTTTGAAAAAAGAATATTAAATTTAGGAAAAAAAAATTCACTTAAAATTAACCAAGTTAAGTCTCCAATGTTTTTAATGAAGAGACAGGAATTTAAGGATTACCTTTCTAAAAATAAAAGACCTTTCATGGCAAATTTTTATAAAATTGTAAGAACAAAAATGAATTTATTGATGAATAAAAATGGGACTCCGAAAGGAAATAAATGGAGTTTTGATGAAGACAATAGAAAAAAACTTCCGAATAATATCAAAGTTCCTGTAATTTCTAGGACCAAAGAGACAAAAGATACTGCTGCTCTTAAAAGATTTATAAATTCTAATTTTAAAGATCATCCTGGAAATACTGATAAGTTTTGGTTTCCAACAACAAGAAAAGACGCAAATAAGTGGCTAGATGAGTTTTTAAAAGAAAGAATAAAGCTTTTTGGAGATTATGAGGATGCAGTAACAGACAAATCTAATACTGTATTTCATAGTGCGTTAAGTCCACTTATAAACTTAGGTTTAATAGCTCCTGAGGAGATAATAGAGAAATTAAGGAAAATTGAAAATAAAGTACCTATGAATTCTTTAGAAGGTTACATTAGACAGATAATAGGTTGGAGAGAGTTTATGAGAGGAATTTATCAAAACTACGATCAACGATTAAATGAGACTAATTTTTTTAATCATAAGAGAAAAATGAAAAAATCCTGGTATGACGGAAGTACTGGTTTAGATCCATTAGATCATGCAATCAATAATGCTAAAAACTATGGCTGGTCCCATCATATAGAAAGACTAATGATATTGGCTAACATAATGAATCTTTGTGAAATAAATCCTAAACAAGTTTACAAATGGTTTATGGAAATGTTTGTAGACTCATCTGATTGGGTAATGTCGCCAAATGTTTATGGAATGGGATTATTTAGTGATGGTGGAATATTTGCAACTAAACCTTATATTTGTGGATCTAGTTATTTTCTTAAAATGATGCATTTTAAAAAAGGTCCTTGGTGTGATGTAATGGACGGATTATATTGGAAATTTATAGAAAGACATAAGAAATTTTTCTTAAAAAATCCTAGGCTTGCAATGATGGTTAGAGTTTCTGAGAAAATGAATAAAGAGAGAAAAACAAGAATTTTTAAGGCTGCTAATAATTTTATTAAAGAAAATACTAATGGTTAAAGTTTTTTTTAACAATTCATGTAACATTTGTAGAGCCGAAATTAATCATTACAAAAAACATAGTGATAGCAGCGTAGAATGGATAGATGTAACTAATAATGAAGAAGCTCAGAAAGTTACCTCCAAATCATACAAAGAACTTTTAAGAAGAATGCATGTTATACAAGACGGTAAAATAATTGATGGAGCAGAGTCTTTTTTAATAATTTGGAAAAATGTTCCTAAATATAATTTTTTATATAAAATATTTAAAATTAAACCTCTATTTTTCATATTAAATATTTTCTATGAGATTGCAGCTTATTTTCTATTTATAAAAAATAAACACCTTCTGAAAAATGAAAAAAACTAATTTGCCTAAAAAAACTTGTCCAGTTTGTAATAAACCTTTTGCATGGAGAAAAAAATGGAGACTTAATTGGGATAAAGTAAAATATTGTTCGAAAAAGTGCTCTTCTAAATAGATTATTGTAAATTAAAACTAGTCAAAATTTTAGCAATGTTATTTTTAAAATTAAAAAATCCTTTGTTAGAAAATTGCCAAGAAAATTTATCTTCCTCACTCAAAACAAAGTTTAATTTTAAATTTCGCTTTTTTCTAAAAGTATTTAAAAAAGAAAAATTCTCTCCTATGCATGGGTGAACTACATCAAAAGAATTAATTTCATGTACAAGAGTTTGAAATTTTACTTCATCTATGATTTGTAGATTTTCAAATCTCTTTTTTTGATCCTTAATTAGATGTGATTTATAGTCTAGCACTTTTTGCTCAAGTTTTAGCTTTCGAGCCTCATTGCTTAATAAAATTAAATAAATATTTTTATATCTTTTAAGATTTTTATTTTCTAAATTTAATTCGTTCTCAAAAACTAATAAATTTTTATTTGAATTATCCTCTGTAACAAAATTTAGTGGATTTAATTTATATTCTCTTTTATCTGTTATAGGTAAAGCGTTTTCATTTAATTTTACATTTTGATATTTATTGTTTGTGAACTTTCTTATATTCCATGCCTGAGCAACATAATGCTTTCCTTTAGTTTGAAGTCCAGCAACCCATCTCCAACTCAATGTGTTAGAAGCAGCATCACCATCAAATAAATGTTTCATAAAAAACTCTGCGCCTTTTTGCCAAGGTAAATTTAAAGTAAATATCCAAATACTAGCAAACCACATTCTAGCATGATTATGTAAATAATTATTTTCTTTGAGCTCTTTTGCCCAATCGTTAAAGCAGTCAATTTCAGTCTCTCCATTAATTGCTTTTTTAAAATAATCATCTTCCTTTATTCCTTTTAAGTCCTCTACAAAGTCAGACCAAACTTGGGGTCTAAGTTCCAACCAACCCTTCCAGTAAACTCTCCAAAAAATTTCTTGAACGTATTTTTCAACTTTTTGGTATGGAAACTTTTTTAAAACAATTTTAGCAACTTCATACTCAGTAATTAATCTATGAGAGATGTAAGGTGATAAACAGGAAACATTTGATTTATCTTTAGGTCCTAAATCAAAATTTCTTTTAAAACTGTAATTTGCTAATTCACTGTTTATGAAAGCATCGAGCTGTTTTAAAGCTCCTTCTCTTGAGATTTCGAATTTCATTAATCTTCGTCATCCCTCCACTCATCGATAAAAAGCTTCCAACATGCAAAAGAGACACAAATAATTCCGACACAAAAGCCTAGAAGAACACCATTATGCTTTCCCAAGTAAATTGTTCCATAATGAGTGCTAAGTATTGGCGGCAAAACCAAAATAGCCCCTATAATTATATATCGTATTGCAAAAGGAGGTCTTTTCAAATGGAATTACCTTGATCTGTTGGCATTGAAACACCTGAGGTAAACCAACAACTTTTACAATTTTGGTCATTACCTTTTTCAACATGCCATAAATAATAGAACTGTTTTTTTTCTTCGCTTAACACTTTTACACCGTAAACAAATTTACTTTCAGTATTCATTACTAAATCTATTTTATGAGAAAAATGATTTAAAAGAATTCTATAATGCACATCATATAGCATTATTCTAAATCGAGCATACGGCCCAGTCATCTTTTTGTTTTCAGGATGAGCAAATAACCATGTTTGTTTTATTCCTGTGTCATTGTCATCGTTATTTTTGAGAGCGTCTAATTGAATTTTAATTACATCATAAGCAGATAAATTTTCTGCTGGTTTTATCATCTCAGCTTTTGCAGAGCTTATCAAACTAACAAAAAAAATTGCCGTGACTATTTTTTTCAATTCCATATTTTTTTTAAGGTTTCTTCTCTTTTACAACCCTTTTTGTACAAAAGGTATCTAATAAAATTTTTTTCATAATAATCTTGGTGATAATCTTCAGCTGGGTAAAATTTCTCAAATCTCCAAACTAAAGTAACTATTTTTTTATTAAATAGTTTCTCAAGTTTTTTGAAGGATTTTTTAATAAATTCTTTTTCTGGTTGTGTTTGAAAAAAAATTACTGATCTGTAGCTTTTTCCTTTATCACAAAATTGTCCAGCAGAATCAAAAGGGTCTATATTTTTCCAATAAACATTTAAGAGTTTATCAAAGCTAATTTTTTTTGAGTCGTAAGTAATTTCAATAGCCTCCACATGACCAGTATCTTTATAAATAACATCATGGTAAGTTGGATTTTTCAAGTGTCCACCCGAATATCCTGAAATTGTAGAAATAACTCCCTCGACTTGATCAAACGACTCTTCCATGCACCAAAAGCATCCTCCAGCAAAGTAAGCTTTTTTAATTTCTTTTGAGTAAGAAAAAGAGTTTATCATGCAAATAAAAGTTATTAAAAACCATTTTTTCATTTTTTAATGATATAATAAATTTTATGAAAAACGATGATCATATTGTCATAGATAATAAAATTGAGGCTTTTGACAATATCTGTGAGGAATGTAAAAAAGAAGACGAAAGCGTAAAACAAAATCTAATAATGCATAGCTATAAAATTTGTAGCAGCTGTAATCTTTCTAAGAGAATTTTTCCTCTTTAAAAACCTTTAAATATCACAATAATTAAAAATAAAAAGAATGCTTGAACAAGCCATGATACAAGCACAACTCCAAACGCTTTCCATAAACTGTCATAATCAAGTGCTGACTTTATTGCTACAACCATACATGCTAGCATCCAAAAAGCTGAACCAACAAACGTTACTGTCATGAGTTCTGGTGTAACACCAAAAACCCTAATTAGTCCTGGTGCGCTTGAAAAGCCAATTGTTCTTAAAAGTTCACCATGATCACTTTTTGTTTTATTATCTCCAAATAATTTAACACCAACAAAATAAATTATGTAAGCCCAAATATACCAGCTTAATAAAGATAAAACTGGAGCAATCAAAAAATTTGACGCTCCTAAATGTATTGATCCTACTCCAGCTGCTAAGCTTGATAAAACAACAACCACACCAGCTTGAAAAGTTGCTTTTTTATCTTTTTCTACCTCTTCAAATAATTCTATATCGATTTTGATAGCTCTAAATATTCTATTTATAAACAAATTAATCATTTTTTAAAAAAGGTTTTAAAACTTTAAGAATCTTATTATGTAAACTTCTATTTGACGTAGCTAATATGTTTCCCCCTGTTTCAGCAGCTTGATTATTCCAATTAGTAACTATTGCTCCAGAATTTTTTATAATTGGTATTAAGGGAAGTATATCATAAGGTTTTAAATTTGCTTCAATAACTGCATCAACTTTTCCCTCTGCCAGTAAACAATAATTTAATGCATCAAAACCGGCTAATCTAAATGACCAACCAAATTTTTTAATTACTTTATGCTGTTTTTCATAACTCAAAGTTCCGTGAAAATTTCCTATAATCTTTATTGTTTTTAGATTGTCATTATTAGACGATCTAAGAACAAATCTTTTATTATTTTTGAAAACATAAGATTTATTTTTATCATTTATATAATATTTATTTAATTCTGGGAAATTTGCTAATCCTAAAAGTGACTGGTCGTGATACGATAAGCTAATTAAATTCGACCATGTCGGTGCACCTATAACAAATGCTCTAGTTCCATCTATAGGATCAATAGACCATTTTAAATTATTTGAAGAGAATTTATCCTCAAATTCCTCTCCAATAATTGAGTCTTTAGGGAACTTTTTATTTATTAATGATCTAATGTATTTTTCAAAAGCTTTATCAAAATTTGTGACAGGGTCAAAATCTTTTTTTGATTTAGATTTATTATTTACTTTTACTCCAGATTTAGATTTTTTTTTATAAAATAAGTTTAATTTTGAAGGTAATTTCTTTAAAAAGTTGAATGATTTTTTATAATTCATTATGTGTATATAACTTAATTTAAAAAAAAATATATATGAAAATACCAAAAAAATTAGAACCTTTGATAGCTGGATTTGCTGCCTCAATAATAATAGGAGTATTATCATTTTTGAGCTTCGAAACATCCACAGGATTTTGGTTAATGTTCTCTTTTGGCTCTACAACTCTCATAGTTTTAATCTTTTATGAAAGTGAATTTGCACAACCATCAAACATTTTTTTTGGGCACTTGTTAGGGATAATAATAGGAATACTTTTCAATGAATTTTTAGGCATATCATTTATTACTCTTGGTCTAGCAGTTGGGTCTACTGTTACCTTAATGATGTATTTTAAAATAATCCATCCGCCAGCAGCTGCTAATCCTCTAATAGCTTTATTCGCTGATGTTTCACTTAATTATATAATTTTTCCTGTTTTAGTTGGAAGTATTGCGATTATCTTCTTAACTATTTTAATTAATAGATATATTTTAAAAAGATCTTACCCAAAAAGATGGATTTAATTTAACAAAAATATTGCACTATTTAAAACTAAAGCATAAATCGACCAAGATAAGTAAGGAATCATTAGAAAAAAACTAACTTTATCTTTAATAAAATATTCTCTCATTAGAATTATTATAAAAATTAAAATTATTATTAAATTTATCAAAGCGAAACCAATCCTATGAAATCCAAAAAAAACTACTGTCCAAGTACTATTAAAAAAAATATGGATTAAGTATATTTTTAAAATTTTGATATCAAATGTTATTGTCCATATTTTCCAAATCGCTATTGACATCATTAAATATAAAGTAGTCCACACAGGCGCAAACACCCAACTTGGAGGGTTAAAACCTGGTAGAATTAATTGAGAATACCAAGGCTCTTTGAACGCTAATGTCACGTAGCTTCCAATTGTAGGGGCTAAAAAGGTAATAAGTATTATTATGATTAAAGATAAATATTTATTCTTTGACATAATTTAAGATATAACTAATTCATGTCAGAAAATCAGAAAAAAATTTGGATAACTGGTGCCTCTAGCGGCATAGGAAAAGCTGTTGCTGTAAAATTTGCGCAAGAGGGTTGGAAAGTTGCCATTTCAGCAAGAAGAAAGGAATTATTGGATGAATTAGCTAAAAATCAGAATATAACATCCTTTCCTTTAGATGTGACTAATCAAAGTCAAATAAACAATGTATTCAAAAATATTTTAAGTGAATTTGGAGATTTAGACTTATGTTTATTTTCAAGCGGAACTTATGAGCCAAAAGATGAGCAAAATATAGATCCAGATAAAATTAAAAATGTAATTAATGTTAATTTTTTAGGGGTTATTGATTGTGTAAAAGTTGTTGAAGATTATTTTAAAAATAAGAAATCTGGACACATTTCGATAGTTTCCTCGATTGCAGGTTACAGAGGTCTGCCCAATTCAAGCGGTTATGGTCCTTCAAAAGCTGCTCTAACTAATTTTAGCGAAAGTATTTACTTTGATTTTAAAAAATTTGGAGTGAGGGTGTCAGTTGTATCACCAGGTTTCATTAAAACTCCTTTGACCGATAAAAATGAGTTCCCTATGCCATTTTTAAAAACTCCTGAATATGCCGCAGAAAAAATTTATAATGGCTTAGTGAAAGGAAATGCTTTTGAAATTCACTTTCCAAAAGGATTAACTTTAACTTTAAAATTTTTAAGAATATTACCTTATAGACTTTATTTATTTTTAGTTGATAAACTTGTTAAACGATAATTAAAGAAGAGAGTTAACGTATTCCCAATTAATTAATTTATCAAAAAAATTTTCTAAATAAGCTGGTCTTTTATTTCTGTAATCTAAGTAATAAGAGTGCTCCCACACATCACAACCTAATATAGGTTTCATATTATAAATTATTGGATTTTCAGCATTTGGTGATTTAGTTACTACAAGCTTATCTTCTTTTAAAGACAACCAACACCATCCAGATCCAAACTGAGTAACTCCAGCATTGATAAATTCCTCCCTAAATTTTTCAAAACCTCCAAAATCTTCTTTAATCTTACTTTCAAGTTTGGATGGAACATTTCCTCCGCCATTAGGTTTCATGCACTTCCAAAAAAGATTATGATTCCAATGTTGGCTTGCATTGTTGAAAATTCCTGCCTTTTTTTCATTTGATGATTTTTTAATTATATCTTCCAAAGATAATTTTTCATAATCAGAACCTTTTATAAAGTTATTTAGATTTGTAATATATGTTTGATGATGTTTGCCATGATGTAAATCCAAAGTTTGCTCTGACATTATTGGAGAAAGAGCTGAATTATTGTAATCTAATTTAGGAAGCTCAAACATATCAATCTTTTACAAACATTACGGTTAATTCTGCTACTTTAATTCCAAATTTAGTCATTGTCGCTCTGTTTATTGCCACGCGATCATCCTGCATGAAAATCCAATCATCAAAAGTAATTTTAATATTTTTGCCTTTGACCGGCACCAGCAATACATATTCAAATTTAAAAGCTGGACCATACGAATATCCTTTAGCTGTTCCAACTACATCAGAGGCTGTCCCCTCGTAGTTATGTTCGTCAATTTTTTTAATAGTCCATTGACGAGTTTGTCTTTCCCCATCATTCCAATCAAAAACTTCGTCTAAAATTAATTGAGAACCATCCCATTTTCCGTTTAAATCAGCCTTAAATTGTCTTGTAACTTTTCCAGATCTATTTTGTAACACTCCCCAAGCTTTGACATTACCCGATAAATAATTTTCGATGACTAGTCTCGGTTTTTGATCTTTAAAATCTGTCGGTTTCATTTTATTTGCACATCCTGTTGTTAAAATTAGTAAAAATAGTAATATAAATTTTTTCATGACGAATATCTATTAGACATAGAGAATTGAATCAAGTTAATGTTTCTAGACTTAAAACCGCCTTCACAATAAGATAAGTAGAATTCCCACATACGCTTGAAATATTCATCAAAACCAAGTGGGCTAATTTTTTCCCATGTCCTTAAAAAATTTTTTCTCCAAGTTGCTAAAGTTCTGGCGTAGTCATCCGAGTAAGTGTTGATTTTTTCTAATTTAAGGTCATTTTTTTTAATTATATTCTCCATAAATTTAATTGAGGGTAAAAATCCACCTGGAAATATATATTTTTGAATAAAATCCTCATTCGCTCTATATCTTTCAAATAAATCATCTTTAATCACAATGCCTTGAATTGCAGCAGTACCATTGTAATTAAGAACATTTTTAATTGTACCAAAATATTGGTCCATATATTTTTCACCAACAGCCTCTATCATTTCTATTGAAGCTACATGGTCATACTTTTCCTTAAGATCTCTGTAATCTAAAAACTTAACATTAACTTTATTGTTTAAACCTGAGTTGAATATCTTTTTTTTAGTAAATTCATATTGATTTTTTGAAATCGTGATACAGTCTACGCTTACATCATAATTTTTAGCTAAGAATTCAGCAAAACCACCCCAACCACATCCGATCTCTAAAACCTTGTTACCATTTTTTATATTCATTAAATTTATAAGCTCTTGAAATTTATTTCTTTGAGCGATTTCTAAATCATCTTTCTCGCTTTTATAGACTGCGCTGGAATAAGTGAGAGATTTATCAAGCCACAATGAAAAAAATTCATTCCCTAAATCATAATGTTTTGAAATATATTTTTTACTCTTTGATTTTGTATTAGATGCAAAAATTTTTTTCAAAAAATTTTTGATTTTTTGTAATTTTAAACTTCCTGAAAAAGAATAGATTGTATTGATATTTCTTGCTGTAAGTTCAATTAAATTTGTTAAATTAGAGGTATAAAAATCTTTTTTCATATGAGCTTCTCCTAAAGCTGAGCTTCCACCCATAACGACGTTTAGGTAAAAATTTGGATTATTAATTTTGATATCTGAAGATAATTTACTCTCTAAGTCACCAAAATGAAAAACTTTTCCATCATAATTAATAAGTTTTAAATTTCCTTGCGAGATGTTCTTTAATTTATTCAAGACAAATTTTTCTGTAATTTTAAATAAACTCATTAATATTCTTCGTAACTTAGATTATTCTTTAATTTAGTTTTTCTTTTTCTGTATATTGCCCCTTTTTTCCATAAAAGTAATGCTTCAAAATGTATCGAACTAATAATTTTAATTGTCATTAATGGATACTTAAAAAAGTTAAACATGAGTTGTTTCGAACTAAATTCTTTTTTCTCTCCTGTTTGAGTAGCTGTTAAAACTGTTCCTATCTGGTCTGTTTGTTTAATAAAGACTGAGAGTTTATCATTTGGATTGAGTAGTTTAAAATTATAGTAAGTTTCCATATCCATAAATGGCGATACGTAAAACTTTTTTTTGCATTTTTGAGTTATTTCCTCATTATCTTTAATTTTAAAAATGTATGTATGCTGCTCATTAAAAGTATTTTTTACCTCGTAAAAAATCGCCTTTATTTTATTATCCTCGTAGCAATAAAAAATACTTAAAGGGTTGAACACATAACCAAAAATTCTTGGATAACAAAGTATTTTAACTTTATTAATTTCACCTTTTATATTTAACTTACTAATATTTTTGAGAACCCATTCTTTTAAATCACTTCCGTCACGTTCTCCATGATCTTTGTCGTAAAAGCTAAAAATGTTAAACTTATTATGAGAGAAAATATTTATTGATCTGTCTAATTGATTGATTTCATCTAAATCAATTAATAATGAAAAAGTTTTATATTTTAAAAAATGTCTTACAGGTTTAAATCTTGTATGAGTTACTTCGCCATTGTAAATGCAGGAGTTCATTAAATTTTAAAGTTATTTATCAAATCTATAGACGATTTTAATCCATCTTCATGAAATCCGTAACCAAAATAACTTCCACAAAACCAAGTCCTTTTTTTTCCTTGTATTAATCTTAGATCTTTTTGAAGCGCGGTATTCTTTGAATTCAAATATGGGTGGGTAAAATTTACTTTTTTTATAACAGAATTTTCATTAATTTTACAAATAGGGTTTAAAGTTAAAAAATAGTCTTTAGATGTATCTAAATTTTGTAGTTTATTTAACCAATAGGTAATACATGTCTTTTCGCCGTCTGAAACAGAATTCCAACTAGACCAGGCTCTTTTTTTGTGAGGCATTAGTCTCTTATCAGTATGTAAATAGGCCTCATTCTTCACGTAATTAAATTTTTCCAATATATTTTTTTCTTGTTCCGTTGGTTTTTCTATCATTCTTAAACTTTGGTCTGCATGGGAGGCTAGTACTACTTGATCATAGTCAACATAATCATTTCCAATAATTACCCTGATATTGTCATCGCTTCTAATTAACTTATCCACTTTGTAATTTTTAAAAATTTCTCCACTAATTTTATCTGTTACTTTTTTTACATAAGCTCTACTTCTATTTGAAACTGTGTACCATTGCGGTCTATCTTTAAATTTAAATAAACCATGATTAGTAAAAAAATTTAAAAAAAATTTTAATGGCATTTCCTTTGCCTTATTAAATGGCATCGACCAGATAGCAGCAACCATGGGAATTAAGTGATACTCGATGAAGTATTTTGACAACTTTTTTTTATTAAGAAAATTTCCTAGAGTCTCTTCTTTAATTTCACTTTCAAGTAATTTTGGAGCAGTTTTATAAAATGAAATTATCTCTTTAATCATATATAAAAATTTTAAATTAAAAAGATTTAATTTATTAGCAAAAATACCTCCTAAACCACTTCCGCTATACTCAACATTACTATTCTTAATTGATACAGAAAATGACATGTCGCTTTTTTCATAAGGAACTTTTAATTCATTAAAAAAATTTACTAAATTTGGATAAGTAACCTCATTAAAAACTATAAAGCCTAGATCTACTGGAACAATCTTATCATCTTCTTTTATTTCGTAGGTAAAAGAATGACCTCCAAAGTGATCTTCTTTTTCGTATAGATCAACTTTATATTTTTTTGAAAGAAAATATGCGGAAGATAATCCTGAAATACCTGAGCCGATAACAGCGATTTTCATTTAAAGAGATTAAGCAGCTTCATCTTTATATTCATCCATTGAAGGACATGAACATACTAAATTTCTATCTCCAAAAACGTTATCTACTCTAGCAACTGGTGCCCAATATTTATTGTTTTTTACATACTCAGTGGGAAAAGCCGCTTCCTCTCTTGAGTAAGCATGCTTCCACTCGCTGGAAGCTAATTCTACATAAGTATGAGGTGCGTTTTTCAGCGGATTATCAATTTTGTCAAACTTTGATGACTCCACTAAATTAATTTCTTTTTTAATTTTTATAAGTGCATTACAAAATTTATCAATCTCCTCCAAATTTTCACTTTCAGTCGGCTCAATCATAATTGTACCAGCAACAGGCCATGACATTGTTGGAGCATGGTAGCCAAAGTCAATTAGTCTTTTTGCTAAATCCTCCTCAGAGATTCCTGAACTTGCTTTTATTGGACGGATATCAATTATACATTCATGTGCAACATTTCCATTTTTACCAGTATAAAGAACTTTGTAATCTTTGGATAATTTTTTTGAAATGTAATTTGCATTTAAAATTGAAACTTGTGAAGCCTTTTTCAATCCCTCAGCACCCATCATCTTTATATACATCCAGGATATTGGAAGTATGCTTGAACTACCCCAAGGTGCAGCTGATACAGCTCCCATTCCGTTCTTAGGCCCTGCCTCTTTAATAATTTCATGTGTTGGTAAAAAATCAGCTAGATGCTTGGCGCAAGCGATTGGTCCCATTCCTGGTCCGCCTCCACCGTGCGGTATGCAAAATGTTTTATGTAAATTAATATGACAAACATCTGGTCCAAATTTCCCTGGTTTTGCAACACCTACAAGTGCGTTTAGATTTGCTCCATCCATATAAACTTGTCCGCCATGCTTATGAATTACTTCACAAATATCCATAATTTTTTCTTCAAATACTCCATGAGTAGAGGGGTAAGTAACCATTAAAGCAGCTAAGTCTGTTGAGTGTTTTTCAGCTTTATTTTTAAGATCGTCTATATCCACGTTTCCATCTTCATCACAATTGACTACAACCACTTTCATCCCACACATTTGGGCACTTGCTGGATTAGTTCCATGAGCTGAGTCAGGTATTAGACAAACGTTACGATTTTCTTGTTTATTATTTTTATGGAATTTTCTTATAGTCATTAGACCTGCATACTCTCCTTGAGCCCCAGAGTTAGGCTGTAAAGAAACTGCGTCATATCCAGTAATTTCTTTCAGATCGTTTATTAGATCATTAAAAAGAATCTTATAACCCTCCATTTGATTTGTAGGGACAAAAGGATGTGGAAGTGAAAACTCTTTCCAAGTAATAGGAATTAATTCTGCTGTTGCATTGAGTTTCATTGTGCAAGATCCTAAAGCAATCATCGATCTATTAAGTGCAATATCACAATCTTCTAGTTTCTTAAGATATCTTAACATCTCAGTTTCAGAATGGTATTTGTTAAAAACTGGATGAGTTAAGTATTTTGAAGTTCTTAAAAGATTTTTTGGAAGATTATCCAGTTCAACCTTAACGTCTTGTTTAATTACTTTAGTTATTCCAAATATTTTTAACAATAAGTTTACATCATCAAGTTTTTTTGCTTCATCAAACGCAACAGATAAATGATCTTTATCAACTTTTCTAAGGTTTATATTCTCTTTAAGTGCAGCCTCAAAAATAGGATTTGTTTTTTCATTGGTTTTAATCGTAACGGTATCGAAGAAATGATCTGATAGAATTTTATAACCGCTTGCTTTAATATTATCAGCAAAGATTTTTGCTAATTTAGAAGTTCTATTCGCAATTTTAAGTATTCCTTCAGGTCCATGATAAATTGCAAAAGCAGCAGAAATGATAGCCAATAAAGCTTGAGCAGTACAAATATTGCTTGTTGCTTTATCTCTTCGAATGTGTTGCTCCCTAGTTTGTAAAGAAAGCCTGTAAGCTTTTTTTCCGTGTCTATCTTTTGAAACGCCTATTATTCTTCCTGGCATTGATCTTTTAAATTCCTCTTTTGTAGCAAAAAATGCAGCATGAGGCCCGCCGTAACCCATTGGAATACCAAATCTTTGAGCACTACCGACAGCAATATCAGCTCCAAGTTCAGCTGGAGTTTTTAATCTAGCTAAAGCTAATAGATCACAAACCAAAATAGCTTTTCCATTTTTTTTGTGTATTTGACTAATACTTTCACTAGGATCGTTTATCTCACCTAAAGTTCCCGGATAAGATAAAACGCCGCAAATTATATCTTCTTTAATTTTTGAAAGTTCTTTTTTTTCGTCACCAATGATTAATTCTAAACCAAATGGATTTGTTCTAGTCTTTATGAGATCAATTGTCTGAGGATTACAATTGCTTGAAATAAATATTTTTTTTGAATTAGTCTTATCTAATCTCTGGCTTAATCCTACTGCCTCTGCTGTTGCTGTTGCTTCATCTAACAAAGAAGCATTAGCTATATCCATACCTGTCAAGTCAATTATTGATTGTTGAAAATTTAAAAGCATTTCAAGACGACCCTGCGCCACTTCGGGCTGATAAGGTGTATAAGATGTATACCATCCTGGATTTTCTAAAATATTTCTAAGAATTACATTAGGTGTAATAGAATTATAGTATCCCATTCCAATAAAATTTTTAAAGATTTTATTTTTTTTAGATATAGATTTTAATTTTTTTAAAGCATCGTTTTCTGACATTGGCTGATCAATTTTAAGATCATCTTTTAATAAAATTTTTTCTGGCACAGTATTGCTCATTAGATCCTCTAGTGACTTATACCCAACGTATTGCAACATTTTAGACTGATCTTCCTCAGAAGGACCAATATGTCTTTTAATGAATTCTTTTGAATTATCGTCAATCATT
The DNA here is from genome assembly GCA_902589305.1 of uncultured Pelagibacteraceae bacterium. GTDB lineage: Bacteria > Pseudomonadota > Alphaproteobacteria > Pelagibacterales > Pelagibacteraceae > Pelagilacustribacter. The sequence goes on from CACISL010000008.1 coordinate 39,688, forward strand.
TAACTTGGGTTCTCCTTGCAAAATTTATCATATTCGTCTTTTGACATAAGCGTGTCATACTCACCTTTATCTTTTATCTTTAACTTAAAAAACCAACTCGCGCCTTCAGGGTCTGAGTTTACGCTACCGGGGTCGTCTGCTATTGCTTTATTTCCCTCAGTAACTTCTCCAGAAATAGGAGAATAAACATCACTCGCAGCTTTAGTAGATTCTACAACAGCTGCTTGACCTTCTTTTTCTACAGCTTTTCCTGCGTCAGGAACCTCCACAAAAACAATATCGCCGAGCATTTCTGTTGCATGCTTAGTTATTCCAACTGTAGCAACATCTCCTTCCAATGAGACCCATTCGTGTTTTTTAGAAAATTTTTTTTCACTCATATTTATTTCCCCTTATTTAACATAACTTTTTTTATAAAATGGAAGTTCAGAAATTTTACCCCCATATTTTTTTCCTCTTACTTCAAGCTGAATAGATGTACCTATTTCAGAAAATTCAGATTTAACATATCCCATTGCAACTGGAGCGTTCACACTTGGTCCAAAAGTACCACTTGTAACGAATCCTATTTCATTATTATCAGATGAAAAAATTTTCGTATTTTCTCTAGCTATAACTTTTCCATCTGGCTTAATACCAACTCTAATTTTTTCACTTCCGTTTGCTAATAAATTTTTTATTTTTTCCCATCCATTAAAGCCGCCAACTTCTTTCCTTTTTTTTGCTATAGCCCATTTTAAATTAGCCTCAACTGGGTTTATTTTTTCGTTTAAATCATGACCATATAAACACAGACCTGCCTCTAATCTTAATGTATCTCTAGCTCCTAAACCTATCGGTTTAACTTCATTTGAAATTAAGTAATCGATGAGCTTTACAACTTTTGTGTTTGAAATTGAGATTTCAAAACCATCTTCACCTGTATATCCAGATCTTGTTACATAAAGTTTTTCTCCCTCATACTCAAAATTACTACCTGTCATAAATTTTAAATTGTCAACACCCGGAATTAATTTTTCTAAAATCTCTACAGATTTGGGTCCTTGTAAAGCGATTAAAGATAAATCATTATTTAAAAAATGTTTATGATTTTTTTTTAAAAATTGTGATATTTGTTTAATATCGTTTTCCTTACAAGCTGCATTTAAGATTATACAAAAACCTTTTTCTGTTCTTGTAATAATTAAATCATCAATTATTCCACCTTCATTATTTAATAAAAAAGAATATTTTGAATGGTTAACTTTCAAATTTTTTAAATCTGCTGGAATAATTTTTTCTAAAGACTCTGTTAATGTTTCATCACCTTCTAAAAAAAATTGTCCCATATGTGATACATCAAAAAATCCAGCGTGCGTTCTTGTAGAAATATGTTCTTTAACAATACCATCTTTATATTGTATAGGCATTTCATAGCCAGCGAATGGAACAAATTTTGCTCCTAAGTTTTTATGATAATTATATAAAGCTGTTTTTTGTACTTCCATAATAACTCTTATCTAACCCCATCTGTCTATGTACCTGAGAGATTTAATCCTTCGGTGAGGCTTCAGCCTGCTTTCCAGAGTTATTACGGTAACGGTCCTTTTGCCTGAGAGTTTCCGGGGTGGTTGCTCCTTCGGCGCCTAAATGGTCTCTCCCGTTACAATGCAACTTTCCTCTAAATACTGTAAAAAGTCAAATGCAAATTATTCAAGTCTTTCTATGTTTTTTGTCAAAACTCTTCAATATTATTGCCGAAATAATGATGGTTCCACCTATAAATACGCTTATTGGAGGAATTTCACTCAAAAATAACCATACCCAAAGGGGCGCACATAAAGTCTCCGTTAACATTAATAGCCCAACTGTTGCTGACTCGACTGTTCTTGATCCTATTGTTATACAAATAAAGCTAAGTGCTAATTGTGGAACTCCAAGAAGAAAACCCATCCAAAGATCATGATTAGTGAATTCAAAAGATTCTGCTAAGAAAAAACCGTAAATCAAACTAAATATTCCGGAATAAAAAATTGCTGGAACCATATCAACTTTGGTATTTTTCCTTATAATCATTACTAAAATTGCGAAATTTATTGGGATTGCTAATGCAACTATGTTTCCAAATAGTGATCCTCCTGAAATAGAATCCCCAACCATTATAATAATTCCACTCATAGCAAGAAAGATTGATATCAAACCCATTAAAGAAACTTTTTCTTTCAAATAAAAATAGCCAAATATTGCTAGAAACATAGTTTGGGTACTTATGATAAAAACAACATTTGCTACTGTTGTATTACTCATCGCAACTACAAAAGCAACAAAGCTGAATGATAAAACGAAACCACCTAATAATCCTGGAAAGCCAGACTCTTTAATAATAGTTAACGTATTTTTTTTATAAGTTACTAAAAGAAATGCAACTAGAGCTAAAAGAAAAAAAAATGATCTTAAAAATAATATTTGCCAAATACTTGCCTCTTCAAAAGATCTTATTATAAAACCTCCCCAGCTTAAACAAAATCCACCAAATAGGAGTAAAATATAACCTGGTATTTTATATAAAAATTGCATTTAAAATCTTTTCAAAATATTTTTAAAATAATATTGTAAAGTCAAGGATCTAAATATCATAAATAACAAAAGAGATAGCCAAATACCATGATTGTCGAGATATTTTGTTAAAAGGATTGATACTCCAATATAACTCAAAACAGATATTATCATTGCATTTCTAATTTCTTTTGTTTGAGATGCTCCGATAAATATTCCATCTAATTGATAGCAAAAACACGCAATTGGTGGAATTATAATTACCCATAAAATATGTTGAAAAGAAATAAATCTTAAAATCTCAATATCAGTAATGATATAAATTATTTCTTTGAAAAATATTAAATAAATTATTGAAATAATTATAGCAGTGATAAAACTTACCTGAATAGAATTTTTAAAAACTTCTAAAAAAGATTTTAAGTTTCTTCTTCCCACAGCGAAACCTACAATTCCTTCAGTCGAAAATGCATAAGCATCCAAAAAAAACGATGATAAAATTATAAATTGCATTAATATTGTATTTACTGCTAAATAATCTTCTCCAATTTTTGAACCAAGATAAGTTACCCATAGAAAAGCAAATGTGAGAAATAAAGTTCTTATGAAAATATCTAAATTAACATTCAAAAGCTTTAATAATTTTGACTTTACTACTAAATTTTCAAATTTAGGAATAACTTTAAATTTTTGAATGATATAATTATAGGTAAATAATATGAAAATAATTAAAGTTATATAACTTGAAATTAATGTTCCAAGAGCTACACCATAAACATTTAAATTATATGTTAAAACCAGCAGAGAACTAAAAATAATATTCAAACTTGATAGAACAATTATTAATAAACTTGAAATTTTTGTTTTTTGTATACCTAAATAAAAACCAACTAGAACATAAATGATTAATTCTGCAGGAATTGAAAAAATTCTTACATTTAGATAAGTTTTTATTAGTACCTCAGTTTCATCAGAGGGAGAAAAAAAATAACTTATTGCAATTTTCACAGCTGGAAAGAATATAATTATTATGAATGATGCAATAAGAGCAAGAACTATATTTCTTAAAATCGTTTTTACTATCTCTCTATAATCGCTTCTTCCATAAGCCTGTGCAACTATTCCAACGGTCCCCATTCTTAAAAAACCAAAACTCCAAACAATCATAGTCATAACTGATGTAGCTATACTAGTTGCAGCTAAATATTTGGTTTCACTTAGATTGCCCATCAATCCTGTATCAACCATTCCCACTAATGGAATAGCCATGTTTGAAAAAAAAACCGGTATGGACAATAAAATTATTTGTTTTTTTGAAAATTTTGATCTACTTTTAAGTAATTCCATTTTATTCTTTAATATATCCTAAGAACCTTATATACATTGATTCTATTAATGTTAGAGCAAGTAATTATCTCTGTACAAATTATCCTCATCGATATAGTGATGGCTGCGGACAACGCGATCATTATAGGTTTAATTGCAGCAGGATTTGCAACAGAAAATAGAAGAAAAATTATTGCATGGGGTGTTGCTGCGGCTTTCTTATTTAGGATTGTTTTTGCATCCGGGGCCAATTATCTATTTGAATTTGCCTGGATTAAGATTCTCGGTGGTGTCTTACTTTTATGGGTAATAAATAACTTAAGACAAGACTTTTTTGGTAAAAATAAAATAAAAACACCTCAACTTAAGTCGGGTGAGACTAAAAGTTTTAGTGTTGGGGTATATCAAGTGCTGATTGCTGATCTCACATTGAGTTTTGATAATACAATTGCAGTAGTAGCAGCCTCTAAAGGTAATTTTCATCTCATGGTAATTGGATTGTTGTTGTCAGTATTTTTAATTGCTACTCTTGCAAGTTATTTTGCCGAATATATAAAAAAACATATGTGGCTAGGTTACTTAGGTTTATTTGTAATTTTAATAATTTCAATTCAATTAATTATTGGAGGACTAGTGAATTATGAAGTTCTTTCAATAAACGAAAAATATAAATTTTTATTCTTATAATGTTAGATTTTTGTATTATAGGGTCAGGCGTTTCTGGCTCTACAATAGCTCATATTCTATCTAAAAAATATAATGTTGAGATTTTCGATAAAGCTAGGGGGCTTGGTGGAAGAGCTTCCAACAAAAGATTTATTAAGAAACAAAGTTTTGATCATGGAGTTCAATATATATCTCCAAGGTCAAAAAGTTTTAAAAACTTTGTTCAATTTCTTTATAAAAAAAAAGAATTAAAAATTTGGGATGGTTATCATTTAGACTTTACATTTGAAAAGAAGGAAAATAAAAAGAAATTTATTGGCATAAAAGGCAATAATGTAATCTCTAAATTTTACACTAAAAATATAAGAAAAAATTTTCAGTCACCAATAAAGTCAATTTTCTATAATAAATACTTTTGGGAAATTAAATTAGAATCAAAAGAGATAATTAAGGCCAGGTCAGTTGTTTTTACTTGTCCATTCCCACAATTAAAAAAGATAGCAGGAAAATATCTTGAGAAAAAATTTTTAAAATTAAAAATTATTATGGAACCTAATATAACTACGATGATTGCTTTTAAAAATCAAAAAGAAGTTCCAGTAAGTAGTATAAGATTTAATGATGAAGTTCTTACATGGGCTGCAAACGAAAATAGCAAAAAAAGGTTCAAGAGCTCTAATTCACTTTGGACATTGCAATCTTCTGTTAAGTGGGCAAAAAAGAACATAAATATTTACAAAAAAAATAAAAAAATTGAAAATATGTTAATTTCAAAATTTTTGAATTTCACTGGTTATAAAAAAAATAAGATTATATTTAGAAAAACACATGGATGGAAATACTCTTATAATTTTCATGGATCGCCATATAAAAGTTATTGGAATAAAAAATTAAGAATAGGTGTTTGTGCCGATTGGTTGATCGGACCAAAAGTAGAAAGTGCTTGGTTGAGTGCTAATGATCTAGCAAAAAAAATAAAATAATTAAAAGATACCTTTGCTACTTCTAGATTTATCTTTTACTGATGATTTTACCTCCACATTTAAACCTATTAAATCTTTTGCTTTTAGTTTTGGAAGATTTTGAACACACTTTAAAAATCTATCCGACTCTTTTTTTGAAACTAAACCATCAGTTAAGCTTTTGAATTTATTTATATATTCTTTGCGAGAGAAAGGTCTTTTACCAGCTGGATGTGCATCTGCAACGTTAATTTCCTCTGAAATTATAGACCCATCTTTCATTGTTATAACCACTTTTCCACCAAAGCATTTATTTTTTGGGTTGGGATCATGATATTTTTCAGTCCATTTTGGATCCTCTTTTGTTGAAATTTTTCGCCAAAGTTCAACAGTACTTTTTCTTTGTGCTCTTTTAGGAGTGTAGGATTTGACATGATGCCAAGCACCATCTTCGAGTGCCACTGCAAAAATATACATTATTGAATGATCTAAAGTTTCCCTGCTTGCTTTTGGATCCATTTTTTGCGGATCGTTTGCGCCGGTACCAATTACGTAGTGAGTATGATGACTTGTTTCAATTACAATATTTTCAATATCACTAACATTTGAAATTTTTTTATTTAGGCTTCTAGCTAGATCGATTAAAGCTTGGGATTGATATTCTGCAGAATGCTCTTTAGTGTAAGTTTCAAGTATTGCTCGCTTAGGTTCATTAATGTTTGGTAATGGCACTGAATATTCTTTATCTGGTCCAGATAAAACATAAGCTATAACGCTATCTTCTCCTTCATAAATTGGTGACGGAGCACCCTCGCCTCTCATACATCTATCGACTGCCTCTACCGCAAGTTTACCAGCATGCGCTGGTGCAAAAGCTTTCCAACTAGATATTTCTCCTTTTCGAGATTGCCTCGTTGAGACGGTAATATGTAATGCTTGTTGAACAGATTGATAAATCACATCTGTTTTTAAATTTAGCAAGCTTCCTAAACCAGCTGCAACACTTGGGCCTAGGTGAGCTATATGATCAATTTTATGTTCATGTAAGCAAATACCTTTTACTAAGTTTACTTGCACCTCATAACCGGTAAGTATTCCTCTAATTAAATCTTTACCATTACACCCCTTTTGTTGTGCAACTGCTAAAATTGCAGGAATATTATCGCCTGGATGGCTGTAATCTGCTGCTAAAAAAGTATCGTGATAATCTAATTCTCTTACAGCTGTTCCATTTGCCCATGCACCCCACTCGCAATCTACTTTAATTTTTGGATTCAAACCAAAAACAGTAGCACCCGTTTTTCTAGAATGCGACAGTGCCATTGCTCTCGCCGAAATAACTGGTCCTCTGTTAAAAGAGGCAATAGCAACTGATGCATTGTCAATAATTCTATTGATAACCATATCTACCGCATCTTTGTCTATTTGAGCTTTATCTGATGCAATCTCTGCTATTTTCCATGCTAATTGATCTTCTTTTTTTAAATTTGATTTTGACGGATGAACTTTTACTTTTATGTTTCTCATTTAATTTGCAAGCATATTTCTTAAAACATACTGTAAAATTCCTCCATTTTTGTAGTACTCCACTTCATTAGCAGTATCAATTCTACAAAGCATTGAAATTTTTTTGCTAGTTCCGTCTTGATATTTAATTTCACAAGTCACCTCTTGTCTTGGCTTTACACCTTTGTCAATATCTACAACTGAAATTAACTCTGCTCCTGTAATATTCAATTTTTTTCGATCAAAACCCTCTTTAAACTGTAAGGGTAATACACCCATTCCAATTAAATTTGATCTATGAATTCTCTCAAAACTCTCTGCTAAAACAGCTTTAATTCCTAAAAGTTTAGTTCCTTTAGCCGCCCAATCCCTTGACGAACCTGTTCCATATTCTTTACCGGCAATTACAACTAAATCATTTTTTCTTTTTTTATATTCCATTGCAGCTTCATAAACACTCATTACTTTTCCGTCTGGCTGCAAAGTTGTAAATCCACCTTCAGTACCAGGAGCCATTTCATTTCTAATTTTTATATTTCCAAAAGTTCCTCTCATCATTACTTCATGATTTCCTCTTCTTGCACCATAAGAGTTAAAATCTTTTTGTTGTATTTGATGTTTCATAAAATAATCGCCAGTTGGACTATCTTTTTTAATACTTCCTGCTGGTGAAATATGATCCGTAGTTACTGTGTCAGCTAGTAATAAAAGAATTCTTGCGTCATTAATTGGTTTAAAACCCTCCGGTTGGTCAGGTAAATCGTCAAAAAATGGGGGTCTCTTTACATATGTAGAATTAGCTTCCCAGTTATAAATATCACTATCGGTTGTGTTGATTGCTTGCCATTCTTTAGGTCCCTTTGAAACATTTGAATATCTTTGTTTAAACATATCTGCGTTTAAAGAACTTAACATCAAATCTTCAATTTCTTTATTACTTGGCCAAATATCTTTCAAGAAAACATCTTTGCCATTTTTATCTTTACCTAGAGCAGATTTGTACATATCAAAATTCATATTACCTGCTAGAGCATAAGCAACTACAAGTGGAGGTGAAGCTAAGTAATTAGCTTTTACATCTGGATTAATTCTTCCTTCAAAGTTTCTATTTCCAGATAAAACTGAAACAGCGTACAGATCCTTTTTATTTATTGCATCTGATATATTTTGATTTAAAGGTCCAGAGTTACCAATACAAGTAGTACAGCCATAACCAACTAAATTAAAACCGAGTTCATCTAAATATTTATTTAATCCTGCTTTTTCTAAATAGTCAGTTACAACTTGTGATCCTGGTGCGAGTGAAGTTTTTACCCAAGGCTTAACTTTTAGTCCTTTTTCATGTGCTTTCTTCGCTAAAAGACCTGCGCCAATCATTACGCTTGGATTCGAGGTATTTGTGCAAGATGTTATCGCAGCAATAACAATATCACCATCTTTTATATTAAAGTCAGTACCTTCAACTTTAGCTTCAATAATCTTATCTCTTTTTGCATTTTCTTTATAAACTTTTGAAAAAGCAGTTGAGGCCTCGGTAAGCAAAACTTTATCCTGGGGTCGTTTAGGTCCAGAAATGCTTGTTACTACACTGCTTACATCTAAGGAAAGAGTATCGGTAAACACAACATCATTACTTGCCCAAAGGCCTTGTTCTTTTGAATATTTCTCGACTAAAGCTATTGTTTCTTGGTCTCTTCCTGATAAATTTAAATATTTAAGAGTTTCATCATCAACTGGAAAGAAGCCACATGTAGCTCCATATTCAGGAGCCATGTTTGCAATTGTTGCTCTATCAGCTAAAGTTAAATTTTTTAAACCCTCTCCATAAAACTCAACAAATTTTCCAACTACTCCTTTTTTTCTTAGCATCTCAACAATGATTAAAACTAAGTCTGTTGCAGTTGTTCCTTCTTTTAGTTTTCCTTTGAGTTCTACGCCAATGACTTCTGGAATTAACATTGAAATTGGCTGGCCTAACATTGCGGCCTCAGCTTCTATTCCTCCAACTCCCCAACCTAAGACAGATAAACCATTCACCATTGTTGTATGACTATCAGTTCCAACTAGAGTATCTGGATAAGCGTATAAATCATTTCCGCTTTTTGATGACCAAACAACTTTAGATAAATATTCTAAATTTACTTGATGACAAATTCCTGTACCGGGGGGAACAACTCTAAAATTGTCAAATGCTTTTTGTCCCCATTTTAAAAAAGAGTATCGTTCGCCATTTCTTGAAAATTCTCTCTCAACATTTTGATTAAATGATTTTCCTGACGCATACTCGTCGACCATCACAGAATGATCTATAACTAAATCAACGGTGGATAATGGATTAATTTTATCTGGATTCTTATTTTTATATTTTACTGCATCTCTCATTGCTGCTAGGTCAGCAATTGCAGGAATTCCTGTATAATCTTGTAATAAAGTACGTGCAGGTCTGTAAGCTATTTCAGTGTTAGACTTTTTATTTTTTACCCATTCTTTTATTGCTAAAATCTGTTTTTTATCGACTGTTAAATCATCCTCATATCTTAGTAGATTTTCTAATAAAACTTTAAGAGATTTTGGTAGCTTTGAAATTCCGTTTAAACCATTCTTTTCGGCTTTTTTTAAATTGAAAATTTTATATTCTTTTCCAGACGATGAAATATTATCCAATGATTTAAAGGAATCTTTACTATTAAAATTCATGCGCTATACATAGAACAAAATTACGCAAACGATAAGTAAAAAAGACATTGTGTAATTAAAATTCTTTATAAATCTATCACTTGTGGCGAATTTTCTCATGTATTTTCCCATTAAACACCAAGCTGTTTGGCTTCCAACAGCCATCAAAAACCAAACAAATGTTAAAATAATCGAGTCTCTCAAGTAATTATTTTGTGTATCAATAAATAAGGAAATTGATGTTAAGCCAACGATAATGCTTTTAGGGTTTACAAATTGAAACCAAAAAGTATTTAAAAAAGTCACTGGTTTTGGATCAATTTTTTTATCTCTTGTTTGTCCTGCGAAGGATAATTTGTAAGCCATATATAATAGATAAATTGATCCTAATATTTTTATTGTAGTTTGAATAAATGCATACTTTTGAAAAATAGCCCCAGAAGTAAGTTGCAAAAGAATAATTAAAAGCGTCCATCCAATAATAACTCCAAGCATCGTAGGAATCGCTTTTCTAAATCCAAAATTAAAAGCTGTGTAAGACGTCATAATATTATTTGGTCCAGGAGAAAACGCGGTTGCAATACCGAATAAAATTAATGGAAAAAGTTGCATTAAAATTTAATGAGGCGCTCTAAACTTACTATGGCAGGCTGTGCAGTTGCTCCACATTAGTTCTTTCTGCACTGCTCTTAGATCTTCAGCAGTCTCAATGGCTTTGGCAAGTTTTATCATATCATCTGATGCTTTTTTCATTAAAGCATTGAATTCATCTTTATTTTCCCAAATGCTCGGTAGTGCTCCTGTTTTAAACCCCTCTTTTGCATTTTCAGGAAAATAATCCAATAATTTTATATAATTATCTGAAATTTTTTTCATTAAAGGTTTAGCCTCCTCAATTCTTTTAGATTTCAGTAATATAGATATTTTTTTAGCATTTTGATAGTTTTCACTAAACATTGCTTTTCTACCTTTAATAATTTCTTCTACAGTTTGAGCATTGACAGAAAAAGGAAATGTTAAAGAAAAAATAATAATAAGTGTTTTTATTATTTTTATCTTTTGCATCATAAAATTTATATTGTCATGAATACTGAAGATTTCCCATCTTTAAGTTGATAAATAACATAAGGCTCATCTTTATCACCTGGCATTCCTGGTGTGCCAATCGGCATTCCAGGTAAAGCTATACCATCAATATCTGGTTGCTCTTTTAATAATTTATTAACTGCTTCAAGCGGGACATGTCCTTCAATAAAGTATTTACCCATAATAGTAGTATGACAAGACTGCATTTCTACAGGAATATTATATTTTTGTTTTATTGTATGAAGGCTTCTCATATCTGTTTGTTTTACTTTGAATTTTTCTTCTTCTAAAAATAAAACATAGCCATAACAACATCCGCATGAGGGAGTCTTAAAAACTTCAACTATTTGTTTATTGTTAATGTTAGCTAAAGCGTCTTTTTTATATGTGACAAAATTAAAGATATAAAAAACAGTGAATAGTACTACTGTAAAAATTGTTAATTTGGTTATAGTGTTTTTATAAGACATACTTAATTATAATTAATTATGAAATTATTTAACAGTCGAAATGAGTACGGGCTATTGGCCAAATTGTTCCACTGGCTAACGTTTATTGTCTTAATAGCCCAAGTTCCCTTTGGATTTTATTTAGTAGGGCTTGAATTTTCTGATGAAAGAATTGAACTTGAAAATATACATATCCTAGTTGGAATAACTGTTTTCTATCTTACCTTGTTTAGACTAATTTGGAAATTTTTTAACCCAAGTCCATCTGAAACTAGAAGTTTTTTTAAAGGCCAAGTCTTTATTGGGAAGGCTAATCATTTTTTGCTTTATGTAACTATTTTTTCCATAACTATTTCTGGAATTCTTAAGAAACTTTATATGGGAGAAACGCTTAATTTCATATTTTTTAAATACGGATTTGAAAAAGATAATTTTGTTTTAGCTGATGCTTATTACGAAGTACATATTTACGCTAATTACTTATTATTAGCACTTGTAAGCCTACATATACTAGCAGTGATTGTTCATCATTTTTTTTTTAAAGATAAAATCTTAAACAAAATTACTTAGTGGCAAGCTTCGTTGAACTTTTTTAATCTCCAATAATTATATGGCCAGGGCGTAACAAAACCAACAGCTAACATTATTGGTACGACCCACCAAGTTAAAATAGCTCCTCCTGTAAGAAAATAATCAGTAGCATTCATAGTAATTTCCATGCTGACCATTGAGATTAAACTCATTCCAACAGCTGTTTTGAAAGCTAATTTTAAAGAAAAATTTTGTCTTAATAAGATAATCGTTTCTAAAATTATACTTGTAATAATTCCGTTAATTATCGCTAGAACCATTATTGCTAAAACAGGAAAGGGAATTTTAGTTAATTGAAAAAATAAGATAGTCCCAAAATCACCAATAGAACATCCAAGCAAACACCAAAATGTATTTTTTGCACTTCTTGACCAAGTGTGTTTACAGCTCCAGCTAAATGTTTCGGAACTCATGATAAAAAATTTGCAAAATACTTATGAATGAAAAAACCTAAAGCTAACAGTAGTATTCCAGAGCCATAGATCATCCAAAAATTCATGTTAAATTGTTTAGCTAAGAAAAAAGGAAGAAAAAATAAATAGCTTACTGGTACAGCGATTAAAATACTTTTCGCGTACAAAATTGTTTTTTCAACACTATTGTGTTCAAAGTAAACAAAGGCAATGGCAATTAATGAAGCCATGGGTAGGGCAATTATAAAACCCGCCATCCTAGGATTTTGACCAGCAAGCCAAGATGAGAAGGCTATAATTAATCCAGCAAGTAAAGCTTTTAGTGCAAATATCATTCACGCAATATCTAAACCATTATCAGTTTTCTGAGATGGGTGCACTAGGACAACTTTTCCATCTTTTTCAATAGCTCCAAGTACTAAAACTTCAGATACAACACCAGCTATATTCTTTGTAGGAAAATTACAAACTCCAATAACTTGTTTGCCAACTAAATTTTCCGGGGTGTAATAGTGAGTAATCTGAGCTGAGGATTGCTTAATACCTATTTCTTTTCCAAAATCTACCTTAATTACTAATGAAGGTTTTCTTGCTTTTTCATTTAATTTTACTTCTAAGACAGTACCAACTTTAATCTGCACTTTTTTAAAATCATCATAAGTTATTTCCATAATTTCCTTTCTATAAATAAAAAAGGGGGCCTGAGCCCCCTTTTAAATTAGTTTAGCAATTGAATTACAGTTCTTTGTAATTACCTTTGCTCCACTCATAAAATACATAACCTGGTAAGCTCACGTCACCTTTTTTATCAAAGCTTAGTGAACCGATTACAGTATCGAACTTACCTTTTCTCATTACTTTAAGAACTTTAGCAGGATCATTTGTTCCAGCTTGGTTAGCAGCTTGTTCAAATACTTGTAACGCAGCATATGAGTAAAGAACATAACCTTCTGGCTCAATACCAGCAGCTTTAAATTCTTTAACAACATCTGCAGCTGCAGGATTATTTCTTGGATCTGGAGAGAAAGTCATTAACGTACCTTCACCTGCATCACCAGTAATATCCCAATACTCAGCCGTAACTAAAGCGTCACCACTGATTAATTTAGTTTTCATACCTTGGTCTCTCATTTGTCTTACGATCAAACCACCTTCTGTATGGTAACCACCAAGATAAACTGCATCGATGTTATTAGATTTTAGTTTCGAAACTAAAGCAGAGTAATCTTTCTCACCTGCTGTGTAAGCTTCGTACATAGCTTCTTTAAGGCCAGCTTTCTTCATGTTCTTTCTTGTAGCGTCTGCTAAACCTTTTCCGTAAGCAGTTTTATCATGAAGTATAGCTACTTTTTTACCTTTGTAGTTGTCAGCTAAGAATTTACCAGCAACTTCACCTTGCTGATCATCTCTACCACAAACTCTAAAAGTATATTTTCCACCTTTATCCGTTAACGCTGGATTTGTTGAAGCTGGTGAAACTTGTATAATTCCTTCTTCATTATATACCGCTGAAGCTGGAATTGAAGAACCAGAGCAGAAGTGACCTGCAACATAAGCTACACCCTGACCAGCAAATTTGTTGGCTACAGCAACAGCTTGTTTAGGATCGCAAGCATCATCTCCGATTTCTAATTTAACTTTCTCGCCATTAATTCCACCTTTTTTATTAACGTGCTTTAACCACATTTCAGCACCAGCTTTTAACTGAGCACCAAATGAAGCGTACTGACCAGACATAGGTCCAGCAGAAGCAACCACAACGTCAGCTTTAGCTGATACTGTTGCAAGCATTAATGTTCCGGCAATTAATGAAAGAAGTTTATTGAACGTTCTTAACATATTATTTCCCTTTGTTGTTAATTAATTAATTATTGATATTGAACACCTTAATTACAAACTTGTAAATATGAAAAAAAATTAATTTTTTGCCCCACCTTCCAGATAAGCAGCTTGTATATCTTTATTTTTAAGTAACTCTTGACCAGGACCCTTTATGGTCACCTTCCCGTTTACTAAAACATATGCTCTGTCTGCAAGCTCTAAAGCTTTTTTGGCATTTTGTTCAACTAAAAAAATAGTAACATTTTTTTCCTTATTAATATTTTTTATTGAAACAAATATTTGATTAACTAATTTGGGTGCAATTCCTAGTGAAGGTTCATCTAATAAAAGTACTTTGGGTTTACTCATTAGTGCTCTACCAATTGCTAACATTTGCTGTTCTCCTCCAGAAAGTGTTCCACCTCTCTGAGTTTTTCTATCGCTTAATACAGGAAATAAATCATAAACTTCTTTAATATCATTTTCAAAATACTTCCCTTTTTCATTAGCGTGAGCACCTAATCTTAAATTTTCTTCTACAGTTAGTCTTGAAAAAATTCTTCTTCCTTCTGGTACTTGACAAATACCCATATCAACAATTTTGTGAGGCTGTATGTTTTCAATATTTTCACCTTTAAAAACTATATTTCCTCTTTTAGCTTTATTCACACCACTAATAGTCATTAGTAAAGTTGATTTCCCTGCTCCGTTAGAGCCAATTAAAGAAACAATTTCACCATCATTCACATCAAGATCAACACCTCTCAAAGCTTGTATCTTCCCGTAAAATGTTTCAACATTAGAAATTTTAAGCATTATTCATCTACCCCTAGGTAGGCTTCGATAACTTCTTTACTATTTTTTGTTTGATCAGCTGTTCCTTCAAATATCTTTTTACCATAATTTAAAACTACAACATGATCGGAGATCCCCATTACTACACTCATATCATGCTCAATTAATAAAATTCCCGTTTGTTTTTCTGTTTTGATAAATTTTAATAATTTGTTTAATTCAGCTGACTCTTTTGGATTTAATCCAGCGGCTGGTTCGTCTAGACACAATAACCTTGGCTCAATACACATAGCCCTAACAATTTCTAATTTTCTTTGATCTCCATATGGTAAATCACCAGCATTGTCGTCTGCTCGGTGAGTTAAGCCGATTATATCTAGCCAATATTTTGCTTTATCGACAGCCAACTGTTCTTTGTCTCTGTAAGATTTTAGATTCAGTAAGCCAAACAAAGAATAGCCAGAGGCAACCATTAATTCATTATGTTGAGCAACTAATAAGTTCTCTAATACTGACATTGCGGGGAATAACCTTATATTTTGGAAAGTTCTGGCTACCTTAGCAACATAGGCAATTTTAAAATCGGTATATTTTCTTAGAGAAATTTTACTGTCTTCTTTATGTAAAAACATTTGACCATTGGTAGGTTTATAAAATCCTGTGAGACAATTAAAAACAGTTGTTTTACCTGCACCGTTAGGTCCAATAATAGAGGTTATTTGATTATTTTTAGCATCAAAACTTAAATCATCGATAGCAGTTAAACCACCGAACTTCATTGTCAAATTTTCTACAGATAATAGATTACTCATTTTTTATCTCCGTGCATAAGAATAGTTGGTTTTCTATTCGCTAAGATTCCTTTTGGCTTAAACACCATTATTAATACCATTGCTCCACCAAAGGCTATCATTCTGTATTGTTCTAAATCTCTAAACATTTCTGTTATTCCAATTAAGAAAATTGATGCAAGAACTACCCCGGTTTGCGAGCCCATACCGCCTAATACAACAATAGCAACAATGATTGCTGACTCAATAAATGTAAAACTTTCTGGACTGATAAAAGCTTGTCGCGTTGCAAAAAATGAACCAGCGAAACCACCAAACATAGCTCCAATTGCAAAAGCAGTTAGTTTCGTATTTGTGGGATTTACACCTAAAGATTTGCAGGCAATCTCATCTTCCCTCAAAGCCTCCCAGGCTCTACCAACAGGAAGTTTTCTTATCTTCAGTGTAAAATAATTTGTAATTAAGGCTAAGACTAGAATTAAATAGTATAAAAATATTATTCGGTGCATTGTTGAATATTCAAGATTGAAAAACAAATGAAAACTTGTTTCCCCTTCATCTGGAGATCTTTTAAAAGGTAATCCAAAAAATGATGGTCGTGGTATGCCTGTTATTCCATCTGGACCGTTTGTTACTTCGTACCAATTGATTAAAATAATTCTTATAATCTCTCCAAATCCTAAAGTAACGATTGCTAAGTAATCTCCTCTTAATCTTAAAACAGGAAAGCCAAGTAAAATTCCAAAAAAAGCTGCAAATAATCCTGCTAAAGGTAAACAAATCCAAAAAGACCAACCAAAAGTTGTTGCGATCAATGCATATGAATATGCGCCAACTGCATAGAAGGCTACATAACCTAAATCGAGAAGACCCGCTAAACCAACTACGATATTTAAACCCCAACCAAGCATGATGTAGGTTAAAATCATTATAGCAACATCCATAAAGTATCTGTCCGTAAAAGGTAGAAACGGAAACACAACAGCAAATAAAATTGCAGTAATAGCAAAGTGTTTTGCTTTATCTTCAGTTAACGCTGAAAACTTAGATGTGAACTTAGAAAAAAAAGTAATTTCAGTTTTTCTAGCGGAATTTAAATTAATTAAAAATCTTCCTAAAATACAAAGTCCGACTAATACAAAAACTACTCCCCATTGAGGAGTAATAAATAAACCTTCTCCTTTAGATGCAGTTCTGAGTCCAACTATCGGACCAAACAAAGCTAAAGCAATTAAGCCTGTAAAAAAACTATCTTTAAATGACTGAATGATATCTTTCTTTTCCATTAAACTTTCTCGATATCAGGTTTTCCAAGAAATCCAGTTGGAAAGAAAATTAAAACTACAATTAATACACTGAAAGCTGCAACATCTTTATATTCAAGTGAAACATATCCAGCCCAAAAGGTTTCTATAAGACCGATTAACAAGCCACCTAACATTGCTCCGGGCAATGATCCAATTCCTCCTAACACTGCTGCAGTGAAAGCTTTTATTCCTGCTAAGAATCCAATGTAAAAATCAATTACGCCGTAATAAAGAACAAACATCATTCCAGCTACTGATGCTAATGAGGAGCCAATAATAAACGTTATTGATATTGTTCTATCTACATTTATTCCTAACAATGCAGTCATTGTTCTATCTTGCTCGCAAGCTCTTTGAGCTCTACCTAAATCTGTTTTAGTAATAAGATAAGTAAAAATACCCATTAAAATTATTGTTAAGATTACGATAAATATTTGAAGGTAACTAACTGTAACAATAAACTCAGAATTCTTAAAAAATTCTAAACCACCACTAATCAAGGGCTGCATAGGCTTTACTCTAGCTCCTTGAGCTACTTGAACGTAATTTTGTAAAACAATTGACATACCTAATGCTGAAATAAGTGGAGCTAATCTGAAAGATCCTCTTAATGGTTTGTAAGCTAATTTTTCAACTGTCCATCCATAGCAAGCCGTGAAAAGCATGGCTATTAATAAAACTAAAAGTAAAATAATTGGTAATGCTACTCCAGTTAAACCAAAAATAATAAATGAAATTAAAGCTACAAAAGCTCCGATCATAAAGATATCACCGTGAGCAAAGTTAATCATTCCGATAATTCCATAGACCATGGTGTAACCTATCGCGATTAGTCCATAAATCGAACCTAAAGTAATTCCGTTAACTAATTGTTGTATAAAGTATTCCATGATCTACTTGCTTACTCTTTTATTTACATTATCAAGAGCTTTACTGAATTTAGTAAAGAATTTTCCTTTTTTCAATTCATTAAGAACCTGCATATTAAGGCCTTTTGGTGTCTGTGAGTCCGCTACAAGTTTTTTAAATCCTTGCGAAGATTTATTTTGAGCATCCTGACTTAACGCTAAAAATAATTCAGCTACATATGTGTCAGCTAGTTTTTTGTTAATACCTTTCTTACTTAACCATTTAGAACTCGTATTAAGTATCTCATAGTACGTTGCCATTAAAGAAGCTGTAGCCCAAAACTTATAGCTAAGTTTTTCATTTCTCAATTCTAAAACTTGCCCTAAATGTTTAAAAATATTCTTAGCAAATTTACTTGGTGGACAAATAATAACTGGTCCTTTTTTAATTTCAATTGGAGGCAGAGGTATTGCTCTTGTAATATTTTTATTCTTCGTGATTTTTTTCAGTCTATCCAAATTGATTGTTGAAATAAGACTTATTATTTTTTTATTTTTTGAAAATTTTAATTTAGGTAATATTTTATTACCAACAATAGGTGTAACACCCAATAGTACTACTGAGGATTTATCTATAATTTCTTGATTATTGTTTAATACTTTTATTTTTCCGTAACTTTTTGCTAGTTTTTTAGCTATGTTTCTATTTCTTGAAGATATATAAATTCTCTTAATTTTTAGCTTTGATTTAAAAATACCAAAAATAATTGATGATGAAATTTTACCAGTTCCTATAAATCCTAAAATCATGAATGATGCAGAATAACCAAGCTATTCCTTTTAATAAAGAAAATTTTAAACAGATATTTTCAATACCGTTTATATCTGTCATCATAATATCAATACCAAGTGCCATTATAGCTGAATATTTTAATATTCCTTTAGCCTGGTTCTTGGGGCCAATGCTAATAACTTCTTTGGCTTCATTAATGGGTCTTAAAACTAAAATGCCAAGGTTGATATTATCCTCTATATTAATAATTCTTGGTCTTTATATCGGTAACTACATAGACAAAGACTTATTCGGTCAAATGCAAGATTGGATTTGGACCTCTCTTATAATGTTAATTTACATAATTTTAAGTGTTCTAATCGTCTCTAAATATTTAGAAAAGTTTTCTAAATATGAAAAAAAAACATCTATTTTTTCAGCTGCGCCAGGTGCATTAGGTCCACTAATGATATTAGCTGAAAATGCAAAAACTGACTTAAGCCAAGTTGCTACATCTCATCTAATAAGATTAATTATAATAATTACAGTTTTTCCTTTAATCGTAAATAGTTTTTACGATGTAGATAGTATAAATATTTCTGAAGTAGAAATTACTAATCAAAATTTTTACCACTTAATGATTTTGATTACATCGTCGGTAGTTTTAATTTTGCTATTTGAAAAGATAAAAGTTCCTGCTGCTCTGTTGACAGGAACTTTAGTAGCAAGTGGTTTATTGCAAATTACAGAAGTTGCAAGTTATCAAATATCTCCTGATATTATTGATTATTGTTTATTAATTTTAGGTTCATCAGTTGGTTGTAGATTTGCAGACAAAACATTTGGTGAAATAGGGAGAAATGCTTTGCATAGTTTTGTAGCAACGTTCTTGTTAGTAATATTAGGTATTGCTGCAGCTGCTGTTGCAGGGCTGGTAATTGAAAAAAACTTTTTTACTTTGTTGCTATCATATTGTCCTGGAGGAATTTATGAAGTAGCTGTAATAGCTATTTTCTTTGATTTGGACCCTGAGTTTGTTTCTTTTCATCATATAATTCGCTTACTTATGATACTCTTTACAGTACCTGTTATACTTAGATTTTTAAAAAAAACCTGAATTAAACTATCTTTTTTTGACATTGTTCTTTATTCAATCTAATTTTTTCATATGGCAAATGTTTTAGATTTAATTGGTAGAATTCTAATTTCGGCTTTATTTTTAATATCAGCCTTTAATAAAATTTTTAATTTAGAGAGATCGATGGGTTGGATGGAAGATTATGGGGTGCCTAGTTTTTTTATATTCCCAGCGATAGCAATAGAAATTATTTTACCTATTCTTGTGATTGTAGGTTATCAAGCGAGAATTGCGGCTAGTATTCTCGCAATTTTCTGTCTGATGACAGCTTTTCTTTTTCATTTTGATTTTACAATTCAGTCACAACTTGTCTCATTCCTAAAAAATATCGGTTTAGCTGGTGGATTTTTATTTATCGTTGTAAATGGCACAAAAGACTGGGCGGTAGATAGAGAAAAGAAATATGTAAGGTTATAATAAAAATCCCACTAGTAGAAATTATCAAACTAGTGGGAAAATTTTATAGTCTTTGTTAGAAATTATAACCTATAGAAAGTCTTGCAGTTACAGCATCTAAATCAGCAACTACTTTGTTACCATTCGAAGTTTTTTCGTAAGTATCAAAGTCTGTGTAAGTTACTTCTGCCTTGTAGTAAGTGTTGCTTACAGGCAAGTCAGCTTTGTAACCTAAACCAGCAGTGTATCCCATTAAGTCTTCGTCAGGATATGTTGATCCAGAGTTTAATGACTCTAGCGTTACTAACGTTACGTGTTGGATACCTAGTTTTAGGTAAACACCCATATCTCCCATAGGAATGTCAGTATATATTTGGAATACGTTATCTAACTCAGCATCAGCCTTGTAAGATCCAGTGTCCCCTTCAGAGTTTGTATCAGATCTAGATTTTGATCCAACATCTCTTGTAGGTACGTATGATACTCCAAACGCCAAACCATTGTCTGCAATTGTTTCTATAAATAATTCAGGAACTTGCACGTCCTCTGAGTGTGATCCTGTGTTTCTTTCTCCGCTATCTCTAGCTGTCTCAGTACCATCAGCTTCTAACATGTGAAGAGCACCTGAGACACCGACACCAAATTCAGCTTTTGCTGCAAATGTCATCAGTAAAAACAAAGATGTAATTATAGAAATTGTCTTTTTCATTGTTTTCCTTTAATTTATAAATTAAACGTTGAGAAATAGTTACCAAATCACAAACGAATCTCAAGCATTATAAAACCTAAAAGACTAAAATGATGAGAAAAAAGGCCAATTTTCATGGTTTTTTTGTTGTAAATATATCACACTATCTAACTAATTTTACCTTTAAAGGTCCTAAAAATCTGCCAAACAACTATGAGTATAATCGTGAGCATTATAATTATAGTTAATGGTCTGTCCCACAAAAAGCTCCATGACCCATCACTAATTAAAAGAGATCTTCTCAAGTTTTCCTCCATTAGCCCTCCTAGTACAAAAGCTAGAATTAATGGCGGCATTGGGAAATCATATAAACGTAGGATCGTTGCAGCAAC
>CACISL010000009.1 GCA_902589305.1 uncultured Pelagibacteraceae bacterium
TTATGGATATTTTTAATTTTTATCTCTTTTGGCGCAAAAATTTTATCTGGCCACACAACACCAGTCGCTTTTTCTTTTCCAAAAGGGACTTCAACAATATCACCTGGAGTCAATTTTTCTTTTTTTGTTTCGTATGTAAACGAAAAATTAAATATTTTAGGCAGCAGTACTTGTGCTTTCATATTTAAATAGTAGTTGAATATTTTTTTTTTAAAAATGAATTGGTCTTTTATCAACAGCTAAAGCTGCTTCTTTAATGGCTTCTGTATGTGTAGGATGTGCATGGCACGTTCTAGCAATATCTTCTGAACTTGCTCCAAATTCCATCGCTAAAGCCATTTCTGCAATCATATCTCCACAATGCGGGCCAATTATATGCACGCCTAGTACTCTATCAGTTTCACTATCAGCTAGAATCTTTACAAATCCATCTGTTTCGTTGTTAACTTTCGCCCTCGAATTAGCTAAAAAAGGAAATTTACCAACTTTGTAAGATTTTTTTTCCTCTTTTAGTTGTTCCTCTGTTTTGCCAACCGTGGCTACTTCGGGAGATGTATAGATAACTCCTGGAATTACATCATAGTTTACATGACCTGCTTGACCTGCCAAAATTTCAGCAACTGCGATCCCTTCCTCCTCTGCTTTGTGAGCTAACATTGGTCCTTTAATAACATCTCCTATCGCATAAATATTTTTAATTGATGTTTGAAGCTTACTATTAACTTCGATTCTACCTTTGCTATCTTTTTTTATTCCGACTTTTGTCAAATTTAATCCTTCTGTGTATGGCTTTCTACCAACCGAGACCAAAACTTTATCAAATTCTAATGACTCAGCTTTCGACGTTTTTACATCTGTAAAATTTATTAAAATTCCTGTTCCATTAGTCTTAACAGAATTCACTTTTGAACCCATCTTAAACTTTATTCCTTGTTTAGTTAAAATCTTTTTAAATTCGTCAGATATTTCTCTATCCATACCAGGAGTTATATGATCGAGATATTCAATTACAGTAACCTCTGAGCCTAATCTTGACCATACCGAACCCATTTCTAAACCTATATAACCTCCGCCAATAACTGCTAATTTCTTTGGCACCTCATTCAAAGATAATGCTCCAGTTGAAGAAATTATATTTTTTTCATCAATTTCTATGCCTGGTAGAGAGACAACTGCAGACCCTGTGGCTATAACAATATTTTTTGCTTTATAATTCGTTCTCTTGTTATTTTCATAAACTACAATATCATTTTTAGAAAACAAAACACCTTTGCCTTTGATATATGTAACTTTATTTTTCTTAAATAAAAACTCTACACCCTTTGTTAGCACTTGAACTGACTTCTTTTTGTTTGACATCATTTTTTCTATATTTAATTTAATACCTTCAATTTCTATTCCTTGCTTGTTGAAATCTTTTTTTGCTTTATGGAAGTTTTCAGATAAATTAAGTAGACTTTTTGATGGTATGCAACCAACATTCAGGCAAGTCCCGCCTAACGTTCCTCTGGATTCTACACAAGCAGTTTTAAGACCTAATTGTGCAGCTCGTATCGCACAAACATAACCTCCAGGTCCTCCGCCAATAACTATTAAATCAAAATTATCCATATTATATATTTAAAAAAAGTCTCTTTGGCTGTTCAAGAGACTCTTTTACAATTTTCAAAAATGAGACAGCTTCTTTTCCATCAATTATTCTATGATCATAAGATAGTGCCAAATACATAACCGGTCTAACTTCTACGTTGCCATCTACAGCAATTGGCCTTTGAATAATATTGTGCATACCAAGAACAGCGGATTGGGGCGGATTTAAAATTGGTGTAGATAACATCGATCCATATATGCCCCCGTTTGTAATGGTAAAAGTACCACCTTGTAAATCTTCAATAGTAATTTTTCCGTCTCTAGCTTTTTGCCCTAACTCTCCGATATTTTTTTCAATATCAGCAAATGACATTTCATCAGTTTGTCTTAAAACAGGTACAACTAAACCTCTGTCGGTTCCTACTGCTATACTTATATTGTAATAATTTTTATAAACTATCTCTTCGTTTTGAATTTCAGCGTTAATTGCTGGATAATTTTTTAAACCTATTACACATGCTTTTACAAAAAAAGACATGAAACCTAATTTAACACCATAGTTTTTTTGAAATTCATCTTTGTATTGATTTCTCATTGCTATTACTTCGCTCATATCTACTTCATTAAATGTTGTAAGCATAGCTGCATTTTCTTGTGCTTCCTTGAGTCTTTTGGCAATAGTTAATCTCAATCTAGTCATCTTTACTCTTTCTTCTGGTCCATGTTTGACTTTTCTTTCCGATGGAGACGGTTTAGATCCCATTAAACTCATTAGATCTTCTTTTAAAATTATTCCGTTTTTTCCAGTGCCATCAATTTTATTTATATCTACATTTGCCTCACTTGCTATCTTTCTCGCAGCCGGGGATATTCTAGTTTCTTTCCTTCCGGATTGAATTTTCTTTGTTACCACGTTTTCATTGTGGGCTTGATCTAAAATCAATGGTTCTTCTTCTTCCATGGTCTCTTTGTCTAATTTTAAAACTTGATCCTCTTTTTTTTTGAATTTTTTTGGTGGTGATTTCTTTAACTCATCCTCAAATAATGTTGGTTTATTATTAGAGTCTTTTTTTGGTGGGCTATAAGTCTTAATTTCTTTAGGTGAAGACGAGGCTTGGTTCATGTTATTACTTATTGTTCCTAGTAGTGAACCTACATTTACTGTTTCGCCCTCTTTTACATCTATGCTTCCAAGAATTCCATTGGACGGTGCTGGAACTTCCACATTCACTTTATCTGTTTCTAATTCAACGATTGGTTCATCTACAATGACTTTATCGCCTTTGGATTTAAGCCATTTTGAAACCGTAGCTTCAGTAACTGATTCGCCTAAAGTTGGAACTGTGATTTTTTCTGACATTAATCTTTAAGTATCTTTTCTAATATTTCTTTTTGTTGTGCAAGATGTTTATTTGCATTTCCAGTCGCAGTAGACGAAGAGGCCTTTCTTCCCACATATTTTACACTAATATCTTTAAAATTTATCATTTCTAAAGTCCTATCGATATAGTTTCTCATTGAATTCCATGCCCCCATATTTTTTGGTTCCTCTTGGCACCAAATAAATTCTGCTTTAACATACTTTTTCAATAAATTAGCTAACGTTTTTGCCGGAAAAGGATATAATTGTTCAAGTCTTATAAAAACTATATCTTTTCTTTTTACTTTTTCTCTTGCTTCTAATAAATCATAATAAATTTTTCCTGAACAAATTACGACTCTATTGATTTTTTTATCCTTATCTAATGATATTAAATTCTTTTTTTTGTCATAAGCATCGTCCTCTAGAACTCTATGAAAGGTACTTTTGGAGGTGAATTCATTAATATTTGAAATGCATCTTTTATGTCGTAATAAGGATTTTGGTGTCATTATTATTAGAGGTTTTCTAAATTCTCTGTGCATTTGCCTTCTTAAAACGTGAAAATAGTTCGATGGCGTTGTGCAGTTTACAACTTGTATGTTTTCACCGGCACAAAGTTGAAGAAATCTCTCTAATCTTGCAGAAGAATGTTCAGGCCCCTGTCCTTCGTATCCATGAGGAAGCAACATAACAAGTCCACTTGCTCTTCCCCACTTCGCTTCAGATGAAGTAATAAATTGATCTATGATTACTTGCCCACCGTTAGCAAAGTCTCCAAATTGTGCTTCCCACAAAACTAAAGTTTCGGGTTCGGATAAAGAATAACCGAATTCAAAACCTAATACAGCAAGTTCTGATAGCAAGCTGTCTATAACTTCAAATTTCTTCTGACCACTTT
This sequence comes from uncultured Pelagibacteraceae bacterium, assembly GCA_902589305.1. GTDB lineage: Bacteria > Pseudomonadota > Alphaproteobacteria > Pelagibacterales > Pelagibacteraceae > Pelagilacustribacter. Next base: position 3,852 of record CACISL010000009.1, read on the forward strand.
CAATATTATTAACAGGTATATATCTATCATGATTTTGCTGATTTCTTAAAATTGCATGTCTTTGGCTAAAAGTTCCTCTTCCTGAATCTTGGCCAGACAATCTAACTGAAAATCCCTCAGTTAATAAAGTACCTATTGCTAAACTTTCAGCAGATGACCAATCAAGTACACCTGATATAAGCATTTGATTTCTTAGTTCAAATACCCTTTTAAGCGTTTTATGCGCATTAAAATCTTTAGGAATACTGAAGATTTTTTTTCCTACTTTTATCAATTTTTCTTTTCCAACTCCACTTACTCCTCTCTTATCCTTACCAAGACCCGGTTTAAATCTTGACCAGGCTCCGTCAAACCATTTGAGTTCTGATTTGTAGTTTTTTGATGTCTCGAACTCTTTTTCTAAAAATTTTTTAAATTCAATTTTTTCTTTTTGTAGTTTTTCATTGGTTGTTAAACTTTCGTTAGAAAGTTTTTTTCCATATAATGTTAAAGTTGTGGGATGATCTTTTATTTTTTTATACATTATTGGCTGAGTAAATGAGGGTTCGTCACCTTCGTTATGACCAAATCTTCTATAACAAACCATATCAATTACCACGTCTCGATTAAATTTCTGCCTATATTCTGTGGCGATCTTAGCACAATGAACTACCGCCTCGGGGTCGTCCCCATTAACATGAAAAATAGGTGCTTGAGCGGTTTTTGCTACATCTGAAGGATAAGGAGATGAACGTGCAAATCTTGGGGCAGTAGTAAAACCTATTTGATTGTTAACTATTATATGAATAGTACCACCGATATTATGTCCAGGTAGACCTGACATGGCAAAACATTCTGCAACTATTCCTTGTCCAGCAAAAGCAGCATCACCATGCATTAAAACTGGAATAACTTTTCTTCTTTCTTTGTCTTTGTGAAAAAACTGTTTAGCTCTCACTTGGCCCAAAACAACAGGATTAACAGCTTCTAAATGTGATGGATTGTCTGTCAAACTTATGTGAACAGAGTTTCGATCAAATTCTCTATTAGATGAAGCGCCAAGATGATATTTTACATCACCTTCAAAGTCTTTACTTGCATTTACAGTTTTTCCAAAAAATTCACTGAAAATTGCTCTAAAAGGTTTGCCCATTACATTAGCAAGAACATTTAATCTACCTCTGTGAGGCATGCCGATTTTTATTTCTTTTGCACCAAGACTTCCTCCTCTCTTAATTATCTGTTCTAAGGCAGGTATTAAAGCCTCGCCACCATCGAGACCAAATCTTTTTGTTCCTACAAACTTTATGTGCAAGTATTTTTCGAATCCTTCGGCTTGAACAATTTTATTTAAAATTGCTTTTTTTCCATTTTCAGTAAACCTTATATCTTTCTCAGGTCCTTCAATTCGATTTCTTATCCAAGCTTTTTCATCAGGATCGCCCATATGCATAAATTCGTAACCTATTGTCGAACAGTAAGTTCTTTTGAGAATTTCAAGAATTTTCTCAAGATTTGCATATTGAAGTCCTAATACCCCATCTAAAAATATTTTTCTTTTATAATCTTTTTTAGTAAAACCATAAGTTTCTGGTTTAAGTTCAGGGTGCTCTTGTTTTTTTTGTATAGAAAGTGGATCCAGGTTTGCAATTAGATGGCCTCTTATTCTGTAAGCTCTTATTAGCATTATTGCTCTAACAGAGTCTTTGGAAGCTTCTTTAATAGAATATAAGTTACTACTACTAGAATGATCCTCATGATTTTGATCGTAATTTAGTTGTGAAATAATTTTATTTATCTTTTTTTCTGGTGACCAGCTAGGTCCATTCAAATCGTTTAAGACTAGCTTTTCATTTTCACTTAGGCCATCAAAAAATTTTCGCCAACCTATAGGTAAAGAATTTGGATCAGTCAAATAATCTGAGTAAAACTCATTTATAAATTCAAAATTTATGGCTGATAAAAAAGAGGTTTTTTTTAAAGTTATGTTGTTATCTGAAGAGGACATAAGTATTTCATTTTAACATATATAAATAAAAATCAACTATTTAGTTTTTCTAATAGCGTTTTTCCAATATCAGCAGGAGATTTTGATATGGTTATTCCGGCTGATTTCATTGTTTCAATTTTATCTTGAGCTCCGCCTTTGCCTCCAGAAATAATTGCACCTGCATGACCCATTCTTCTACCTGGAGGAGCTGTTAATCCAGCAATAAAGCCTACAGTCGGCTTTTTAATTTTTTCTTTTTTTAGAAACTCAGCAGCTTCCTCCTCAGCTGAACCACCAATTTCACCTATCATCACAATAGATTTTGTTTCTTCATCCTTTAAAAAAAGTTCTAAGCAATCTATAAAGTTTGTTCCATTAATTGGATCTCCGCCTATACCAATACATGTTGATTGACCCATGTTATTTGCTGAAGTTTGTGCTACCGCCTCATATGTAAGCGTGCCTGACCTGGAAACAATTCCTACTGAACCTTTTTTGTGAATACTACCTGGCATAATACCTATTTTACATTCATCTGGAGTAATTATTCCTGGACAATTTGGCCCGATTAATCTTGAATCGCTTCCTTCTAATAACTTTTTAACTTTTATCATGTCCAAAATTGGTATGCCCTCTGTAATACATACAATTAACTTAATTTTAGCATCAATGGCTTCAATGATTGCGTCTCCTGCAAATTTTGGTGGAACATAAATCATTGTAGCATCTGCTGATGTTTTGTCCTTAGCTTCTTGAACAGTATTATAAACTGGCAGATTTAGATGTTTTTGTCCTCCTTTTTTTGGAGTTACACCACCAACTAAATTGGTTCCATATTTTAAAGCTTGTTCTGAGTGGAAAGTTCCATGCGTTCCAGTGAATCCTTGACATATAACTTTTGTTTTTTTGTTTACTAAAACTGACATTTCATTTTATTGCATTGACAATTTTTTCAGCAGCATCATTTAAATCTATTGCAGACAAAATTTTTAAATTAGATTTTTTAAGTATTTCTTTTCCTTCCTCAAAATTTGTACCTGCAAGTCTTACAACAAGTGGAACTGACAGATTTACTTGTTTTGCTGCCTCAACAACACCCTGAGCAAGTACATCACATCTCATAATTCCTCCAAAGATGTTTATTAAAATTCCTTTAACGTTTTTATCCGCTAAAATTAATTTAAATGCCGCTGTTACTTTTTCTTTCGAAGCTCCTCCACCAACATCTAAAAAATTAGCTGGCTCTTCTCCATACAATTTAATTATATCCATTGTTGCCATTGCTAAACCTGCTCCATTAACCATACATCCGATTGAACCATTTAATTTGATATATGCTAAATCATATTTACTTGCTTCAATTTCTGCAGATTCCTCCTCATTTAAATCTCTTAGTTTCAAAATTTCAGGTCTTCTAAAAATTGCGTTGTCATCAAAATTCATTTTTGCATCCAAGCAGATAAGATTATTTTCTTTTGATAAAATTAACGGATTTATCTCAATTAGACTTGCATCTTTTTCTATCATTATCTTATAGAGGATTCTAATTAAACTTTTACCATCTTGTAATTGTTTTCCCTTAAAATTAAAAATTGATATTATTTCTAATACTTCTTCTTCAGACGGACCTTCTTTTTTAAATTCTATTTTTTTTGTAATTATTTTTTTTGGTGTTTCTGCCGCAACTTTTTCTATATCCATGCCGCCTTCAGTGCTGCTAATAAATGCAATCTTAGATGTTTCTCTATCAATCAAACAGGAAAGATAAAATTCTTTACTTATTGAGGAAGCTTCTTCAATATATAATCTTTTAATTTTCTTTCCCTCAGGTCCAGTTTGATGAGTAATTAAGTTCTTGCCCATCATTTTTTTTGCTTCTGTTAATAACTCTTCTAATGTTTTAGTCAATTTGACTCCTCCAGCTTTTCCCCTGCCACCAGCATGAATTTGAGCTTTTAGAACATATTCTTTATCTTTTAATTTTGATATTTTTTTATCTATTTCTTCTGACGATTTTATAACAATACCTTTAGAGACAGGAGCACCGAATTCTCTTAAAATTTCTTTAGCTTGATGTTCGTGAATGTTCATAATTTAATGAAATATAAAATCCATTAATATTAGTTTTTTAATTAAAATCAATTAATTAAACTTTGAATCTGTAAATATTAATATATTAATTAAAAATATGATATTTCAATATAAATATGAACTAAAATTAAGCCAACTTCTAAAATTTATTAACTTTAAAAAATTAAATATTCTAGATTTTGGATGTGGAATCGGTAATTGGAGCGCAAAAGATATCAAATCTCAGATTGTTGAAAAAATTACTTTGTACGATAAAAATAAGAAATTAATAAAAAATCTTAAAAAAAAATATAGTAATAAAAAAGTAAATATAAATTTTAATTATAAAAACTTGAAAAAAAAAAATAATTTCAACTTAATTCTATTCTCATCTGTGATTCAGTACTTTGCATTTGCTCAATTAAAAAAAATTATTCATGATTTTTCAAAAAATAAAAAAAAAAATTTAGTAATAATTATTACCGATATACCTTTTGTACCAAGATTGATTGAATTTATATTACTGCCTTTTTTTAATATAAGGAGATTTATATTTGTTTTACCCTTAATCTTTTCAAGAGAATATAAGAAAATAAATTTTTTTTCATATAAAAAAGTGCATTTTAAAAATTTCGAAGATAAGTTTAATATTAAATATATCTATAATTTACATGATCTAAAATTCTTAAGGTATTCATTAGTAATGACCTTAAAAAAATAATTAATTACAATTTTCTAATTTATAAATTGTTGTTATTTTGTTTATCTCCTGTCTTTCATAACAGATATCTTCCAAATAAATTTTAAAATTTTCAAACTTTGGTTCCCCTATTGTGTAAACTACGTTAATTTCATTTTTTTTTAAAAGGTTTCTAATATGACTTTTATAAAATTTGTAGTATTTGTGGTTATCGAGAGGATAACTATTGTTATCATGTGTATACCATCTATTTGGAATATTTAAGTTTTTTTCAGTTAAAAAAGAAAAAAATTGATATTCTGTTAATACCATTATCTCTCTTTCGTCATTTAAAATATTATTCAAAGCTTGTTTTATAAAGTCAATTTCTTGATTTGCATTTTTAGAATAAAAAGGTGTTATCCATTTTAAACCTTTGAATTTTTCATGTAAATTACTAGCATCTACTGCATATTCTAAATTTGTATTTTGTAGATCCATAAATTTTCTTTTCTCATTATAAACTTGGTGATACTTCACTACTGAAAAAGTCATTAATATAAAAATTGATATTCTAAATAATTTTTTGCCATATTTTCTTTTTTTAAAATAGATATGAGTAAATGCTGCAATAAAAGGAATGTAAGAAAAAATATAAGTTTGATTAGAAGTAATTAATTGATTAAAAATTAAAAGTATTCCAATAAAAATTAGGCATAAATTTATACTAAGATCATCAAAAGAAATTTTTTTTTTAAAAAAATCAATTACAGAAACAAATAATAAAATGAATATAAAAAAATTAATAAATTTGAAATGCCCTATTACATTTCTAAAAGTAAATCTTTCAGATAGTGAAATATGTGCCATCTCATCTCCAGATAATCTAATATCTCCCATTGAAAGAGGAAATAAAAAATATTGTTGAAAAAAATTTTCAAATGGAATTTTAAATATATTTATAAAACCAAGGAAAAAAATTATTATTGTGAGCGATCCACCTAAAAAAGAAACTATATATTCCCTGTTCTCTTTCTTAAAAAAATAAATACTTAACATTATTACTATTACAAAATTTACAAAAGTTGATGGGTTTTGCATGCTAAAAAAAGCTAAGCTCATTGTTATTGGAAGAAAGAAAAAATATTTTTTAGATCTTAGTAAAATTCCATTAAAAAAAAGTAGAACAGATAAAAGGGAAAAAACGTAAGAATGAATATACGCAAATGGTGTACCTGAAATTGTATAGCACAAAGTTCCAAGACCTATGGTGTAAAAGAAACTTAAAAGTTTATCTAATTTAAAATTTACCAGCGTTATAAAAAAGATTAGGCTTATCAATGAGTTAATAAAAGAACTATGAATAACATAACTGGACCATTTTAAACCAAATATTTTAAAAAAAAATGATTGTAAGTAATCTACTAATGGGCCGGTAGTAACCCATATATCTTTAAATGGATGTCTGTCTAACAAAATATTATAAGCGGTGTCAAAAAAAGCAAATGTATCAATTGGAAATACACCTAAATTAGCGTAATGATAATTAAATAAAAATGAAAATATTATTATTATGATTAAGTATATTAATTTATTATTTAAAATCTTTTTGTCCATAGACGATTATTAGCTTATAATCATTATGTTGTTAATTGATTTTATTGGTTTTTATCTTGATTATGATTTTAGTGCCATAGAATAAAAATGACTGATAGAAAATTGTACACAGTTGAAGAAGTAAAAAGTTTATCTATAAACGAAATTCATGAACTTTATAGAAGATTCATAAATCCAAATCAAACAGATATTTTTGCATCTCTGCCATTTGGAAATGATATTTTTGAAAGTGCAGAAGGAGTAAACTTATTTACTTCTGAAGGAAAAAAAATTTTAGATTTCACTGGAGGACTTGGTGTTTTAGGCCTAGGACATAACCATCCAAAGATTCTAGAAACAAGAATTAATTTTCAAAAAGAAAAAAAAGTAGAAGTACATAAAATTATCTTTTCTAAATATATGGCTGCACTTTCGAGTAGCATATCTTATTTATTGCCGGAAAATCTTACAAAATCTTTTTTTTTAAACTCTGGCGCTGAAGCAGTTGAAGCGGCTATTAAAGTGTGTTTTAAATCTTTTAAAACACCAAAAAAATACATTCTTTACTCAAATAAATCTTATCATGGTAAACTGATAGGTAGTGGCTCAATATCAGGCTCTTATAAGAAAAATAATCAATTTCCAGAAATGAAAAATTGTATAAGTTTTAACTTTAACGATCCTGACGATTTAGAGAAAAAGATTCTAGAATGTAATAATAAAGGAGGTGTATACTGCATTATAATTGAGCCATATAGTGCTAGTCTTTTAGAGTCTTGTGAGGATAATTTTATAGAGAAGTTATTTAAATTAAAATCTAAATATGAATTTAAAATTATTTTTGACGAAGTATTTACTGGATTTTATAAATCAAAAAAAATGTTTTATTTTCAAAACTTTAAAAATGTCACTCCTGATGTAATTTGTTTATCTAAAACACTAGGAGGCGGAAAGTCATCTATTTCTTGTTTGGTAATTGATGATAATACCTATAATCAAGCTTATGGTAAAATTAATGAAACTTTTCTCCACACTACAACTTATAATGGATTTGGTGAAGAAAGTGCTACTGCTATAGCTGCATTAAACATTTTAGCAGAAGAAAAATTCAAAATTAGAGTTAATCAATTATCTGATTTGATCTCCAAAAAACTCAGGGAGCTATTGACTAAACACCCGAACAAAATTGAAAAGATAAAAGGTAACGGTATCTTGAATGGAATCATATTTAAATCTTATCCTTCACAATTAGCATCTTTGTTTGAAAAAATCCCTTCAAGTTTTATAAAAGATAGAGCCTTTTTTTTAAAAAAAATAACTGCAACAGCTATATCATGTCAATTATATAAAGATTTCAATATTCTCTCAGCAATAAACGACTCTTCTTTTTCTAATCACTTGTGCGTTTCACCCTCATTAGTTGTTAAGGATGAAGAAGTAAATTATTTTTTTGATAGTTTAGATAAAATACTTAAAGAAAATATTAATTATAAGTCAATCGAGTTGATTTTGAATTATATTAAATCAAAGTTTTAATGGATTTTAATACTATAAAATTCGAGAAAAAAAAAATTGAGTCTTGGAATAATACTTTGTCAAGTAAGGCTTATATTCTTTACCCAAAAAATATATTAGAACTTAAGAAGCTGATATCAATTATTAAAAAAGATAAAAAAAAATATTTAATAAGAACAGGATCTTGTTCCTATGATAGTAAATCTATCAATCCAGATTTAGAAACAATTGTTATATCACTTAAATATTTTAATAAAATCACAAAACTGGATTTTAAAAATAAATTCATAGAGGTAGAGGCAGGAGCATTGATAGAAAAAATTATTAAAGAAATTAAAAAAAATCATCTTACTCTTTTTTCTGTCCCAGGTGGTGATAAGATTTCAATTGGAGGCGCGATATCAGCAAATACTATTGGAAAAGACTCTACTCCAGGTATTTCATCGTTTGGGGATGCTTTAATATCTTTGGAAATTCTATCCAATGATGGAAAAATCAAAAAAATCTCAAAAAATAAATATAATTTAAATAAATATGTTGGCGCATTTGGAAATGAAGGGATAATTTTAAAAGCAAAATTAAAAATTAAAAAAATTAAATCTGAAAACGTATTGTTAAAAACCAAAATTTTAAAAAACATCAATGAGGTAAGGAAAGAATTTAATTATAAATCTGATTATCATTATATACAATTAGATCCTTTTTTTAGAAAAAAACATTTTGCAATATCATTCAAAGCGGACTCGGTAAAATCAAATAAAAATTACTACAAATCAATAAATTTAAAAGCAAATATATTCGAAAAAGAAATTATTAGATTTTTCGGCTTTTTTATAAATAGTTTAACTTGGAAAATATTTTATAAATTTTTCTTTTTATTAAACAGCAACTTAAATATGATATTGGACATTCATAACTTTCATTATAATTCCAAGTATAAACATTTGGTACCTTTGGTATGTAAGAAAGGCCTTTTGGACTATGAAATTTTAATTAAAAAAAACTTCAATAGCGAAATGTCTAAAATTATAGACACCTTAAAGAAAAATAAAATTTACCCGATGTATATAATTGTAAAAAAGCTCTATAGATCAAAAAAAAAGTTTTACTACAGTTTCAATGATAATGGTTACGCAGTTGCAATTTCTTTAAATAAAAAAAAGTTAAATTATGAAAACTTTGAAGAGTTCAAGAACCTTCTAAACAAAAATAAATATCAAGTGAATCTTTCAAAAACGGACGAAAAACTCATAAAATTTAAAAAAAATAATAATAAATTATTTTTAAGTTTGTATAAAAAAATGCTATTGGATAGATATGGACTATCAGGGTCAAGAGCTTGAAATATTTGATAAAGCAAAAATATTTCAAAAATACGTTTTTTTTAAAATAAAAAAATATTTTAAGGACGGTATATTTGAAGTTGGTGCAGGATTAGGTAGTTTCAGTAAAGAATACATTAATCATTATAAAAATATTCATCTTAGTGACCTTGATACTCACAATTTTAATCAGTTAAAAATGAAATTTGGTTCTAAGAATATTAAAATTAGTAAAGAAAAAATCCAGGATGCCAAGCAGACTTATAATACTATTGTTTATTTAAATGTTTTAGAACATATTGAAAAAGATGAGGAAGAATTAAATATAGCTAGCTCAAAATTAAACTCAGGTGGAAATTTAATAATTTTTGTTCCTGCTCATCAAAACTTATATTCAAAGTTTGATAAAGCGGTAGGTCATTGTAAAAGATATGATATTAATTTTTTTAAAGAAAAAAAAATTAAAGGGTTAAAAATAAAAAAGTTAATTTATTTGGATATGCTTGGATATTTTTTATATTATTTTAACAAAATATTTTTTAGAGAAGAGGAGTATCCATCAAAATTTAAAATTATAATTTGGGATAAAATTTTTATTCCTATAACAATAATATTAGATTTTTTAAGTTTTTATAAATTTGGAAAAAATATATTATGCGTTTATGAAAAAGCTGAATTTTAAATTAGGGTATGATCCAATTTTTTTGCTGCTTCAAATAATTCATTTACAGACTTTATTGAATTATTAAATTTTTCTTTTTCTTCCTCGCTTAACTCTAATTCAACGACTTTCTCTACCCCTTTTGATCCTATAATTACTGGAACTCCTGCATATATATTTTTTACACCATATTCTCCATTTAAATAAGCTGCGCATGGAAGTTGTTTTTTTAAATTTTTCAAGTAACTCTCGGCCATTTCAACTCCCGATGCAGCAGGAGCATAAAATGCCGATCCTTTTTCTAGATATTTTACAATTTCTGCACCGCCTTTTTTTGTTCTATCAACTATTTGATTTAATTTGTCCTTTGATATTTTTCCTTGATTTACTAATTCATTTATTTTTTTTCCTTCTATTTCCGTTGAATTTAACATTGCTACCATACTATCTCCGTGGCCACCTAAAACAAATGACTTTATTTTTTGTACCGGTACTTTTAGTTCTTGTGATAAAAAATAAATAAATCTAGAAGAGTCTAAAATACCTGCCATTCCGACCACTTTATTTTTTGGCAACCCTGAATATTTTTGTAACGCCATTACTATTACGTCTAAAGGGTTAGTTATACATATTACAAATGCATTTGGAGAGGTTTCTTTTATTCCATCAGAAACTTGTTTAATAATTTTAAGATTTATTCCTAATAAATCATCTCTAGTCATACCCGGCTTTCTTGGAACTCCAGCAGTTATAATAATTACATCAGAATTTTTTGTCTCTTCATAATTATTTGTTCCAAACAAATTTATATTAAATCCATTAACAGGGGAAGACTGAGCAATATCCAAAGCCTTTCCTTTTGCAATCCCCTCTGCAACATCAAACAAAACAACATCAGCAAGTTCTTTTAAGGCAATGAGATGAGCTAATGTACCACCAATTTGACCAGCTCCTATTAAAGTAATTTTTTTTCTCATCTTATTTCATAGTTGGCATAACAAATTCTGGATCTGATCTTGGTCCTGAAGGCCATCTTGAAGTAACTGTTTTTAATTTGGTATAAAATCTTACTCCTTCAGGTCCGTGCATATGTTGATCTCCAAATAATGATCTTTTCCAACCTCCAAAACTGTGAAAAGCCATGGGTACTGGGATAGGTATGTTTACTCCAACCATGCCTATTTTAGCTTTATTTGAAAAGGTTCTTCCAGAGTCTCCATCTCTTGTAAATATACTTACTCCGTTTCCATATTCATGATCATTAACTAGTTCTAGTGCCTCATTAAAATCTTTTGCTCTAACCACGGATAAAACAGGACCAAAAATTTCCTCTTTATAAATTCTCATATTTTTATTAACATGGTCAAATAGGCATCCACCAATGTAATATCCATTTTCATAGCCTTGTAATTTAAAATTTCTTCCATCTACAATAAGTTTTGCTCCCTCTTTTTCACCTATATCAACGTATCCCTTAACTTTTGCAAGGTGATCTTTGGTGACAAGCGGACCCATCTCAGACTCTTTATCCATTCCTGGTCCAACTTTAAGTGTTTCAACCTTTTTAGCAAGTTCTTCAACTAATTTATCACCTATTCCTCCAACTGCTACAGCAACAGATTGAGCCATACATCTTTCTCCTGCTGAACCATATGCAGCACCCATTAAACCATTCACTGCTTGATCTAAATCACAGTCTGGCATTATTACACAATGATTTTTTGCACCTCCAAGCGCTTGAACTCTTTTCTCATTTTTAGCACATTCTTCGTAAATATATTTTGCAATTGGGGTTGAGCCAACAAAGCTCATCGCTACTACATCTTTATTATTTATTAAAGAGTCTACAGCTTCTTTATCTCCATTAACAACACTAAAAACACCATCGGGAAGTCCAGCCTCTTTTAATAATTCTGCCAATCTCATTGAACATGAAGGATCCTTTTCAGATGGTTTTAATACAAAAGTATTTCCACATGCTATTGCCATAGGAAACATCCACATAGGAACCATAGCAGGGAAGTTAAAAGGTGTTATGCCAGCACAAACTCCCAAAGGTTGTCTTATAGACCAGCTATCAACATTTGATCCCACATTTTCAGTGAACTCACCTTTTAACAATTGAGGTATGCCACATGCATATTCAACAACCTCTAAACCTCGTATCAAAGATCCCTTTGCATCCTCATAGACTTTTCCATGTTCAGAAACAATAATTTTAGTTAATTCATCAGAATTTTTTTCAATAAGCTCTTTGAATTTAAACATTACTCTTGATCTTTGTAATGGAGGTTTCATCGACCATTCTTCAAATGCTTTTTTTGCACTTTCTACAGCTTTATTTACATCATTAGTCGAAGCTAATTTTACCTCAGCTGTTTGCTCTCCGGTAGCAGGATTGAAAATTTTGCCAACACGTTTCGACGCTCCAGAAAAACTTTTTCCATCAACAAAATGTTGTATTATTTTCATGAGTTTATTGAATAAATAAGCTTTTAGCTTGTTGCAAGCATTTTTTTAATTGAACCTATTGCTTTAGCTGGATTAAGGCCTTTCGGGCAAGAATTTGTACAATTCATTATAGTGTGACATCTGTATAATTTAAGTTCATCTGCAACTTTTTTTAGCCTTTCTTTTTTATCTCCATCTCTGCTATCATTTATCCATCGATATGCCTGCAAAAGGACTGCTGGGCCAAGGTATTTATCACCGTTCCACCAATAACTTGGGCAAGCAGTAGAGCAACAGGCACATAATATACATTCATAATAACCATCAAGCTTTTCTCTTTCTTTTTGAGATTGTTTCAATTCTATCTTTTCTTTACCTGTCTGATCAACTTTTAACCAAGGTTGAATAGACTCATATTGTTTATACAATGTTGTTAGGTCTCCAATTAAATCTTTAACAACTTTTAAATGTGGTAAAGGATAAATGTTTAGATCACCGCTGATATCTGTATGAGATTTTATGCAAGCTAGGCCATTTATACCGTCAATATTCATAGCACATGATCCGCAAACGCCGTGAGCACAAGATCTTCTAAAAGTTAAAGAAGGATCTATTTCATTTTTTATTTTAATCAAAATATCTAAAACTTTAGGCCCACAATTTTTCATATCTACCTCGAATGTATCTATCCTTGGGTTTTTTCCAGTTGAAGGGTCCCACCTGTAAACGTTAACTTTTCTTAAATTTTTTGAATTTGTTTTGTCTTTGTAATATTTTCCAACCTCTATTTTAGAATTTTGTGGCAGGTTGAATTTTGCCATTTTAGTATACTCTCTCCTTTGGTGGAAAATATTGAACGTCATTAGTTAAAGTTTTTGAATGTACATCTCTGTATTTGATTTCTACTTTTTTGCCTTTTTGCCAAGCCAAAGTATGTTTCATATAATTTTTATCGTCTCTTTTGGTAAAATCTTCCCTTGCGTGAGCGCCTCGACTTTCTCTCCTGTGATAAGCAGAGTCCATAGTTGTAAGAGCTTGACCTATTAAATTATCGAATTCAAGCGTCTCGACTAAATCGGTATTAAATAGTAAGGATTTATCTTTAACAGAAACATCGTTCATTCCCACAAAAGGTTTTCTTATTTGATCTACACCCTCTTTGAGAGTTTTCTCTGTTCTAAATACTGCACACTTAGATTGCATTGTTTTTTGCATTTTTAATCTCAGTTCTGAAGTTTTTGTTGAACCGTTAGAATTTCTAATTTTATCAAATCTATTCAAACACTTATCAGTTTCTTCATTAGAAACTCCCTCGTGAAGCATACCTGGCTTAACCAACTCAGCTGCCCTTTTTGCGGCTGATCGACCAAAAACAACTAAATCTATTAGTGAGTTTGAGCCTAATCTGTTTGCACCGTGTACAGAAACGCAAGCTGCTTCTCCTATGGCCATTAAACCTGGGACAGTTTTTTCAGAACCATTTAGAGTTAAAACTTCTGCTTTATAATTAGTTGGTATTCCGCCCATATTGTAGTGTACTGTTGGCACAACAGGGATTGGATCTTTACTGACATCAACGTTAGCAAAAGTTTTAGCTGCTTCGGATATTCCAGGAAGTCTTTCATCTATAACTTTTTTATCTAAATGATCTAGATGAAGATTGATGTGATCTTTATTTTTACCAACTCCTCTTCCTTCGTTTATTTCCATTTCCATTGATCTACTTACAACATCTCTAGAGGCTAAATCTTTTGCATTAGGCGCGTATCTTTCCATAAACCTCTCACCTTTACCATTAACTAAAAATCCGCCTTCACCTCTTACTCCCTCCGTAATTAAACAACCAACTCCATAAATTCCAGTTGGATGAAACTGTACAAACTCCATATCTTGGAGTGGTAAACCTGCTCTTAGAACCATAGCATTGCCGTCACCGGTGCACGTGTGGGCTGAGGTTGCGGAGTAATAAACCTTCCCATACCCACCAGTTGCTATTATTGTTATGTGTGATCTAAATCTATGAATAGTGCCATCGGTTAAATTCCAAGCTATTACACCTTTGCATTCACCATTCTTCATAATTAAATCTAAGGCAAAATATTCTATAAAAAATTCTGTTTTTTGTTTCAGCGCCTGTCCATAAAGTGTATGCAAAATAGCATGTCCTGTTCTGTCTGCTGCTGCACAAGTTCTTTGAGCAGTACCATTACCGTAATTTTTCGTCATTCCTCCAAAAGGTCTTTGGTAAATTTTTCCATCATCTGTTCTACTAAAAGGGACACCATATCTCTCTAGTTCAACAACTGCCCTTGGTGCCTCTTTGCATAGATATTCAATAGCATCTTGATCACCCAGCCAATCAGAACCTTTTACAGTATCGTACATATGCCAACGCCAATCATCTTCGCCCATGTTACCTAGGGCGGCTGAAATACCACCTTGAGCTGCTGAAGTGTGGCTTCTTGTAGGGAAAACTTTTGAAATACATGCAGTTTTAAGACCTGCTTCAGATAAACCTACTGCTGCTCTTAGACCTGATCCTCCAGCACCAAGAACTACCACATCGTACTCATGATCTATAATTTTATATGCGCTCATAATTTAATGTTATATATACTTAATATTGTTAAAAATGGAATTACTATAGCAAATAAATATAAAGCTTTATTTGCGACATTTTTGATTTTTTCATCATTAAGATAATCCTCAAAAATCTCACTTATCGTTAGTGCTGAGAAAAAGAAAGCAACGGTAACAAATATTGAAAATAGGATTTTAGTTTTTTGATGAGAAAAGAAAGCTAAGATCTCAGAGTAGTCATTATCATAGATTGAGACAAAATTTACTAAAAACCATATCATAAAAGGTATCAAAATTATTGAACTAACTTTAATAAACAGCCATTTTTTTGTAGACACATGCATATTCAAAAAAAAGATTTTCCTGTTAAATAAAATAAAATCGTAAATATAAAAGATCCAATAAAAACGAATATGCCAGTTAATTTAGCTATTCTCAATTCAAATCCAATACCAGCATCCCAGAACAGATGTCTTATTTCATTTAGTATATGAAAACTAAAAGTCCAACATAACGATATAACTAAAAATTTTCCGTAAATAGAATTTAAATAAATTTGTATAAACTGATAATAATTTTCACCTAAAAGTAATGAAATGCACCAAATACAAATAATCAAGATTGCAAATATATTTATTACCCCAACTATTCTATGAGTTATAGATAATAAAGATGAGATTTGCCATTTGTAGATTTGTAAGTGAGGACTCAAAGGATTATTTTTTTTTTGCATATTGATTTTATAAACTAAATTTACATTTTTTTCATTAAACACTCAGCTATTTGTACAGTATTTAAAGCCGCTCCTTTTAATAAGTTGTCAGAAACAACCCATAAGTTTACTGCTTTAATATTAGAGTTATCTTTTCTAATTCTAGAAATATAAGTTGTGTACTTTCCTTCAGCTTCAAAAGGTGTAATATATCCACCATCATTTCTTTCGTCTATAACTTTACATCCTGGTGCATTATTTAAAATTCTTACTATATTTTCGAAATCGTAAAGATTGTCAAATTCAATATTGATAGACTCTGAGTGTCCTGTTCTAACAGGGACTCTTACACATGTAGCTGTAACTTCAATATCATTACTTAATATTTTTTTAGTTTCATTGGTCATTTTTAATTCTTCTTTGGTGTAACCGTCTTGATCAAATGCATCAATGTGTGGAATTAAATTAAAAGCAATTTGCTTAGTAAAGTTCTCTGACTTAATTCTTTTTCCCTCTAGGTAATTTTTAGTTTGAGCAAAAAGTTCATCCGTAGAATTTTTTCCAGCTCCGGAAACTGCTTGATAAGTAGAGACGACTACTCTTTTAATTTTGTACTCGTCATGAAGAGGTTTGAGAGCAAGAACCATTTGCATTGTAGAACAATTAGGATTCGAAATTATATTTTTATGTTTATTTAATGCATCCGGATTAACTTCAGGTACAACTAATGGAACATCATCTTGCATTCTAAAAAAACTGGAATTATCAATTACGATAGTTTGTTTTGCTGCTCTAGGAACCCAAATTTTTGAAATTTGGCTTCCCGCAGCAAAAAAAGTTATTTTTGCTTTAGAAAAATCAAAATTTTCCAATGACTCTACTTCGATAGATTTACCCCTAAACATTACTTTTTTACCTACATTCTTAGCGGAGGCAATTAAATAAAGCTTATCAAATTTTAAATTAGATTTTTCAAGTATATCTAAGGTTTTTCGTCCGACATTACCC
Organism: uncultured Pelagibacteraceae bacterium; assembly: GCA_902589305.1. GTDB lineage: Bacteria > Pseudomonadota > Alphaproteobacteria > Pelagibacterales > Pelagibacteraceae > Pelagilacustribacter. The sequence goes on from CACISL010000009.1 coordinate 20,415, forward strand.
GTAGAACCTATTATTGCAAAATTCATAATTTCGTAATGTATACAAAATTTTTGTCTTATCAATTTTAATTTTCATTTGGATAAAATTCTTTAGTATAAAGAATCGTTAGTTTAGTTTAATTTGTATAATTATGATTGTTTATGGTAATGGCTTTATCGCTAAAAATTTGAAAAAGATAAAAATACAAAAAAAGTTTATTTTGTATGCAGCTGGTGTATCTAATTCAAACTCTAAAAATCAAAAAGAATATTTGAGAGAAATCAAAACATTTGAAGAGTTTAAAAAAAATTATGATAAAAAAATTTTAATTTACATAAGCACTCTTAGTACGGAAAACAAATATTTAAAGAAAGATAAATACGTAAAAAACAAAATTTTTATCGAGAAACTAATAAAGAAAGATATCAAAAAATATATAATCGTCAGGCTTCCACAAGTAATAGGTAAAAATAATAATAAATATACATTAACTAACAATATTTATAACTCTATAAAAAGAAAAAAAAGTTTCATTTTATGGAGAAATTCAAAAAGAAATTTAATTGATATAGATGATATAAAAATTATTTTAGGAAAATATTTATCTCAAAACCCTAAAATTAATTCCACTCTAAACATTTTTAATCCAAACTCTACAAGTGTAAAATATCTTTTACAAATTTTTGAGGAAATACTTAGGAAAAAAATAAAGATTAAAGTAAAAAACACTATAAATAAAAATATTAATTTAAAAAAAATAAAAAAAACAACACAATTACCAAAATATTACTATAGTAAAATTATGAAAAAAAATTATTTAAAAAAAACTTTAATTAAGTATTACAAATGAAACTTTCTATCATTATACCAGTTTATAACAGTAGTAAAATATTAAAGACTTTATTAGATAGTATTCACACTCATGTAGCAAGTTTAGTTGGAGAATCTTTAGAAGTAATTTTAATTAATGACAAAAGTTTAGATGATAGCTGGTCTGAGATTAAAAGAATGAAAATAAAATATAATTATATAAAAGGAATTAATTTAAGAAAGAATTATGGTCAACATAGCGCGATTTTCTGCGGATTAAAAAATTGCTCAGGCGATAAAATTATTTGTATGGATGATGATATGCAACACGATCCCAAGCATATTCCTAAATTGATAAATCAACTTGATAACTACGACGTTTGCTATGTTAAGTATGTTAAAAGAGAACATAATTATTTTAAAATTTTAATAAGCCAAATTAATAATTTGGTTTCGAGTTTTTTAATGAGTAAATCGATAAAAATTTATACCTCATCTTTCAAATGCTTTAATAAAACAATCAATAATAAAATTATAGCTAATGATGATACCTTTGTTTTTTTAGATTATTGGATTTTCAAATACTCCAGAAAAATTACTTCAATAGATGTAACACATAATAAAAGATTATTTGGAAAAACTAATTATGGTTTTAAAGAACTATTAACTTTGTGGTCAAAAATGATTTTTTTAATTGAAGTTGAAAAAAAAAATTTTAAATATTTTATTATTTTAATAATTAGATTTTTCTTCAGAACTTTTCTAAAAAGTTATATTAGTTATAGAAAAAAAATTTCTATAGAAATTCAAGAAATAATTTGAAATTTATTTCAAGTTGTTGATAATAGCGTTACCCATTTCAGATGTGGAAACTTCTTTCATATTTTTAGACATAATGTCTTTTGTTCTTAATCCATCATCAAGTACTTTTTGAACAGCAAGATCAAGTTGGTCAGCTTCTTTTAAAAGATCAAGAGAATATCTCAATGCCATTGATAAGCTTAAAATTGTAGCAATAGGATTAGCAACATTTTTACCTTCAATATCTGGTGCAGACCCATGAACTGGTTCATAAAGTGATCTTATTCTACCATTTTTATCTCTCAGCCCTAATGAAGCTGAGGGCAATAAACCCAAAGAACCAGTTAACATAGCTGCTTCGTCAGATAACATATCTCCAAATAGATTATCAGCTAAGATCACATCAAATTGTTTTGGATTTCTCAAAAGTTGCATTGCACAGTTATCTGCAAGCATATGATTTAACTCAACTTTTTTAAATTCTTTGTCTTTTATTGCTTGAACTTCCTCTCTCCATAAAACTCCTGCTTCCATGACATTTGATTTTTCACAAGATGTAACCGAGTTTCTTCTTTTTTTTGCTAAATCAAAAGCTACTCTAGCAATTCTATGAATTTCTGAAGTAGTGTAAGTATGAGTATTAATACCTTTTCTTTGATTATTTTCAATTGGCTCTATTCCTCGCGGTTCACCGAAATAAATACCGCCAGTTAATTCTCTTACAATCATAATATCTAAACCAGATACAACCTCTGGCTTAAGAGTTGAAGAGTCAACTAATTGTTTAAAACAAATAGCTGGTCTTAAGTTAGCAAATAACTTTAATTCTTTTCTAAGTTTTAAAAGAGCTCTCTCAGGTTTTTTTGAGAATTCTAGATTATCCCATTTCGGTCCACCGCAAGCACCTAATATTACTGCATCGGACTCTAAAGATTTATAAAAAACTTCATCAGTTATTGGAACTTTATTAGCGTCAATAGATGCACCACCAATTAATTCTTGGCTTAAAACAAAATCTAAAGACTTTGTTTTATTCATCCATTCTAGTATTTTTCTTACCTCAGCTACTACTTCTGGGCCTATTCCGTCACCAGGTAAAAGCAATATTTTCCTAGTTTTTTTAGCCATTTATTAATGTCCAGGGTTTTGTGGTTTGTAATTTTTTTTCGTATTCGTCTATTTTAGAAATTTTTTCCATTGAAAGGGCAATATCATCAAGTCCTTCCATCAAGCATTTTTTTTTAAAGGCATCGAGTTCGAACTTAACAACTTTATTTCCATATCTTATTTCTTGTTTCTCTAAACTTATTTCAATTTCTTCTTTTCTCTTTGAATAATCTGCTAACTCAACAACAATTTTATCATCAATTTTAATTGGAAGAATTCCATTTTTAAAACAATTGTTATAAAAAATATCTGCAAAACTTGAACTGATCACGCTCTTTATACCAAAATCAGAAAGTGCCCATGGTGCGTGCTCTCTTGATGAACCACATCCAAAATTTTTTCCTGCTAACAAAATTTTTGATTTATTATAAGGTTCTTTATTAAGAATAAAATCATTAATTTTTTTTCCATTTTCATCATAACGCATTTCATAAAAGAGACTTTTACCTAGACCTGTTCTTTTAATCGTTTTTAAAAACTGTTTTGGAATTATCATATCTGTATCAATATTTTGTAAAGATAAGTAAGACGGTATTGATTTAAGATTATCGAATTTTTCCATTCTATATTTCTCTTACGTCAGTTAAACGTCCTTTAATCGCGGCAGCTATAGCCATACCTGGACTGACTAAATGCGTTCTTCCTCCTCGACCTTGTCTGCCTTCAAAATTTCTATTTGATGTTGATGCGCATCTCTCTTTGGGCTTTAATTGATCAGGGTTCATACCAAGACACATTGAGCAACCTGGTTCTCTCCACTCAAACCCTGCTTCTTTAAAAATTTTATCAATTCCCTCTTTCTCTGCCTGCTCTTTTACTAATCCAGAACCGGGGACGACCATCGCACTAACATTTTCAGCTATTTTTTTGCCTTTTAAAAGTTCTGCGGCTAATCTTAAATCCTCAATTCTTCCATTAGTACAACTGCCTATAAAAATTTTATCGATTTTAATCTCTGAAATTTTCGTATTTGCTTTTAAACCCATGTAATCGAGAGATCTTTTCATAGCCATTTTTCTATCTTCGTTCCTCTCATCTTCAGGATCAGGCACTACTCCAGTGACTGGTGATACATCTTGAGGAGATGTTCCCCAAGTGACTAATGGCTCTATGTTTTTCCCATCGATATTTATCTCTTTATCAAATTTACAATCTTTGTCAGAATATAAAGTCTTCCAGAACTCTACAGCTTTTGTCCAATTTTCACCTTTTGGTGACATAGTTTTACCTTCTAAATAATTGAACGTTTTTTCATCAGGTGCAATTAGACCTGCTCTTGCGCCCGCCTCGATAGTCATATTGCAAACAGTCATTCTTTCTTCCATGCTTAAGCTTTTAATTACATCGCCAGCAAATTCGACTACATATCCGGTACCACCTGCAGTTCCTATTGTGCCTATAATTTTTAAAATTACGTCTTTGGCTGTAACCCCTTTTGGCAAATTACCGTTAACATTAATTCTCAAGTTTTTTGATTTTTTTTGCATCAAAGTTTGTGTAGCAAGAACATGTTCGACTTCGGATGTTCCTATTCCAAACGCTAACGCGCCGAATGCGCCGTGAGTTGCGGTATGGCTGTCACCACATACGATTACTGTTCCTGGCTGAGTAAAACCTTGTTCGGGTCCTATAATATGTACTATACCCTGACGCTTATCATTAACATCAAATAGCTCTACTCCAAAATCTTTACAATTTTTTCTTAATGTTTCAACTTGTATTCTAGAGTCTTCATCATTTATACCTTTAGATCTATCAGTTGTTGGTACGTTGTGATCAGGAACAGCGAGAGTAAGCTCTGGTCTTCTGACTTTTCTATTTTGTATTCTAAGTCCTTCAAAAGCTTGTGGGCTTGTAACTTCATGAACTAAATGTCTATCAACATAAATTAATGATGTGCCATCGCTTTGTTCGTGAACAAGATGGTTTTCCCATATCTTATCGTATAGAGTTTTGGACATGTATTCTATTTTTTTTCGTCAGTTGGCTTTTTAGCTTCAACTTTGACTTTTGGAGCTTCTTTTTTAACTTCTTCTGTTTTAATTTCCTGCTTTTCGGACTCGATTGGTTTTGCCTTTGGTTCCTCAGGTTTTACTGTAACGTCCACACCAATCTTCTTTTTAATTTTTTCAGCAATCCTAGCTGATTTTCCTTTTCTATCTCTTAAATAATAAAGTTTCGCTCTTCTTACTTTCCCTGATCTAATTACTTTAATTGAATCTACATTGGGACTGTAAAGAGCAAATGTTCTCTCTACTCCCTCACCGAATGAAATTTTTCTAACTGTAAAAGAAGAGTTGATATCTCTATTTTTTTTAGCTATGCAAACACCTTCAAAATATTGAATTCTCTCTCTCTTGCCTTCTACAATCTTAACACCAACTTTTATTGTGTCGCCAGGAGAAAAGTCAGTAATTTTTTTGTTGGCAACTATTTTTTTAATTGCTGCTTTGTTAATGTCTTCAATGTTTTTCATTTTTTTTCTCTAAATATTTTTTCCAAAGATCAGGTCTTTGGCGTCGTGTTATAGCCTCTGATTGAGATAAACGCCACCCTTTTATTTTGGCATGATCGCCTGAAAATAAGACCTCAGGAGGGCTTTTACCTTCCCATTCCCTAGGTTTGGTATATTGAGGATATTCTAATAGGTGGTTTTCAAAACTTTCTTCTTTGGTGGAGTCATCATTTCCTAGCACTCCAGGTAATAGTCTTATTAAAGCGTCAACAAAAACAAAAGATGCTGGCTCACCCCCTGATAGAACAAAATCACCCAAACTATATTCCTCAATATTTCTTGTCTCAAGGAGTCTTTGATCCACACCCTCAAAATGACCACAGATAAGGTTTAAGTTTGTTTCTTTACTTAAAGATCTAGCAACGTTTTGATCAAATTTTTTACCTCTCGGAGATAAATAAATAATTCTTTCACCTTTTTTTATATTCTTATCAAGAGCTGATGCTAATATATCAGGACGTAAGAGCATTCCACTTCCGCCTCCAAAGGGAGTGTCGTCTACTGTACCGTGATTATCTTTCGAATAGTCTCTAATATTTATTACTTTTAAATTCCAAATTTTGTTTTGCTTTGCCTTTTTAAAAATTCCGATATCTAAAGGACCAGGAAATAAATCTGGATATAAAGTAAAAATTTTTACTTCTAACATCTCTTATAACCTTTTTGTTAAGCCTTTTTTTCTTCTTTCTTCGGCTCTTCCTTTTTAGCCTCCGCTTTAGGTTGTTCCTTTTTAGGTTCTTCCTTCTTCGGCTCTTCCTTTTTAGCCTCCGCTTTAGGTTGTTCCTTTTTAGGTTCTTCCTTCTTCGGCTCTTCCTTTTTAGCCTCCGCTTTAGGTTGTTCCTTTTTAGGTTCTTCCTTTTTATCTTCAGCTTTTTGATCAGGCTTTTTACCGTCTGCTGTTGGAGCATCTTTTTTAGTTTCTTCTTTTTTATCTCCTTCAGCTTTTTTTCTATCTTTTTTTGGTATTGCCTTTTGAGGATTGTTCCCAGGTTTTGGCATTGGCATTAACTGCGCCTCGCCTAGTAATCTAGAAACTCTCATCGTTGGCTGAGCTCCTTTACTCATCCAATATTTTACTCTTTCTGCTTCTACTTTTATTCTTTCCTTTTTATCTTTAGGAAGCAAAGGATTGTAAGAGCCAATTTTTTCAATAAATTTTCCATCTCTTGGGTATCTACTGTCAGCAATTACAATTTTATAAATGGGTCTTTTTCTTACTCCGCCCATTGATAGTCTTATTCTTAACATTTTATACCTTTCATTTTAGTTGATTGAGCATTTCATCTGGGATCATCCCGGATGGAATTTTTTTTCCTTGAGACATTTTTTTCATCATGTCTGACATCATTTTAAATTGTTTTAACAGTTTATTAATTTTTGAAACATCTACACCTGCTCCTTTAGAAATTCTTTTACGTCTTGATCCGCTAATAATTTTTGGATTTTCTCTTTCATTTTTAGTCATTGATAAAATAATTGCTTCATTCTCCACTAACATTTTTTCATCTATTTTTGCTTGATCCATTTTTGCTTTCATTTTATTCACTCCTGGCAACATAGACATAACCCCTTCCATTCCACCCATTTTTTTCATTTGCCTTAACTGTGAAAGATATGAGTCCATTGTGAATATTCCTTTTTTTAATTCATCTTCTGTCTCTTTAATTTTTTCCTCACTTAAATCTTGTTGAGCTTTTTCTACTAAAGTTACTACATCGCCCATTCCCAATATTCTGTTAGCTAATCGGTCAGGATGAAAAAGTTCAAGATCGGTGATTTTCTCTCCAACACCAATATATTTAATTGGTTTGCCAGTCACATGTTTCATGCTTAATGCTGCACCACCACGTGCATCACCATCAACCCTCGTAAGAATAATTCCAGAAAGATTAACAGCAGTGTCAAATTCTTTTGCAACATTTACAGCTATTTGTCCTGTCAACGAGTCAGCTACTAAAATTGTTTCTGCTGGTTTTGTAATGTCTTTAATTTGTTTAATCTCAGACATCATAGGTAAATCTATCTGAGTTCTTCCTGCTGTATCAAAAATAATAACATCTGAGCCATTAAGATTAGCTGCATTTAATGCCCTTTTAGTAATGTCGATTGGTTGTTGCTTGTCAACTATAGGCAAACATTGAATTCCATTAGCCTCGGCAAGTAATTTAAGTTGTTCTTGAGCAGCTGGTCTATAAACGTCTAAACTAACTACCATTACTTTTTTTTTAAAATTCTTCTCTATATTTTTTGCTAACTTTGCTGCAGACGTTGTTTTACCCGAACCCTGTAATCCAACTAATAAAACGGAGACTGGTGGAACAGCTTTGAAGTTAAGTTCTTCGTTTTTAGAGCCTAAAATATTAACTAATTCATCGTAAACGATTTTAACTATCATTTGTCCAGCAGATGTTGATTTTATAATTTCTTTACCAATAGCTTTAGGTTTTACATTGGCTATAAACTCTTTAGTAACAGGAAGAGCTACGTCGGCCTCTAATAAAGCTAATCGTATCTCTTTTAAGCCAGAGTCAACTTGCTCCTCTGTCAATGAGGGAGCACTTTTAAGCTTAGAAAAAATACTTTCTAATCTATTTGTTAAATTTTCAAACATTTTTATAACGTCCAACACCTATCGCACTAGTGGGCGAACCTTCGCTGACTAGTGTCGACACTCTTGTTTTCAAGAGCACCGCAAAAACATATGTATTTGCGGAAAGTTTGTGGAAACTACAATTTGGGGTTTTAAAAGTCAATGAATAATTATACTAATCAATTATGACATTAATTAACGCATATAAAATGGATGGATTGGGCAATGATTTCATTATTATTGATAGAAGATCAAATCCTATCAACTTAACCAAAGATAAAATTATTGAATTAGGAAAAAGGAGCAATATTGGTTTTGATCAGATAATTTTTATCGAAAAAGAAAAAGAGAATTCTTTCCCAATAACAATTTTTAATTCTGATGGTGGTGAAGTAAGTGCTTGTGGAAATGGTTCAAGATGTGTCGCTTATCTTTTGAGTAAAGATTTAAATGCTAACCAAATAAAATTAAGAACAAGTAATCGGGTTCTTAATGCTAAAATTGTTGAAAATTTAATGGTAAAACTTGAAATGGGAAAACCTTTGTTTAATTTTGAAGATATTCCGTTATCAAGAATAGTAAATCCTGCTGACGTCACACTAGATATCAAAGGCAAAAAATTTACTGGCGGGTTTTGTCTAAATGTAGGAAACCCCCACATAGTTTTTTTTGTAGATGATTGTTTTAAATACGATTTAAAAGTTATAGGACCTTTAATTGAAAATCATGAATTATTTCCTGAGAAAACAAATGTTACATTTGCTCAAATTTTAGATAAGAGAAATATTTTAGTTAATGTTTGGGAAAGAGGTGCTGGGCTTACTAAAGCATGTGGAACAGCAGCTTGCGCAACGGCTGCCGCTGGAAAAAATAATAAATTAGTAGAGAGCAAAGTTGATATTAAATTTAAAGAGGGAGTCTTAAATATATTTTTAGATGAAAAAAATAATATATTTATGACTGGTCCAGTGTCAGAAATAAAGAATATAAAACTAGAAATATAAAATGGGAATTTTTGATAAGTTTAAATCAGGGCTTGGAAAAAGTTCATCGAGTCTTACAGACGGCTTTAAAAATATTTTTTCTAGAAAAAAGATTGACTCAAGCATTCTTGAAGAATTTGAGGAATTAATCATTTCTTCTGATGCCGGTGTTGATGTAGCAAAAGAGCTTAGAAAAGATTTCGAAAGCTTTAGAGTTGATAAAAATTTAGACGATCACAAAGAAATTTTAAAACTCTTAGCTGATAAGTTAGCGATAAATCTCCAAAAGTACGAAAAAGATTTAAGCCTTATGGGAAATGCAAAATCTGCTGTGATTGTTGTATCTGGTGTGAACGGTGTTGGAAAAACAACTAGTATCGGAAAACTTGGAAAGTATTTTAAAGATAATAATAGATCCGTTGTCTTTGGAGCTGCAGATACTTTTAGAGCAGCAGCCATAGATCAGTTACAAGTTTGGGCTGCAAAAGTAAAAGTAGATATAATTAAGTCAGAAATAAATAGCGACCCGGCGTCTGTTGCTTTTAAAACTGCTGAATTTGCAAAAAAAAATGAAATTGATGTCGCCTTGATAGACACGGCAGGAAGATTACAAAATAAAAAAAACCTCATGGAAGAATACAAAAAAATTATCAATGTCCTGAAAAAAATAGATAAGTCTTTTCCAAACGAGGTAATACTAGTTCTTGATGCGACTACTGGTCAAAATGCATTGAACCAAGTTGAGGAGTTTAGCAAAATACATAATCTAACAGGTCTTATAATTACAAAACTTGATAGCACTGCAAAAGGTGGGGTAGTTTTAGCAATTTGTAGAAAATATAATTTACCTATAGTTGCAATTGGAATGGGTGAAAAAGAAGATGACTTGCAACCCTTTAACGCTGAATATTTTTCAAAAGCTTTGTTAGGTATTGAAATCTAAAAACTTTCTCAAAGCATTCATCAGTTGATCATTAAATTCCATCATATGGTCGTCGTTATCGGAAAAGTAATTGAATTTTGGATTATTGGCCTTCTCAAATAATTCTACACCCATTTTAAAAGGAACAACATCATCTTTCTTACCGTGCATAATTAAAATAGGAATATTTATATTCTTAATCTTTTTTAAAGAGTCGTACCTGTCTTTAATCAATAAATCGATAGGTAAATAGGGATAATAAATTTTTGCTGCATCTGCGATTGAGGTAAAAGGTGACTCTAAAACAATACCTGAGAAAGAATTGTCCTGGCCCAACTCTGTAGCAACACCTGTGCCTAATGACTCGCCATATAAAATAATATTTTTATTTATTACTCCAGTATTATTAAGCCATTCAACAGATTTTCTAGAATCATTGTACAAATTTTTCTCTGTTGGTTTGCCTAGATTACCACTGAACCCTCTCCATGAAATAATAAGAATATTTACATTTAATTTATTTAATTCATTAAGTTTATGAACCCTATTGGTTAGATCACCTGCATTACCATGGAAGTATAAAATTGTTTTATATTTTTTTATGTCTTTTTCCAAAAACCATGATTTAAGTTTTATATCTTTATCAACCCTAATAAAAACTTCTTTATATTCAAATTGAATTTCATCTCCTGTGTAGTTATTTTCGCTTGGATGATAAAGTAATTTTCTTTGGTACAAATAAGTGAAAAGTACAATTATAATATAAGCTAATGTAATTGACGATAAAGCTAAATAAAGATACTTCATACTTTTTTTCTAGCGAAATAAACTCCAGTAAAAACTAATAATCCACCTAAATAATGAAAACTTAGAAGAGGTTCTTCAAAAATTATAATTCCAAAAATAGATCCATAAACTGCGAATAAATATAAAGTAAACCCAGCAAAGGATGCGCCTACATATTTTTGTAACCGTGTATATAAAGAGAAAGCAATAATACTAGGTGAAATAGCAGCAAAAACAATCCAGAACAAAAATGTCTGATTATAATTTGTCTTAGCAAAATAAATATTTTCTAAAATAAAAAATGGGAAAAGCGACATAAATCCAAACATTGCGATTAAAGTAAATCGAGCCATTAAACTAAATTTTGATTTCCAATTTAATAAATAAATTGAGTAAAGAGCCCAACCTAAAGCTGCTCCCAAAACCCATAAGTCACCTATTGTAAAATTTAGGTTTATTAAAAAATCTAAATTACCTTTAGATATAATTGTAAAAACACCTGCGATACAAATAAATAAGCCTAATATTCTAAAAAAATTAATTTTTTCTTTAAAGAATAAAATTGATAAAAAAATTATTATTACCGGTGAAGATGTATAGATTATACCAATATTTGCCATTGTTGTTGTCATGCCTGCAAGATTTGGAAAAGCCCCACATATACCGCAACCCATTGAGCCTAAGAAAAAAAGCTTAAAAAACTCTTTATTAAAGTCTTTTTTATTTTTTAAAATTTCGTTAAAAAAAAATGGAAATAATATAATGAATACAGTAAGCCATCGCCAAAATGCTAGAGAAATAGGAGGTACTGACTCAACGCCACCTCTTGCTACAATAGTGTTTGTAGCCATAAAAATTGGCTGGATTAACAAAAGTAAATAAGGAGCGTAAGGATTATTTTTTGTCAATGAAGGCTTCATAGAACATCATTACAATTACCATACCCATTAAAATATAAACAGGAAGCACATCAAAAAATCCTATCATCATTGATCTAGTTAATGTTGTGGCTAAACCAATTAAAAAAAGGGTACAGAGACCAACACCAATTATTATTGTAATTTTATCCTTCATCTCTACAATTTTTCTCAAGCCAGTTAGCTGTACCTAAAAATCTTAGATCATCAAGTTTATCACCAACTAACTGAACTCCTAATGGTAAGTCATTTTCACCTGTAAGTAAAGGTAATGAAATTGTGGGCAAACCAAGATAAGTCCAGATTTTTTGGAAGTCCGCACTTCCAGTAGATTTTAATCCTTTGTCAGCAACTCCGCTTGATGATGGAGTAATAATTCCGTGGTAATCTTCAAAAACTTCTTTATAAGACTCATAACTTTGTTTCATAAAATCTGAAGCATCACCATATTCTTTTGCTGAATATTTTAATCCTCTTGAGATAGCTTCTCTCATTTCCTTTGAAAGTTTAGTTTTATCTTTTTTATAATAAACTTGAAAATTATTTGCCATATCAACTTCATGAATGATTTGATGATAATTTGGTATATCGTCAAAGTATGACGGTGTATCAAAAACCTCTATGTTTTTTTTGAAGTTTTTAATTAAAAATTCAAAAGCTTGCTGTGATTTTTTATTTATATTTTTCCAATTTTGCGTTTTATAAAAAATAAATTTTGGATCAAAAACTGGTCCTTTCTCACATTCCTGAATCATGTTATCAGCAGCGAAATAAATTGTTGAGGGGTCGTGTAAATCTTTTCTAATTAGTGATTTAGCTAATAATGCAACATCTTTTACACTTTTTCCAAATACGCCCATTGTATCGAGTTTATCTGAAACTTTTAAAACACCGTTTCTAGAGATTAATCCATACGATGGTTTATATCCTACTACACCACAATACGACGCTGGCCTAATTACTGATCCACCTGTTTGAGAACCAACTGACAAAGGCGCCATATGTGACGCAACTACAGCTGCTGAACCGCTTGATGATCCTCCTGGTGTTCTTGAATAATCATGAGGATTTTTTGTTTTAGACGGATGTATATATGCAAGTTCACAAGTAACAGTTTTGCCCATGATAATTGCCCCTGAATTTTTTAATAAGTTTACAATTTCCGAGTCTTGTGAATTAGACATTTTTTTTCTAAAGACTGTCCCACATTCGGTTGGCATATCATACGTACCTATAATATCCTTAATTGCAACTGGCATACCGTGCAATGGCCCGAGGGGTTTTCCAGATTTTCTATAAGTGTCGGCTTCTTCAGCTTTTTCTAATAAAAGTTTTTTGTCTAAAAATTGCCAAGCCTGGACGTCTTTTTCAAATTTTTTAATTCTATCTAAATAAGCTTTGCAAAGATCTAATGAAGAAATTTCACCAGAATGAAGTTTTTGTGATAAATCGTAAGCACTTAAAGATGTAACGTCTATCATTTAAATTGTTAATTAGCGAATAATGTATCTGGCAACCAAAGAGCTATTCCTGGAAATAGATACATTAAAAACATGGCAAAAATGACAATACCTAGAAAAGGCATAATACCTCTAAATATTTCCATTAACTCTACATTTTTAGTTTGCACACCTTTTAAATAATACGCGGACATTGCCATCGGCGGTGTTAAAAATGAAGTTTGTAAATTTAGTGCAATTAACATTGCAAAAAAGTAAGGATTAACTCCAAAAAATTCTACAAGTGGTAAAAATATAGGAACAAAAATAATCAAAATTTCAGTCCACTCTAATGGCCATCCTAATAAGAAAATAATTATTTGCGTAATTACTAGGAATTGCCAAGGTTGTAAATTCATTGATTTAAAAAAATGCTCAAAAACCTCATGACCACCTAAGTAAGAAAAAACAGATGCGAAAGTCCAAGAGCCAATGAATAACCACATTATCATTGCGGTTGTCTTTGCTGTTAGAAATACAGATTCTTTGAAATTTTTCCATTTTAAAGTCTTGTAAAAATATGAAAGCACTAACGCTCCAAAGGCTCCAACTGCTGCAGCCTCTGCAGGTGTAGCAAGTCCTCCTAAAATAGTACCTAATACTAATATTATTAATGAAAAAAGTGGTAAGAACGAAACCATAACCTCTTTTAAAATTTCAGATCTTGGCGGAATATCCTCTTTTGGAGGTTTAGGCGCTATTGATGGATTAAAATAAGCAAGTGTAACCGCATACATTATATAAAGACCAGCTAATAATAATCCTGGAAAAATTGCTGCTGCAAATAATCTTAAAGGTGATAGCTGAGCAATAACTGAATAAACAATTAACATGATGCTTGGAGGAATCAAAATTCCTAAACATCCTCCAGAACAAATTACTCCTGAGGCAAATTTTTTATCATATCCAGCTCTTATCATTGCAGGCCAAGCAAGTAATCCCATTAGTGTAACAACAGCACCGATAATTCCTGTCGCTGTTGAAAATAAAGCGCAAGTTACAAGCGCGGCAACAGCCATAGAAGCAGGGAGTCTGTGAGAGGCCAATCTTATTGCAAAAAACAATCTAGAAACTATTCCGGCTCTCTCAACTAAGTAGCCCATAAATAAAAAGAGTGGAACGGCGGTTAAAACAGTATTATCCATCACTGTATAAGTGTTCTGAACAAATAATTGGAAAATCCTATTATCAAAAAGATGTTCCATTCTTGTAGGATCGAAGTAAGCGTAATAGCCGAATCCAACTCCCATCGCCATTAATGTAAATGCAATTGGAAAACCTAGCAGTACAGCAAATAAGAAAATGGACATCATTAAAATTGCTATTTCGGGATTAGTTAAACTAAATAACATCTTTTTGATCCTCGTCTTGTGAAGTTCGCATTAACATTTTTTCTGTCTCCTCAGCTACTACCATTCGAGCAGGCCAGTGACCGGTTTGAATACAAATAATTGATCTACAAACTTCGCTAATACCTTGGATAACTAATAAAATTCCGGCAGCTGGTATCAAAGATTTAGCCATATAAATTTGAATTTGTGCTGGACTGTTCCAGCTTGTTTCTTTTATCTTCCATGCAAGCGAAGCATATTCATAACCATAAAACGCTAGTGCGAGTACACCAGGGAAGAAAAAAATAAAATATAAAACTAAATCGATATAACCTTGTGTTCTTGGTTTAAAAAGTCTGTAAATTACGTCACCTCTAACGTGAGCTTCTGTAGATAAAGTGTATGCGCCTGCCATCATAAATATTGCGCCATACATTTGTAAACTAAAATCGAAATTCCACAAAGTAGGAGCATTGAAAGCATATGCCATAACTACTTCATAACAAGTTCCTCCCATTAAGATTACGATGCACCAAGAAAATGCCTTCCCTACGGAAGTACTTAAAGTATCTGCAAAATGAATAAATCCCCTCATGAAATTTTAAACTATTCTAATTTTTTTGTAATTTCCATAAAAAAAGGGGGCGCAAATACGCCCCCTTTTATGATTAAAATATAATTAAATTTTAACTTTTGCTATTGAACCGAACTCATTCTCGTAAGCCAACTTGTAATTAGGCTGGTTCATGAGTAAGTATTTCATAACTCTCTTAGCATAAGCTTTTTGTGAGTCTACAATCTTTTTAAAGAATGGATCTTTCTTATTGAAATCACCAATTACTTTATCCCAACCTTTTAATTGTTGAGCTAAGATCGCATCTGATGTTTGATACACATTTACTTTATGCTGGTTCATCAATTTTGATAAGTCAGCTGAGTATCTTACTAATGCTTTAAAGTAGTTATCACTGTTCGCAGCATAAGCAGCATTTTTTAGAATAGCCTGATGTTTAGGCGATAATCCATTAAATGTCTTCTTATTTACTGGGATTTCAAACATCTCTTGTGATTGGTGGAAGCTTCCTAAGTGATAATGCTTAGAAACGTCTTGCATACCAAACTGAGAGTCTGATGTTGGGTTGTTAAACTCAGCAGCTTCAATTAAACCTGTCTTCATCGCAGGCTGAATTTCACCTCCTGGTAATTGTCTTACAACCATTCCCATTGCTGTTAATACGTTAGTTGCTAGTCCTACTGTTCTGTACTTCATACCTTTTACATCAGATACTTTTGTTACGTTCTTTTTGAACCATCCAAAAGGCTGTGCAGGCATTGGCATGTGGAAGAACCCTATATAATCGAAACCAACTTTCGCAAGTGTTTCATCATAAAGTTTTCTACCTCCACCATACTCTATCCATCCCATAATTTCTTGAGATGACATTCCGTATGACGGACCAGTACCGAATAGAGAAGCTGCTGGATTTTTTCCATACCAATAAGCTGTTACCCAGTGTCCCATATCAAGTACACCTGAACTTACTGCTTGTCCAATTTCCGAAGTCTTTACTACAGCTCCAACTGGCTGAAGATCAATTTTTAATTCACCTCCAGACATGTCGCCTACCATTTTTGCGTAGTCGCCAGCCATTTCAAAGAAAATGTTAGCGCCTGACGGCCAAGCCGCTTGCATCTTTAAAGTTTGCGGAGCACCAAATGCAACGTTAGGCATTGCAACTGTTGCTGCTGCTGCAGCACCCGTAGCTGCTGCTGCTTTAAAGAACTTACGTCTTGATGGAGTTTTTACTCCTTTTTTTATTTTTGACATATGTCCTCCGTTAGTTAATTAACTGAAATATTTAAGCATAAACTCAAATCAGAGTCTCTAACTTTTTAGAATTATTTTAAATTGCAGATTCAATCTAGAAGTGTACTAATTTACCTGATCTTGTGGTTTTTTCCCTGAAAAAAAATCTTCCAAATTTTTTGTAGCCCTATATGCCATATCCCACCTTGTCCTTTTGGTAGCACTTCCTAAATGAGGTAGCAAAAAAATATTTTTTAACTTTAAATATTCAGGATGAATTTTTGGTTCACCATTATAAACATCTAAACCATAAGCAAAAACTTTACCATTTTTCAAAGCCTCAATCATAGCATCATCATCAACTACATCACCTCTAGCTGCGTTACCTATTACTGTATTTTCTTCTAGATAACTTAAGGTCTCTTTATTGATTAAGTTTTTTGTTTCTGGAGTAGCGGGGCAATTAATCGATAAAAATTCACTTTTTTCAAATAAGCTCTTTATATCTTTATGATAAATCGCTCCATCCTCTAAGTCTGAAGAAAGTTTAGACCTATTGTGATAATGTATCTCCATATTAAAAGCTTTTGCTCTTTTAGCAACTGCTCTTCCTATTCTACCCATACCAAGAATTCCTAGTCTTTTATTAGACATTTGTTTTCCTAATAAAAAATCCCAAGACCATTTCCAATTTTGTGTTTCTGCTGCAATTCGGCCCTCATAAGCTTTTCTAGATGCACCTAATAAAAGTAATATTTGAATATCAGCTGTAGCATCTGTTAAAACATCAGGCGTATTTGTTACAGTTATCCCTTTTTCTTTTGCTGCTTGAATATCTATATTACCGAAACCAACTGCACCGTTAGCAATTATTTTAATCGAATCAGATAATTTAGAAATAGTATCGGCATTTATTGGGTCTGTGACTGAGCTTAAAATTCCATCATAATTTTTTGAACCATCAATTATTTCTTTTGGTGTATAAATCTTATCATCTTCATTTAGTGTAACTTCAAATAGAGTTTTAAGTTTCTCCTCATTTTCTTTAAGAAGTCTTCTAGTTACAAATATTTTTTTTTTCATTTTATAAATTATTTAATTTATTTGGTTTTGGACCACCGGTGAACCAATCAAGTAATTCAACTGTATGAATAATCGGAATTCTAGTTCCTGAGGAAATTTGGGTCATACACCCTATATTACCAGTTGAAATAAAATCAGGTGAAATTTTTTCAATGTTCTTTACTTTATTTTTCAACAAAGATTTTGCCATTTTTTGATGAAGGATATTATAAGTACCTGCAGACCCACAACATAAATGTCCTTCTGGTATTTCTAGAACTTCATTACCTGTTTTTGAAATTAAATCTTTAGGTTGTTGATGAACTTTTTGTCCATGCTGCATTGAGCAGGCTGAATGATATGCAATTTTATATTTTTTTTCAGTATTAAGATTTATATTCAGCTTTAAATTCTCATCTAAGTACTCAGTAATATCTTTTGTTAATTCAGAAATTTTTTTTGCCTTTTTTTTCATATCTTTATCATTTTTAAAAATATGTCCGTAATCTTTTAGAGTTGTTCCGCAGCCTGATGTATTACTTATTATAGCATCTAAACCATTCTTAAGATATTCGTCATGCCAACTATTAATATTGTTCTTAAAAGACTCGTGAGCTAAATTTTGTTTACCTAAATGATGATTCAACGATCCACAGCAGTATATATCTGGCATTACAACCACTTCGACATTATGTCTATTTAAAAGTCTGATAGTTGATTCATTTATCTCAGGGGATATGACTCTTTGAACACATCCAGTTAATAAGGCAACTCTTGAAACTTTTTTAGCTTTTTCGACCTCATAAACTTTTTTTTCTTTTAATTTCTTTCCAGGAATTTTATTAGGCATTAAGTTCAAAGCATTTCTTAAAAATTTTGGAAATAAAAAACTGAATGGTTTTATAATTTTGGAAGACCAGGCCATTAATAAAAATATCTTTGGTCTTGGTAAGACGAATGAAAGAATATTTCTAAATAATCTATCTAGAAAAGGTCTTTTATAGGTTTCTTCTACATAATTTCTTCCATGATCAATCAAATGCATGTAATTTACTCCAGATGGACATGTAGTCATGCACGAATAACAAGATAAACAACTATCTATATGTTTTGCAATTTCTTTAGTCGCTGGTTTTTTATTTTCTAACATATCTTTGATAAGATATATTCTACCTCTCGGTCCCTCTAACTCTTCACCATTAATTCCATAAGTAGGACAAGTAGCATTACACATTCCACAGTGAACGCATTTTCTTATTATAGTTTCACTTGTTTTATTGTCTTTGTCTTGAAGTTGTTTATCTGTAAATGATGTCTGCATTTAAATTCCTGTGTACATTTTTCCCGGGTTAAAAATTCTTTTCGGGTCAAAACTCCTTTTAATTTTTTCACTTATTTTATACTTAATTGGATCTATTGTAAAAATATCAGCAGAGGCTTTGAGATCCTCCTCAACTTTAATCAATGTAATATAACCCTGATGTTTTTTTACTATATCCTTAATTTCATTAAGTATTTTCGTATTTAATTGATCAAATGAAGCCCAAATTAAACTACCTCCCCAATCAATAAAATATTTTATCTCGAAATTTTTAAATTTTTGTATAACTTTTAAAGTTTCGCTTATTGGAACAACAATTCTTAATAAGTTACTTTTTAAACTTTTAAAAACCTCTAAATTTTTTGTTTTATTCCAAAAAATATTACTTTGTTCATTATCTAAAATTGAAAGCTCTTGATCTAAGAGACCTAATTCTTTAGATAATCTCTCTAATCTTTGATCTACGGAATTAATTGGGCCTTCAACTCTTATAGCTGTTAAACCTCCATCGTATGTAAGATCATTTAAAACAAAATTATTTCCAAAATAATCTGGATAAAATACGCCACCTGATGGATCGGTTGAAGATGATAAGCCTTTTCCAAGATAGTCCAATGCTTTTTTAAGATGAGGATTCTTTATTACCAAAGTTTTGCTAGTTTCTGGTTTTGGTAATACTTTAATTGAGAGTTCAGTTAATATTGTGAGTGTACCGAAAGATCCAGATATTAATTTACTTAAGTCGTAACCAGTAACATTTTTAACTACTGTTCCGCCAGATTTAATAGTTTCACCTTTTCCATTAATCCCTTGAAAACCAAGTATGTGATCTCGAACACTACCTACTTTGAATCTTCTGGGCCCAGCGAAATTACATGAGACAACTCCACCAATAGAGCCACTGTTACTTTCTCCAGAAAATAAGTAACCAAAATCATTAGGTTCAAATGCTAGTTGTTGATTATTCTTATCAAGCTCTTCTACAATTTCTTTAAGTGGTGTACCTGCTTTTGCTTTAATATAAAGCTCTTCAGGTTTATAATCAATTATTCCTCTATAACCAGAAAGGTCTAAAGTTTTTTCAGACTGAAAATTTCTTCCAATTTTATTTTTTGATTTTAAACAACTAATTTCTAAAGGAACGTTTTTTCTATGACAGTTTTTTACTATCTCAATAATTTCTTCTCTTGAAGATGGTTTAAAAATATTATTATTAAAATCTAGGGATGTCTGGGAATTTTGTTTTTCCTCCATGGACATGAACTCTTCCTTCCTCAGCACATTTTCTAAGTATTGGATAAACTTTGCCTGGATTTAATAATGAATTAGGATCTAAAGCCACTTTTATTGTTAATTGTTGCTGTATATCTTTATCATTGAATGCCTCACACATTAATTCCCTCTTTTCAATACCTACCCCATGTTCACCAGTCAGTGCGCCACCTACTTTAACGCAATACTTTAAGATATCGGCTCCAAACTCCTCACATTTTCTTAAGGACTCTTTATCATTTGCGTCAAACATTATTAAGGGATGAAGGTTTCCGTCTCCAGCGTGGAATGCATTAGCTACTGGCAAATTATATTTCTTAGATAACTTTGAGATTTCATTTAAAACCTCAGCTAGCTTTCCTCTAGGGATCGAACCGTCCATACACATGTAATCAGGTGCTAGAACTCCACAAGCTGGAAAGGCTGCTTTTCTACCAGCCCAAAATTTAAGTCTTTCTTCATTTGATTTACTAATTTTTAAACTTGAAGAATTATTTTTTTCAGCAATTTCTTTTGCCTTCTGAATATAAGACTCAACTTCATGTTCTGTTCCGTCAAATTCTATGATCATCATTGCTTCAGCGTCAGTTGGATAGCCTGCTTTAGAATAATCGTTAGTTGCTTTTGTTAAAGCTTTATCCATTATTTCCATACCAGCTGGTATACATCCCTCTGCGATTATTTGTGCAACACAGTTTCCTGCATCTTCGATTGAAGGAAATCCCACTAAAGCAGCTTTAACAATTTCAGGAGATTTTAAAATTTTTACAGTTACCTCTGTTATTACTCCAAGTAAACCCTCTGAGCCTGTCATCAAGCCTAGGAAATCATATCCTTCTGCATCCATTGCTTTCCCGCCGAACCTAGTTATAGTTCCATCCATCAAGACCACCTCAATACCTAAAAGATTATTTGTAGTAGCGCCATATTTTAGAGAATGAACTCCACCAGAGTTTTCAGCAACATTTCCACCAATAGAACATGCAATTTGACTTGACGGATCTGGAGCGTAGTAAAAACCTTTATCTTGAACAGCGTGAGTAATTGCTAAATTTGTAACGCAAGGTTGGGTTACCACACATCTATTTTCGTAATCGATTTCAATGATTTTATTAAATTTACCCATTGCAATTAAAACACAATCCTCTAAAGGCATAGAACCTCCTGATAAACCAGTTCCAGCTCCTCTTGGAACCACTTTAATTTTATTTTCGTTACAATATTTTAAAATTTGACTGACTTCTTCAACAGTCTCAGGCATAACTACTAAAAGAGGCATTTGTCTGTACGCTGTCAAACCGTCGGTTTCAAAAGGTCTTAACTCATCAAGACTCGAAAGAACATTTTTTGAATTTATAATTCCACGAAGATCTGAAGCAATTTTGTCTTTTTTAGACATAATCACATTATCAACTTTTGGCATTTGTAAACTGCTCATAATCAATCCTACTTAAGCATTTTTGATATTTTATCTAGTGCTTTTTGAATGTTATCCCTTGATGCGGCGAAGCTAAAACGAACAAAATCTACTGATGTTTTACCAAAAGCCGTTCCGGGAACAATTGCCACACCTGCCTCATGCATACATTTTTTTGAAAATTCACTTCCGCTCATACCGGTTCCTTTTACATTCGGAAAAGCGTAAAACGCACCGCCAGGCATGCTGCATTCAACTCCAGGTAAATCATTTAATCCTTTATGAATTAATTTTCTTCTCTGGTCGAATTTTTCCATCATGTGATGAATAGAGTCATCGGGTCCATCTAATGCTGCTATTCCAGCAAACTGGGAAGGCGCATTTACACAAGAGAAACTATTAATAGCTAATTTAGTTACATGAGGAATTAATTTTTCTGGCCACACACTCCAACCCATTCTCCAACCTGTCATTGAGTAAGCTTTGCTCCATCCATCCAAGACAATTAATCTATCTTGTAAATCAGGATAATTAAAAAAGGTTGGCATTTCTTTTCCATCAAAAATTTGTCTACTATAAATTTCATCGCTAAGTATTGTGACATGCGGATGTTTCTTTAAACCTTCAGCAAGAAAATCGATTGCTGGCTTTTCAACAAAACTTCCAGTTGGATTATTAGGGTTTATTAAAATAACAAGTCGGGTTTTATCTGTTATTGAAGATAAAATTTTTTCGGGATCAAACTTTAATTCTTTCTCTTTTGTCAAGTCATAAGGTACTGATTTAGCGCCAGTATAATTAATCATAGACTCATAAATTGGAAAACCAGGTGTTGGATGAACTATCTCAGCACCGGGCTCACCGATCATTTGTATCGCAAAATACATTGTAGGTTTGCCGCCTGGCATTATCATAATTCGATCAGGACTAACTTCTTTTTTGTATAAACTTTTAATTTTTCTTGAGACTGCTTGCCTGCATTCAACAATCCCGTTCGCTAAAACGTATCCATGGTGTCCTTCATCAATTGCTTTTTTTGCTGCCTCCATTATGTGTTTAGGCGTCATAAAATCTGGCTGACCTAAACCCAAGTGAATCATTTCTTTACCTTGGGCTTCAAGTTTCTTAGCTTCAGCTAAGACGCTAAAAGCAGTTTCTGTTCCAAGTCTTTCTAAATTTTTTGCTAATTTCATATTTTAAACCTAATATTTATTAATACTTTTGCATACTAGTTTTTTTGCATCACCTATATGCAATTTTCGTTTTATTTAGCTCTTTTATGCTTTTACACCCAAGTAAAATCATATCTCTCCTTATTTCATCCCTCATTCTTTTTAAAATTTGCTCTACTCCTTTTTGTCCCCCTGCTCCTAGTGCAAATAAAAAACCTTTTCCAAAACTACATGCAGTTGCTCCTAGAGAAAGAGCTTTAAGAACATGAGTTCCTCTTCGAATTCCACCATCCAAAATGATTTCAATTTTTCCTCCGACTTCATCTGCTATTGCTGGTAACTGATCAAAAGGTGATCTTGATCCATCAAGTTGTCTACCTCCATGATTTGAGAGCATTATGGCAGAAGCTCCAATATCAACTGCTCTTTTTGCATCTTCTACTGACATTACTCCTTTTAAAGCAAACGGCCCTCCCCACTTCTTGACGACGTATTCAGCATCCTTCCAACTCATTGCAGGATCGTATTGTTCGTTGATATATTCCATTACACCTTTTGCAATACTTGATCCTTTCTTAGTCCAATGAGAAACATTAGCCAGCTGAAATCTTTCATGAGTCAAATAATTAAATGCCCATTTAGGATGCGTTGCAAAACTCATCAAACTTTTTAAGGTAAGCTTTGGGGGAGTTGTAAATCCCCATCTATGATCTCTCTCTCTATTTCCAGCAACAACAGTATCAACAGTCAAACACATAGCTTTAAACCCAGAGTTTTTACATCTATCAATTAAATTATCTGTAAGTCCTTGATCTTTGTGAATGTAAAGTTGAAATAGCTTTGGGCCTCCAGAAATGTTTGCTATTTCCTCAATTGATGAAGTAGCCATGGTAGACATACTGTAAAAAGTTCCAAATTTTTCAGCAGCTCTAGCTGAGGCTTTATCTCCATCATGATGGTAAAGCCTTTGCATTGCAGTTGGTGATAGGAATATAGGCAAATCAATTTTTTGTCCAAAAACTTCGGTAGATAAATCTGGCTCACCCACGCTGGCTAGAATATTAGGAACTAAATCGCACTTTAAAAAGGACTCGGTGTTTCTTTTAAGTGTAGTTTCATCATCAGACCCGCCATCGATATAATGAAAAATAGGAGCGGGTAGATTTTTTTTTGCTAATTTTCTAAAATCATCAAAATTATAACAATCGTTTAAATTCATTGTTATTAAAAATTTTTAGAAAAAGTTATTTGTTGATTGTCTGTTCCTGGATTTGTTTCACCCCAATTGTTATTAGAGATGTGGCTGTAGCTATAACTTAACTTAGAATTTTCAAAAATATTAAAACCTATTTTTATCTCACTCTTAAATTCCAAAACACTACCCAAATCTTTTCCATCCCCTTTTTCATAATACCCTGGTGAAAAACTTGGTAAAATTTTTAATGGTCCTAAACCATATTGGCCTTCTACACCTGTATACAAGTAAGCTGAATTATCTCCAGTTATAAATGCTCCGGTAATAGGTTTAAACTTACCTAAAAATGTATCTCTAAATAGATCAGGATTTTTGTGTTCTATACCAAGTAAAGATGTTTGATCATCTCCCTCTTTATCTATTACATCAAATGTTCCAGTATAGAACGAGATATCTGAAGAACCATTATCAGCTTTAGCAGATGGAGCACAAACAATTAAAGCAATCCCAAGAAATGTTAAAAAAAGGTTTTTCATTTTCTTAAAAAAATACAACTAATTAGTTAATATGTACAGTTAGCAATCTATGTTTTTTTAACTTTTTTTCTAATTATATAAAGGATAATTAATCCTCCCAAAAATAAAACAAAATAAGGCAAAAACCAAAGTGCTAGATTTTCCAAATTAAATTTTGGTTTGTATAGAATCCAATCTCCATACTTATCGGATAAAAAATTGTAAATTTCTTCCTCAGATTTTCCTTTCTCTATAAGATCATTAACAACAAGTTTAAGAGTTACTGCAAAGTCTGAATTGGAGTCCGATATTGATTGTCCTTGGCAAACCAAACATCTAAGATTTTTATAAATCTTATTTTCATTTATAGTTTCATTTGAAGCTACATATGAATAAAAATTTATCAAAAGGAAAGTAAAAATTATTTTTGTCCTCATAATGAACTAACTATTTTTTTAATCTCATTTAAATCTTCAAAGTTCAAAGGGCCAACAAATTTTTTGATCACTATAAAATCTTTATCTATTAAAATACTTTCAGGTATACCATAAATACCGAAGTTAACTGACTGTTTTCCTTTAATATCTTTTGCTAAATAATGATAGGGATTTCCTAAACTATCTAAAAAGTTTAAGGCGTTATCTTTTTTATCTTTAAAATTTACACCTAAAATTTTTAAATTTTTTATTTCGGATAATTCCATTAAAAAAGGGTGTTCGACTCGGCAAGGAGCACACCAAGATGCCCAAAAATTAATTAAAGTATAGCTATTTTTTTTCAAATTTTTATTAGTTATATAATTAATGCCTTCTAAACTTTCTAATTTAATTTGGTTAAGTTTATTACCAACTAAATTTTCCGTATCATAATTAGAAACCTTATTTAGGGATAAATAAAAAACTAATAATATAAAAAAAATAAATACCGATATTGTTAATTTAATTGTTTTTTGCATTTTTAAATAAACTTACAAAACCGCCAAGTGATAGCATCACTACTGATATCCAAATCCAAATCATAAGAGGTTTTTCTTGAAATTTGACATTGTAATACTCTGAACGGTCTATATTGCTCATAGTTAAATAATGATCTTTAAAAAAATTTGTTTTTATTGAAGCCTCATAAGTCAATGTTTGCGGATTATCATAAATTCTAATTTCTGGTTTTAGTGTTCTTTCTTCATTTGTATTCATGTTTTTTACTCGAAGTTTGCCAATAATAGCTTTATAATTAATTTGATTGATTAATTCTAAGTCATTGAGAACAAATTTATAGTTATCAATAACCTTTTCTTCTCCTAATTTTAAATTAAAATCTTTCTCAATTGTAAAGTTGTGATTTAACCCTATAAAAAAAATCAAGAAACCGAAGGATAAATGTGAAATTATTCTGGCAAAATTTAATTTGGTTTTTTTGAACAAATCCATAAAAGATGAGAAAATCAAAAATAGTGAAGAAATAATTATTAGATTTGAAATAACACTGTAACTCTTAAATAAAAAAATAATTGTAAAATTTGTTAATAGTGCACCGCCTAAAATTATTGAAAGTTGTTTTAAATTAGTAAATTTATTTTTTATCCATTTGGTTTGTGGTCCAATAGCCATAAAAACTAGAAAAAAAACCACCACCGGAGCAATTACTGAATTATAAAAAGGAGGTCCTACTGAAATCTTACTCTTAAAAAGAACGTCAGTAAAAATTGGATATAAAGTACCAAGCAAAACAGTTATTAAATAAAACATCATAAACCAATTATTAATTAGAACGAATGTCTCTTTACTATTGCCAGAGATATGGTTTGTTTCGGGCTTATATCTTGTAAATAAAAAATATACTGAAGTTATGATCATAATGCTTAAAAAAACTAATATATAAATTCCTCTTGATGGATCATTTGCAAAGGTATGAACTGAATTAAGTATTCCAGACCTTACCAAAAATGTTCCGGTAACACTTAAAGTAAATGTTAACAAACAAAGTATTATTGTCCAAAAATATAAAGCATTTCTTTTTTCTAAAACTAAAAGAGAATGTAAAAGTGCCGTCATTGCAAACCAAGGTAATAGTGAAGCATTTTCAACAGGGTCCCAAAACCAAAACCCTCCCCAACCTAACTCATAGTAAGCCCAAATAGATCCAACCATAATCCCCAAAGTCTGGAAAACCCAAGATATTAAAACCCAGCCTTTTATTGATTTGGCAAAAGATCTATCATTATAATTTGAGACCATAGATGCCATTGCTGCTGAGAAATAGATCGATGATCCAACAAAACCTACATAAAGTAATGGAGGGTGAATAGCCAAAGCGGGGTCTTGCAGAATAGGATTTAATCCTAATCCCTCTTTTGGGACTGGGTTAATAATACTAAAAGGGTTTGAATTAAATAAAATGAAAAATAAAAAACCTAAAATTAATAAATTCTGGATGATTAAAGTATGAAGCCTATAATTTTTTGGGTGATTCTTATTTAAAACTAAAAATAAAAAAGAAAATACTGTAAGAATTATTACCCATAATAAAAGGCTTCCTTCATGATTTCCCCAAGTTCCAGAAATTTTATAAAAGACTGGTTTTAATGAATGCGAGTTCTGATAAACATTAATTAAAGAAAAATCTGACACTAAAAAAGCAGCTACTAAAGTAAAAAAACAAGATAAAATTAATGTGCTTTGAATAAGGCTTAATTGATAGATATTCTTAAAAACTAAATTATTCGATGTTTTCAGACAATTAAAAGAATAGTAAATAATTAAAGCACCAATTAATACATTTGATAATAATAAAATATTTCCAATGTTACTTAGCATTTTCTTTCATTATATTTTTTATTTCAGGAGGCATGTAATTCTCATCGTGCTTGGCTAAGATCCTGTTAGCAACAAAAAATTTTTTATCTAATAATTTCCCTTCTGCTACAACGCCTTTGCCCTCAGCAAATAAATTAGGAACTGTGCCTGTAAAACTTACTATTATTTCATTTTTAAAATCGGTAATAACGAATTTTATTTCTTGATCATTAATTTTCAGTGAATCTTTCTTTACCATTCCACCAATTCTAATTTTTTTATCAAAATTGATATTTTTATTTAATCTTATATCTGAAGGGGAGTTAAAATATAAAATATTTTTGTTAAGGCTATTTAAAATTAAAAAAATGCTTAACACAGAAACTATAAAAAAAATTGATAAAAGAGATGCTCTTTTTTTTACTTTTTTTGGAAGCATTAAATGCTTTAAATTGTTTTATTGTAAGATGAAAGAACTTTAGAGGCAACTTTAGATTTCTCTAAAACTATTTTTTTTTGTTCAACAGAAAGTTCTTCAATTTCTTTCGCAAATTCTTTTTCATACTTTTTAAGTGTTTTAAGAGTTCTATAGTAAACAACCACGCACACTAGAAAAGTAAGAGCAAAAGATGACCAAACAAAAAATCCGTATCCATTCATTAAAATAAAATTACTAATCATAATCTTTTTAAATTTTTTTTCTTAATTCTAATGATTTCTGTCTTATATTTCATTAGAAAAATTAGCGCACAATACAAAATTAATACTAAAAACATAAGTAATAAAGGCATTAACATTGAGGGGTGTATAGTGCTTGTCCCGGTAATCTTTATACTTGCTGGTTGATGAAGAGTGCTCCACCACTCCACAGAATATTTTATAATCGGAATATTTATTAAACCTAAGATTGCTATAACACTTGAAATTTTGTTTGCCCTTTCTTCCTGGGAAATTAATTTGTGCGAAGCTATAAAAATAAAATAGAATAAAGCTAAAATTACCATCGAAGTTATTCTTGCATCCCATGCCCAAAAAGTTCCCCAAGTAGGTTGGCCCCATATAGAGCCAGTAACAATCGCAATGCATGTAAACATAAGGCCAATAGGTGCAATGCTTTTTGCTATTAATGTAAAGTTCTTAATTTTAAAGATAAAATTTATTAAAGATAATAAAGCAATGCACGTGAATGAGGCCAAACCTATCCATGCCGATGGAACATGAACGTACATTATTCGTACACTATCACCTTGTAAATAATCCGGTGGTGAGAAGATAAGCGCAAATGAAAGTGCTGCTAAAAGTAGTGCAAAGAAAATCGAGTTGATAAAATTTATAAGTTTTTCAATCCAAATAAAAATATTACTATTATTAAAAAAATTCAGCATTAGCCTTAACTACTATAATAATATTTTTTTGTGAAGTTCTATTATAAGCCCAATTAAGAATTGGAGGGAGTAAAATAAGAATTTTATTCTCAATTGGGCTGAAACATTAAAAACTTACGCTAGTTCTGTGTCCCAGATTTGAATAAATATTGTTTTATTTAAGGCGGTATTAATTAGTTGGAAATTTTGAAGTAACTCGTGCCCTTTTTGCCAGAAAAAATTTCCTCTATAAGCGGATGTTTAACCGGCTCTTTAGACTTATCTAACAATAAATTTTGTTCTGAAACATAAGCTTCATAAGTTACATCGTTACTTTCAGCTAACAAGTGGTAAAAAGGCTGATCTTTTCTTGGTCTTACATCTTTAGGAATTGATTGATACCATTCCTCAGAATTATTAAATTCAAAATCAACATCATATATAACACCTCTAAAGTCAAAGTGTCTATGCTTGACTACTTCACCAATAGAAAATTTTGCATTATTGCTTATTGCCATATCCAATAGTTAGTAATTTTTTTATCAAAATCAATATCTAAATTGTTAAAATTTTATAATATGTTAGTCTCTATTAATTGTGAATAAGTCATTTTTAAAATTTATTACTGACTTTGGGCCGTTATTGATTTTCTTTATTGTTTACTACAAAAGTGGAAATAACCTCTTATTTGCTATTCCCCCATTAATTATTGCAACTATTGTTGCTGTTGTAATAATGTATTTTGTTGAAAATAAAATTCCATATGTCTCTTTAACAGGAGGAATCATAATAACACTGTTTGGAGGCTTAACTTTATATTTCGATAACCCCATTTTTATTTATTTAAAACCAACTATTGTTAATATAATTTTTGCTGGAATATTAATTATAAGTAAAGTTTTTTTTCAAAAAAACTTTCTTAAATTTTTCTTACAAACAGCCTTTCAATTAAATGAAGCTGGTTGGGATAAGTTAAATTTTAGATGGGCTTATTTTTTTATATTTCTAGCTTTATTGAATGAAATTGTCTGGAGAACACAACCTGAGACGACTTGGGTAAATTTTAAAGTATGGGGTATTCTACCAATCACGTTTATATTCACCCTTTTTCAAGTACCATTAATTAATAAATATAAGATATGAATAATATTAAATTAATTATAAACAACGATCTTAAAAAAAAAGGAAGAGAAAGATTTTTTATCAAGAAAGAACTACAATGCATTTTAAATCTTTACGCAAAAATGGTCTCCAACGGATCGTGGAAAGATTATTCATTCTCAACAGATGCAAAAGAGGTTTCTTTTGATGTATATCAAAGGACATCTGAAAAACCTGTGCTTAGAATTACCAAAAACTTGAAGCCAGTATATTTAAATGAAAAATATTTTATCAAAGATAAAGACGGTAAAGTTATTAAAAAGTCAGAAAATTTAAATCAGCTGATAACAAAAACTAGCTGGATTAGGTTAAAATTAATTAAGTAATTATCTTCTTTGACCGAACAGCCTTAAAAGCATGATGAAAAGATTTATGAAATCAAGATAAAGTGTTAGAGCACCCATAACAGCTTTTTTGCCCATCAATTCTCCACTATCGCTTACTAAATACATATTTTTTATTTTTTGAGTGTCATAGGCCGTTAAACCTACAAATACTAAGAC
The DNA here is from genome assembly GCA_902589305.1 of uncultured Pelagibacteraceae bacterium. Classification (GTDB taxonomy): domain Bacteria; phylum Pseudomonadota; class Alphaproteobacteria; order Pelagibacterales; family Pelagibacteraceae; genus Pelagilacustribacter. The sequence goes on from CACISL010000009.1 coordinate 50,296, forward strand.
ACCTATAATTGAAATTACGAAATACATCATAGAAGACTTCATGAAGATATTTACCAAAGAAGCAATTATTATTCCAAAAAGACCCATCATTAAAAATGAACCTAGTTTAGTAAGATCGCGTTTGGTAGTGTAACCGTAAATACTCATTGCTCCAAAAGTACCGGCAGTAATAAAGAAGACTCTTGTTATACTCGCTCCAGTATAAATCAAAAATATTGATGAAAGCGAAGCTCCCATTAAAGCTGCAAAAACCCAGAAAGTAGTTTGTGCTTTAGCTGCGGACATTTTAGCTATTCCAAAACTCATGTAAAAAACGATAGCTAATGGTGCCAACATAATTACCCATTTCAGACCTGAAGCATAAATTGTATTACCAAAATTTGTTAGTCCAATTATTTGTCCCTCTGCTGAAGTGACGACTGACATTTTAAAAAACAATAACGCGACGAATCCAGTTAACAGAACTCCTGATGCCATGTAGTTGTAAACCTTAAGCATATAAGATCTTAAACCTTGATCTATTATAGCTTCGGATGCCGATGATCGAATAGTCGATCTTTGTTTATTGATATCCATGGACACATATATAAGTTTTTTTAAACACTTTTCAATAGGTAAAAATTGACCTAAAAAACTAATATAATTAATACAATTTTATGAAATTTAAAAAATTAGGCACTACAAACTTGGAGGTGAGTTTAATATGTCTTGGAACTATGACCTGGGGGACTCAAAATTCTGAGAAAGATGCTTTTGAACAAATGGACTATTCTGTAAGTAAAGGAATTAATTTTTTTGATACAGCTGAAATTTACTCCGTTCCACCTAATTCGGACTCTTATGGAAAGACTGAAGTTATGATTGGAAATTGGTTCGAGAAAAGAAAAAATAGGGATAAAATAGTCCTTGCTTCAAAAGTAGCTGGGCCAGGATGTGACTGGATAAGAGGTGGAGGAAATAATTTTAGTGAGAAAAAAATTGGTGAGGCAATAGATGGAAGTCTAAAAAGATTAAAAACGGATTACATTGATTTATATCAACTTCACTGGCCGGAAAGATCAACAAATTATTTTGGTAAAAGAGAATATTCATTAGACACTAAAGAGGGAGACTGGAATTCTTTTGAAAGTATACTTGAGGCTTTGAGCAAATTTATTAAAAGCGGCAAAATTCGATACATTGGTATGTCTAATGAAACTCCATACGGTTTATCAAAATATATTGAAATTTCTAATAGCAAAAATCTTCCTAGAATGATGTCAATTCAGAATCCTTATAATTTAGTGAATAGGACCTATGAAATAGGAATGTCAGAAATATCTATTAGAGAAAAATGTGGTCTACTTGTTTATTACCCCTTAGCAGCTGGTGCACTTTCGGGAAAATATCGAAATAATCAAATGCCTGAAAATTCTAGACAAGCTTTATTTAAAGGTTGGGAAAGGCATTTAAACCCTTTGGCTATGAAAGCCTATGATGAATATTTTAATCTCGCTAAAGAGTATAATTTGACAATGGTTCAACTTGCTCAGTCTTTTGTAAATTCAAGGCCATTTGTTACAAGTAATATTATTGGAGCAACTACGATGGAACAATTAATAGAAAATATAGATAGTGTTAATATTGAATTGTCTAAGGAAATTATGGATAAAATTAATATCATCCATAATAATAATCCTAATCCATCTCCATAAATTCAAACCATTGAAATACATTATTTTTAGTATAAAAATAAAATATGTTTGTTAAAAAAATATTGATTACTTTTACATTAATAGTCTTTTCTTTTAATGCGTTCGCTGTAACACCAAGATCTACCGGCAAATATAAGAACTGGGAAAGTTTTGTTGCAGAAACTGATAAAGGTAAAATTTGTTTTGCACAAACAGTTCCAACAAAAAGAGCTCCTGCAGCAGTCAAGAGAAATAAATCTAAACTTTTCGTAACATTCAGACCTTCTGAAGAAATTAAAGACGAAGTAAGCTTAACAAGTGGTCATGACTATAAAACTTCTAGTGTTACCGCTAGCTCTGGAAAAAGAAAATATTCCTTTTTTTCTCAAAAAGATTTTGCCTGGTTGTTAGACGACCAGGAGGAAAGAAAGTTTATTCAATTAATGAAAAAAGCGACTGATATAATAGTTAAAGCAAGAACTGCTAATGGAGCGGAAACAACAGATCATTATTCAATGATGGGATTTACGAAGGCATATAATACAGCAAAAAAAACTTGCAACTAAATGAAAAAAATTGTTTTAGCCTACTCAGGCGGATTAGATACATCTATAATTTTAAGATGGCTACAAGAAAATTATAATGCTGAAGTAATTGCTTATACTTCAGATATTGGTCAAGTAATTAATAGAAAAAAAATTATCAAAAATGCTAAAAGATTAGGAGTTAAAAAAATAATTATTGAAAATCTAAAAAATATCTTTGTTAAAGATTATGTTTTTCCCATGATAAGAGCACACGCGGTTTATGAAGGAACATATCTGTTGGGCACTTCAATAGCTAGACCACTTATAGCAAAAAGACAGGTCGAAATTGCAAAAAAATTTAAAGCTTTTGCAGTTTCTCACGGAGCAACTGGAAAAGGTAACGATCAAGTAAGATTTGAGCTTGGTTATGCATATTTTGGTAAAAATAAGATCAAAACTATTGCTCCATGGAGAGAGTGGAAATTACAATCAAGAGCAGATTTAATTAAATACGCTAAAAAAAATAATATATCTATTCCTAAAGACAAAAAAGGGGCTCCACCATTTTCTGTAGATGATAATATTTTTCATACCTCAACAGAAGGTAAGGTTTTGGAGGATCCAAAAAATTCTGCTCCTGAATTTATTTATCAGAGAACAGTTTCACCACAAAAAGCTCCTAACAAACCTACAAAAGTAAAAATTACTTTTAAAAACAGTGACCCGATTGCAGTAAATGGAAAAAAATTAAGCCCTGAAAAGCTTTTAAGTAAATTGAATATTCTGGCTGGAAAAAATGGAATAGGTAGAGTTGATCTAGTTGAAAATAGATTTATTGGGATTAAATCTAGAGGTGTTTACGAAACTCCAGGTGGTACTTTGTTGTATGCTGCGCATAGAGCTATAGAGTCTGTAACTCTTGACAAAGAAACTGCTCATAAAAAAGAGAGAATAATGCCACAATATGCTGAGCTAGTATATAACGGCTATTGGTTTTCAAAAAAAAGACTTAAATTACAAAAACTAATTGATAAAAAAAGAAACAAAGTATCTGGTGATATTGTTTTAAGTTTATGCAAAGGGAACGTAACTATTTTATCAAGAAGGACAAAAAATAAAGCTTATTCAATGAAAAAAGTTTCTTTTGAGGAGAATAAATCCTTTAATAAAAGAAAAGTTGAAAATTTCATAAAATTTCACTCTAAACAGTTAAATAAAGCCTAAATTTTTGATAGATTAATATTAGATGAACAGTTCGATTCGAAATATTCAGTTAGTTGCGGTTATAGTTGTTCTTGTATCAACTATTATTGCTTTCTTTTTAGAAATGAAAGAAATGTACGATAACAAAGACATTACATTAGCTGATTTGCTTTTAATGTTCATTTATATCGAAGTAATTGGTTTAGTGAGATCTTATTGGGAAACTCAATCCGTAAGAATAACATATCCTTTAATCATAGCTATTACAGCGCTAGCTCGGTTCATAATATTACAAGATAAAGAGAGTGACCCTGCAAACTTGATTTATATTTCTTTAGCTATTTTAATAGTTGCGATTGCTACAGTTATTATAAGATTTAGAAATAGTAGGTACTTAAAAATTGAAAAGTCTAGGTCAAGCGAGCTTTAAAACACTTTAAAGTATTCTTTAATAAACATGCAATTGTCATTGGTCCTACGCCTCCAGGAACAGGAGTTATTGCTTTAACATTATCTTTTAATGCATCAAAATTAACATCTCCTACTATTTTTTCTCCTACTTTATTAATGCCAACATCTATAACAATCGCATTTTTTTTTACCCAGTCTTTTTTGATTAAATTTGGAGCTCCAACAGCTGCTACTAAAATATCTGCTTTGAGGCACTCATTTTGTAAATCATTTGTTTTTGAGTGAACTATAGTTACGGTGCAATTTTCCTTTAATAATAATTGAGCCATTGGTTTACCATTTAAATTAGATCTTCCTATTATAACCGCGTGTTTGCCTGCTAAATTTGGCTCTATCTTTTTAATCAATAAAAGACATCCTAAAGGTGTGCAAGGAACGATTGAGTCATAACCTGATGAGAGATTGCCAACATTTATTGGATTGAAACCGTCTACGTCTTTGGATGGGTTAATTGCATTAATAATTTTTTCCTTACTAATCTGACTGGGCAAAGGAAGCTGAACTAAAATGCCAGAAATTTCATCATTTTTATTCAGTTCTTCAATTTTTTTTAATATATCTTTTTCGCCTACATTTTTTGGATATCTAATTATTTCAGAGTTAATGCCAACTTCTCGAGCACTTTTTTCTTTATTCTTTACGTATATCAAACTGGGCGCAAAATCTCCAATCAAGATAACTGTAAGACTGGGTGTTTTACCGCTTTTTTTCTTTAAATCTGAAATCTCTTTTTTAATTTCATTTCTTATAATCTCTGCCTCTTTTTTTCCATCAATAATCATCTTAAAAATAATCCTGGCGCAAACATTTCAAAAACTAAATTTCTAAAAAACATTAATCCTAAAATAAGTATCACTGGAGAGATATCTATAGATCCTAAGTTAGGTAAAAATCTTCTGATAAAATTAAGAGGTGGTGCTGTCAATTTGTAAGAGATGTCTAAAACAGAATAAACAAAACGATTACTTGTATTTAAAACGTTAAAAGTAACCAGCCAACTAAATATTACGTGGATAATTAATATCCAGATGTAAAGGCTCACTATATTGTCGAAAAGAATTAATATCGATTTCATCAATTTTTCTCCACATAAACTGATGTACTTGGAAAAGCAAAAGACGCATTATTTTTTTCTACTATATTTTTTATTTCAAGGGCTAAAAGATCTTTTACCTTCATCCACTCTAAATATTTTGTGGTTTTAGTAAAACATATTAGTTTTATATCTATTGAACTTGCAGCAAATTGATCGATTTTCACTGATAGCATTGTATTTTCTGATTTTGAAAATAATTCACTATTTTTTATATAATTTTCTATCTGTTGTTTGATATCAATTAATTGTTTGCTTGTTGTTCTATACTCTAGGCCTATAATCCAATTAATCCTCCTATTGGTAATTAAAGAATTATTTATTACTGCTTTTTCTGCAAACTGAAAATTAGGGATTGTTGCAAGAGATTTGTCAAATCTTCTAACAACTGTAGATCTAAAACCTATTGACTCAACTGTGCCTTCAATAACATCTTCAACATATATCCAATCTCCAACTTTAAATCTTTTCTCGACTAAAACTAATATACCTGAAATTAAATTTTTAAATAAATCTTGTGCTCCGAGTGCAACGGCAACACCAAATAGACCTAGTCCGGCTATAATTGGTCCAATTTTAATTCCCCAAAGTTCTAAAACAGCCGCTAATCCTAGAATTATTATTAAAACCTTTAGAGCTTTGATAATCCAATTAACTAAATCCCTTGAAAGTAAATCACTGACTGATTTTACAACAGTTGAAAAGGGTCCAATGATTTGGTGAAAGGTCCAGAATATAAGAATTGTAATTAAAGAACGATTAATAGTTTCTAAAAAATCCGCAGCTTGAGTTTCAATAGTTAGATAACTAGTGGCTACAAAAAAACCTAATACAATCGGAAAAAACTTAGCTGGCCCTTCCATAGACTTTACAAGAGTATTATCAAAGTTATTTGAGGTTTTTGTAACATAATTCTCCAATCTTTTAATAACGAATTTTGAAAAAATTCCTCTTAAAAAAAGAAAAAATAAAAAAATGATTAAAGCAATAATAATTTCGGAAATATTAACTCCTGAAATACCTTTATTCCAAACATCTAAAAATAATATCTTAAAATTTTGCAATACTTCCATCTAATTACCAATTTTTATAAGTTCATCTCCAGCTTCGAAGGTTTCTAAATTTTTCCATCCAGCTTCTTTGAAAACATTTATAACTTTTTCACTTATACACATAACTCTTGAGCCTGTCATCAGTCCATTGAGTGAGTACTTTTTTACTAAATCAATAAAGCTTTCTGCGCTCCTTTTTGAGTAAACAAAAATTATGTCAGGAGGATGATCGTTGATTAAATTATTGGTATCTTCATTTAATTCTTTAATTTTTTCTGAAGTATAATTGATAATTTTATCTATTTGAAAACCTTCTTTTTGAAGCTCTAAATCCAAGTCTGATGTAATATTATCTCCACATATATACGCCATGACTTTTTTTTTATCTAAGTCACCTGAATTAACAATAATATTCTTTAAGGCATTTATTGTCCCTCCAGCTGAAATAGTATTATTATAACCTTGCTGCCTTACAATCTTTTCAGTAATTGCTCCAACACAGAAACAAAGTTTATTTCTATCTGGTTTTAATAGTTTAAGACTCCTAATTGCATTAGCACTTGTAAAAATAAATGCATTGTATTTCTCGGAGTCAAGAGGATCAAGTTCAGCTTTAGAGATCTTTAAAGTAGGTACATGAATAATTTTATGGCCTAAAGAAAGCAATTTGCCCATTAAATCTTCAGAGTCAATTAAGGGTCTTGTTATTATAATATTCATTTTTTTTTAAATTTTTCTCCAGCTAAATTTAATAATTTTTCCCCAACACTTTTTCCTATAAAAGAAGCGTCAACCTCTCTGCCTGTAAGTTCATATTCAAAACTCTCTTGGCCACTATCTGAAAAAAGCTGAGCTTTAAGTTTTAAATTATGGTTTTCAATTTCGGCTAACCCACCTATTGCAGTATCGCAATCACCTCCAATGGTTTGAAGCATTTTTCTTTCAGCGATTGCGCAAAGATTAGTTGTATTATCGTTAATTCTTTTTATTAAATTTTTAATTTTATCTTCCTTTCTACATTGCACTGCAATTATTCCTTGTCCCACCGCTGGTAAAATGTGATCACAATTAAAAGTTAAGCTAATTTTTTTATCGAGTTTAAGTGATTTTACTCCAGCAGCTGCAAGAATGACTCCATCTAATTTGTTCTCATTAATTTTATTAATTCTAGTATCAATATTTCCCCGAATATTGATTACAGAAATATTGCTATTTATTTTTTTTAATTGAAGTTCTCTCCTTTTTGAACTTGAGCCGATTTTTACGCCATTTCTTAAATCAGAAATATTTTTAATTTTTTCACTAATTATTACATCTCGGTAATCGTTTCTT
>CACISL010000010.1 GCA_902589305.1 uncultured Pelagibacteraceae bacterium
AATTGTTCCTGCACCAATGTTAGAATTCTTTCCTACTGAAGTATCTCCAATATAAGAGAGGTGATTTACTTTCGAATTTTTATTTATAAGAGATTTTTTTGTTTCAACAAAATTTCCAATTTTAGAATTTTCTTTTAACAATGTCCCCTCTCTTAACCTCGCATAAGGACCTACAACTACATTTTTTTCAATTTTAGTTCCCTCTAGATGACTGAAGGATTTAATATGAGTATTATCTCCGATTTTAACTTTTGGACCAATTACAACATAAGGATCTATTGTAACGTTTTTTCCAAAAATAGTATCATTTGATAAAAATGTTGTTTCTGGTGCAACTAAATTTACACCTTTCTTTAAAGCTTTGTTTCTTAATAATTCTTGTTTAAGCCTATACGAATTAGCTTTATTTAATTTATTATTTGTATTCATTAAAAATTTCTTTACATTATTAATGTAACTGAAATAAGTCACAAAATATTTCTTTTTAATACTTTTAAAAATGAGTCAAATTTACACCATTCTTTTTGATCTAGACGGTACAATAGTAAATACTGCACCAGACTTAATGGCTGCTCATAATCATGTAATGAGAAAGTTTGGTCACTCAGAAAAAAAACTTGAAGATATAAAGTCCCTCGCAGGTAAAGGCGCATGGGTGATGATGCAAAGATCTTTTAAAGAGGAAATAAAAGATGAGAAAACAAAAAAAGAAATGACTAAAGAATTTATAGATTTTTACTCAAAAAATATTGATAAAGAAAGTGTTCCATTAAAAGGTGCAATTAATTTTTTCAAATGGGCAAAAAATAAAAATATTTCGATGGCTGTTTGTACTAATAAACAAGAAAGGCTTGCGATAGACTTATTAAAAAAACTAGATTTATTCAAATTCTTTGAATATGTGGCTGGTTCAGATACTTTTGCATTTAACAAACCTGACCCTAGACATCTAACAGATGTTGTTGAAATTATTGGAGGTGATTTAAAAAAAACAATAATGATCGGGGATAGCGAGGTTGATGCTATGTCTGCGTACAACGCTAAATTACCATTTGTCTTAGTAAAAGATGGGTATACCGAAAAAACTGAAAATGAAATCAAGCACGATGAATTAATTTCTGACTTTGAAAATTTCGAAAAAATTATTGAAAAATATTTATGATTAGTTTTGCTCTTTTTTCAGCTTTAGCGACTTTTTATTTTACAATGTTTTTTACCCCAGGTCCGAATAATGCAATGCTTACAGCATCAGGCATGAAATTTGGATTTGTGAGAACTTTGCCACATTTAATTGGAATACCTTTAGGCCATATCTTTCAGATCGGGCTTACCTGTTTTGGTCTAGCAAATTTATTCTTAATTTATCCTCAAGTGCAATTCTACATGAAAATCTTATGTTTTATTTATTTACTTTACCTAGGATGGAAAATGATTGGCTCATTTTCTATGGCTCAAAAAGAATCTGGAAGACCTTTAAGATTTTACGAGGCATCATTATTCCAATTTATAAATCCAAAAGCTTGGTCGATTGCGGTCACTGTTGCATCAGGTTTTTTTCCAACTGAGGAAAATATTTTTATAGGTGTTGCATTTGTTACTATTACTGCCGCAGTAATTTGTTTTCCCACAATCAGTCTTTGGGCACTTTTCGGAAGTGGATTAAGAGAATTTGTAGGAGATATTAGAACAAAAAAAATAATTGAATATGTTTTAGCACTTTTATTGGTTTTAACTGGTATATTTATTCTTATTAAATAATAGCCTTTGATTTTTACAACTCTCTTTAATATAAACTTTGCAGATGCATTTTACTAAAAAGAATAATTCTGAAAAAAGATTAGAATTTGTAAAAAATTTACAATCAAAAAAACTTCTTAGATTTCCTGGTGCTTATAATCCTTTGTGTGCAAAACTTATAGCTGAAATTGGATTTGATGGAGTTTACATTTCAGGTGGTGTTATGTCTAATGATCTAGGATTACCAGACATAGGATTAACAACTTTAGATCAAGTAAGTTACAGAGCTAACCAAATTTCTAGAGCAACGGACCTTCCTACAATTGTAGATGCAGATACTGGATTTAAAGATTGTAAAAAAACAATAATTACCTTTGAGGAAAAAGGTTTAGCTGGTTGTCATATAGAAGACCAGATAGCCGAAAAAAGATGTGGGCATTTAGATAACAAAGAACTTATTTCAAAAGATGAAATGGTTAAAAAAATTAAAGATTCTGTAAATGCTAGAAAAGATAAAAATTTTTTAATTATAGTAAGGACTGATGCAAATACTGTTGAAGGAATAGATAAAACACTAGAAAGAATAAAATATTATGAAGATGCAGGAGCAGACATGATTTTTCCAGAAGCAATGAAAGATGAAAAGGAGTTTGAAAAAGTAAGAAAAATATCTAAAGGTTATTTACTAGCCAACATGACAGAATTTGGTAAATCCAAATTATTGAATAGATCACAATTAGAAAATTTAGGCTATAATTTAGTTATTTATCCTGTGACAACACAGAGGCTCGCTATGCAGAATGTTGAATTAGGTCTTAAATCAATATTTAAAGATGGCCATCAAAATAATATTATTGACAAAATGCAGACTAGAAAAAGGTTGTACGAGTTAGTAGAATATGAGAAATACAATACACCTGATAAGAAAATCACAGATTTTTCTACAGAAGGACATGAATAATGAGTGAAGAAATTAAAAAAGGTTTGTTAGGAATAGTTGTTGATGAAACTACAATATCACATGTAGTACCTGAGCTAAGTGCACTGACTTACAGAGGTTACACTGTTCAGGAACTTTGTGATAAGTGTGATTTCGAAGAAGTTGCATATTTAGTATTAAATGGAGAACTTCCAAATAAAAGTCAGTTAAAAAAATTCATCAAACAAGAGAGATCAGAAAGAAAACTTTCTAAACAAATATTAAATGACATTAAAAAAATGCCTCGAAATGCTCATCCAATGGATGTAATTAGAACTTGTGTAAGTTTAATGGCATTAGAAGATAAAGACACAAAAGATAATTCTCCTAAAGCAAATATGAGAAAAGCAATGAGAATATTTGCTAAAACACCGACAGCTGTTGCTGCTTATTTCAGAACACGAAAAGGGAAATCAATTATAGCTCCAAGTAAGAAGTTATCTTTTTCAGAAAACTTTTTTAAAATGATGTTTAATAAAGTTCCTGATAAGGAAATTGTAAGAGCATTTGACATCTCACTAATATTATATGCTGAACATAGTTTTAATGTTTCAACTTTTACAGCAAGAACAATTACATCTAGTTTATCTGATTTACATGGTGCAATAACTGGAGCAATCGCCTCTCTAAAAGGTCCATTACATGGTGGAGCTAATGAAGCTGTGATGCATATGATGAAGGAAATTGGAAAACCTGAAAAGGCAAAAGCTTGGATTGAAAATGCACTTAACAAGAAAAAAGTCGTTATGGGATTTGGTCATAGAGTTTACCGTACTGGAGACTCTAGAGTTCCAACAATGAAACACTATATGTTTAAAGTTGCGAAGCTTTTGAAAAAAGAAAAGTATACAAGGATGTACGAGATTTTAGAAAAGGTAATGTTAGACCGTAAAAATATTCATCCTAATGTAGATTTCCCATGCGGCCCAACATATTACATGATGGGAATTGATATAGATTTCTATACACCAATATTTGTTATGTCGCGTATTACTGGTTGGTCTGCACATATAATGGAACAACATGCCTCAAATAAACTTATAAGACCGTTATCTAAATACAGAGGAGCCGAAGTAAGAGAAGTAATGTTGCTTAACCAAAGATAAATGACTTTAACTAATTTACTTTTATTTTTAATCTTAATTACACTTGCTACATATACTTTTATGCCTTGGAAAGGTATTGATAAAGGTTCATTAGTAAAAGTAGCATCTCAGTGGTTTATGTGGTTTGCTATTTTTGCAATCATTGTTTTAATATCCACTTTTTTTGGGATTGAAGTCTCTGGATAATAATTTTTTTCAACAAACAAGAATTTTAGATGGGGGTATGGGCCAGGAACTCCTTAACCGTGGAGTAAAACCTCACGGAACTCTATGGGGAGCCTCAGCATTATTTAATCGAAAATATCATAAGACAGTCATCAAAACACATTTAGATTTTATAAAAGCCGGAGCAGAAATTATAGTAACTAATAGTTTTGGTAGCAGAAAAAGAAGGCTCATGGAAAATGGGTTAGCAAAAGAATATAAAAATCTGAATATTCTAGCAGGAAAACTGGCAAAAAAAGCCGTAGCAATCTCAAAAAAAAAAATTTTAATTGCAGGAAGTCTGCCGCCTCAAAATTTTACTTATTTTGCTGATCTTGGAAAAGATCTTAGATTTATAAAAGAAAGTTTTAGATCCCAAGCAAAATATCTCAATCCATATGTTGATTTCTTTTATTTAGACGTAATGAGTAGCTGGAAAGAGTGTTCATTGGGTTTGAGTGCAATTAAAGAATACAAGAAAAAAATTTTAGTCGGTATTCACATAAGGAGCAAAGGGTTGTTACCGTCGGGTGAAAAATTTATAACTGTAGCTAAGAAAGTTCAAAAACATAAGCCTTTGGGGATTATGGCCTCTTGTGTTTCATTTGAGGATTTGAATGAAGTGATGAAAGACGCAAAAAAACTTAATGTTCCATTTGGATTTAAGATAAATGCTTTTGAACACATTCCACCAGGTTGGAAACCGGACTCGAATAATCCTAAAGTTCAACTTGGAAAAAGAAAAGATCTTACTCCTAAAAAATTTCTTGAAATTTGTAAAAAATTAAAGAACAAGGGAGCAAAAATTATTGGAGGCTGTTGTGAAATTACTCCAAAACATATTGAAAAATTAAATTCTTTAGTGTGATTTAATAATTTTTTGTGTAATTCTATCTAAAATAATTGCTAGAATTACTATACCTGTTCCGCCAATAACCGCAGATCCAACATCAAGTCTTCCTAGAGCAATATATACAGTTAAACCTAGCCCCCCGGCACCAATAAGAGCTGCAATAACAACCATCGATAATGCAAGCATCAATGTTTGATTAACTCCTGCCATAATAGTCTTTAGAGACAAAGGAATTTCGATTTTAATAAGTATTAAAAATTTTGTTAACCCTAAACTTGATCCAGCTTCTTTAAATCCCTTGCCAACTTGTCTAATACCTAAATTCGTTAATCGAATAATTGGTGGTAAAGCAAATATAATTGTAGCAACTACACCAGGAGTTAAACCAACTCCAAAAAGCATAACAACTGGTATTAAATAAACGAAACTTGGTATCGTTTGCATTATATCAAGTATTGGGCGTAAAATTATTTCAAAAGTATTACTTCTTGAAGCAATGATGCCGAGAGGAATTCCAATCAACATACAAAATAAAACAGCAGTAAAAATCATTGCTAGTGTGGTCATACTTTCTGACCAAAGATCAACAAGATCAATAAAAACTAAACTTATAAAAGAAAATATTGCAAATTTAATTCCATTTGTCCTGTAAGCGAAAATTATAAATATTAAAAGTATAATTGGAAAAGGTATAAAATTAAAAAGTGAGTCCAAGCTATTTAGAACAGTATCAATCGGAGCTGAGATTTTTTTAAAGAGTGGCCGTTGTTCAAATAGCCACTCTTTAATATTACCTTCTATCCATTCACCTAATGGAATGTATATTTCGTAATCTGATGGGGCTAATTTTAAACTCATTAAAATTAACCTGAACCCTTACTTGATCCAACTATCAAATGTGCTTTGATTAGCTTTTATCCATTCAGCTGCGTGTTTCTTAATAGCTTTTTCGCTTTTCTCACCCTTGTTCATCTTCAAGTTTTGAGCAGCAATATCTCCAAGAGGTATAGAAGCTTTTTTAAGCATCTTCTCTACTTTTGGATTTGCTTTAAGAAAATCTACGTTAGCTGCCGGTCTTATATCATCAGCACCAAAACCTAAATTTACTTTAGACTTTGTCGCATTTGCGATCTTAGTTGGTTTTGTTTTACTATATGGAACCTCAATCCAAACTACATCTTTACCAAGTTTTAAAGCACCAACAGTCCAATTAGGTGTCCATGTATAAAATAGAATTGATTTTCCATTTTTGTATTTAGACACTGCATCTGCCATTGAAGCTGAATAGTCTGCTTTTACTGGATTGATAAAATCACCTAGTCCAAGTTCATCAAAGTGTTTTGTGATTTGTTTTTCACATCCCCAGCCTGGAGGGCAAGCAACCATATCTGCTTTTCCATCTCCATTAGAGTCAAACTCTTTCGCATGTTTTTTGATATCCATTACGCTTTTGATACCAAATTTATCTGCAGATTTTTTATCGATTAAGTAACCTTGGGCTCCACCACCCTTCATTACGTAACCAACTGGTTTAACTTTTCCTTTGGACTCTGAAATGTAACCATCATGAGTACCGAACCAGCCGTTCACCCATAAATCAACATCGCCTGATGTTGCTGCTACATAAAATACTTGAGGTTTCATTACAGTTGGGCCTGAAACTTTGTAACCCATTTTCTCAAGAGCTGCCTTATAGATCTCAGCCTGGAAATACCCTGTATCCCAATCTGCCTTACCCATTTTGATCTCGTTAGCAAATACAGCACTACTAATAGTAAGAGCTGCAATTATTGATACTAAATGTTTTAAATATCTCATTTTCCCTCCTAAATTTATAAAATTTTAACATGTATGAATTTTGAATGTAACCGTAATACAACTAAAAAGTGAGATATGTCTTATATGCGCACTATCGTGCGCATATATTCTTATTTGCTAATTTATTCTTAATTTATCCAGCTATTAAAAGTTTTTTGATTTGATTTAATCCAGTCTTCAGCATGTTTCTTTATTGCTTTTTCACTTTTCTCACCCTTATTCATTTTTAAGTTCTGAGCAGCAATATCAGCTAAAGGTATAGATGCTTTTTTTAAAAACTTTTCTACTTTTGGATTGGCTTTTAAAAAATCAACATTAGCAGCTGGTCTAATGTCGTTTACTCCAAATCCCATGTTAAGTTTTGACTTTGTTGCATTTGGCACGCTTACTTCCTTTGTTTCACTAAAAGGAGCTTCAATCCAAACTACATCTTCACCTAATTTTAAAGTGCCGACTGTCCAGTTCGGAGTCCAAGTATAAAATAAAACAGATTTGCCGTTTTTATATCTTGAAATTATATCTGCCATAGCAGCTGAGTAATCTGCTTTTATCGGATTAATAAATTCACCCAGACCAAGCTCTTCAAAATGCCTTGATATAATTTTTTCACAACCCCATCCTGGATGACAAGCAACCATATCTGCTTTACCATCGCCATTAGAGTCAAACTCTTTAGCGTGATTTTTTATATCCATTACAGACTTAATATTAAATTTGTCTGCAGTTTTTTTGTCAATTAAGTAACCTTGCAAGCCACCGCTTTTTGCAACATAGCCTACAGGTTTAACTTTACCCATAGCCTCTTTTACATAAGAGTCGTGATTTCCAAACCATCCATTCACCCAAAGATCCATATCTCCTGCTGCTGCTGCAACATAAAACACCTGAGGTTTCATTACAGTTGGGCCAGTAACCTTATAACCCATTTTTTCTAGTGCTTTTTTATAAACTTCTGCTTGGAAATAACCTGTGTCCCAATCAGCTTTACCCATTTTTATTTCTTTTGCGTTAATTGATAAACTTAATGTCGAAACAAAAACTATAGTTATTAAAGTTTTTAATAATTTCATAATTATCCTTCTGTTATTATTATATTAATTGATAAAAAATTTTAATGAAAAGAGAGTATTGTCGCAGAAATAGTTAAAGGTGATTTAATCTTTTTTACACTTTTTACAAATACCAAAAAATTCTAAATTAAATCTTTTAAATTTCATTCCTTTTTTATGATTAAAACCTGATAAATATTTTGAAAGTTTGGTATCGCTGATTTCATCAACCGTTTCACAACTTTCACAAATCGAAAATGCTGTTGCTTTTGAAATTTCACAATCTGAACTTCTGCAAGCAACAAAAGCATTTTTACTTTCTATTTTATGAATTTTTCCCATTTCAATTAACTTATCTAAAGCTCGATAAATTTGTTGAGGTGCGTTGATTCCTTTTTTTTGTACATTAAAAAGTATTGAGTAAGCTTTTAAAGGCCCCTTTGCTTTTTCAATAATATTTAAGACAATTTGTTGATTTCTAGAAAGTGCTTGTGCTTGTGCCATTATATAATTTACCAATTAAACATTATTTTTTCAATTCAGAATATTTTTTAAACTTAATAAGTGAAAAACAAAAAAGTATTAAAGCTGCAGTTATAATTGAAGGTCCAGATGGAGTATTAAATTCTAAAGATGAAAACAATCCTATCACTACAGATAATAGTCCGCCAACCACTGATAGGAAAACCATTTGTTGAGGGTTGTTAGAAATATTTCTAGCCATTGCTGCGGGTATAATTAACATTCCGGTAATTAAAAGAAGCCCTACAATTTTTATCGAAATTGCTATTATTGCAGCCATCAGAATTGTAAATATCGCATTTGCTCTATCCGGTTTCATGCCCTCAGCCTCTGCCAATTCATAATTTACGGTTGAAGCAAATAGAGGTTTCCAAATAATTTTTAATATAATAAGAATCAACGCCCCGCCTATCCAAATAAACATCAAGTCTATTTGATTTACAGCAAGTATATCTCCAAATAATAAACCCATAATATCAAATCTTATTGAGCTAAGAAATCCCAAGATTACTAGACCAACAGCTAGGGATGCATGTGCAAGTAAACCTAATAATGCATCATTGGGTAATTTTGTTTTTTTTTGTAATTGTAAAAGAATGATTGCTAAAGATGCAGATATTAAAAAAACTGCAAAAGCAATATTAATCTCAAAAAAAACTGCCATAGTAACTCCCAATAGTGCTGAGTGTGCTAAAGTTCCTGCGAAGAAAGAAAATCTTCTCCAAATGATAAAACATCCGCATGGTCCAGTCACTAAGGCAATACCAATTCCTGCTACTAAAGCTCTTATAAAAAAATCATTTAACATTGCTATTGTTTACGATTAATCGTTCCATCTTGAGAGTGAGTGTGATCGTGCTTGTGTTCATATAAAGTAAGAACTTTAGATGCACGATCTCCGAATAATTCTTTATATCTATTATCTTGTGCAACAACATGGGGTTTTCCAGAACAACAAACGTGTCCATTAAGACAAATTACGTAATCAGTAGCTGACATTACCATGTGTAAATCATGAGAGATTAAGAGTATTCCGCAATTAAACTCTTCTGAAATTTTTTTAATTAATTCGTAAATAGCTATTTCACCTTTAAAATCTACCCCTTGAACTGGTTCATCTAATACTAAAAATTCAGGCTTTTTAGCAATTGCTCTTGCAATTAAAACTCTTTGAAATTCGCCACCTGAAAGATCGCTTACATTTTTTTGCTTTAAATGTTCTACTCCTGTCAGATTTAATGCAACATTAATTTGTTCGTTATTTAAATCGTTAGTTAGAAACATAAAATCAATAACTCTTATTGGTAAAGTCCAATCGATTGATATTTTTTGTGGAACGTAACCAATTTTATCAGTAAATTTTTTCGCAACACCTTCGATATTATTGTGAATACCTAATGCAATTTTAGCTGTAGTCGATTTTCCAGATCCATTAGGACCTATCAATGTAACAATCTCACCCTGTCGAACCTCGAAAGAAACTCCATCTACTAAAGATTTACCATTGATCTTTAATCCAGCCTTTTCAACTTTAACTAGAGTTTTTTTATTATTTTTATTCATTCTAAATCTTGACTTAAAAAGTGTTATATTATAACAAACGTTATATTATAACAATGATAAACAAAATTTTAAAGCTTACAATTACTTTCTTTTTAATTATCGGATTAAAAACGTCAGCAAATGCTGGTGTAAAGGTGGTAACATCTATTAAACCAATACACTCTCTCACTAGCTACGTCATGGATGGCGTAGGAAAGCCAGATCTTATAGTAGACGGTTTTAATTCACCACATGGATTTAACCTAAAACCTTCACATGCAAAAATGATTGAAAATGCAGATCTCATAATTTGGGTTGGTGAAGATTTAGAAGCATTCTTAGAAAAACCATTAAATACAATCGCTAAAAAAGCTGTAAATGTAGAAATAATGGACTTAAGTGGAGTTAAAAAACTTAAGTTTAGAGAAAAAAATATATTTGAAGGTCATGATGATCATGGACACGGTCATAAAGAAAAGAAACATGACGATCATGGGCATGGACATAAAGAGAAAAAACATGATGATCATGGACACGGTCATAAAGAAAAGAAACACGATGATCATGGTCATAAAAAAGCTAAACATGATGATCACGGGCATGAGGGACATGCTCACGGTGAACACGATCCACATGTTTGGTTAGATCCAATGAATGCTAAAGTAATTGTAAAAGAAATCGAAAAACAATTAGTTAAATTAGATCCAGATAACAGCTCTAAGTATAAAGCTAATTCTAAAAAAGCTCAGTCTGAATTAGATAATTTAACAAAAAATATTAAAAGAGATCTAAAAGGAAATCTTAGATTTGTAGTTTTCCATGATGCTTACCAATATTTTGAAAATAGATTTGGTATTAAAGTTCTTGGAGCTTTAACAGTAAATCCAGATGTTTTGCCTGGGGCTGAACAATTATCTGAAATTAGAGAGGTTATAGAGCATGAAAAAGTAAATTGTCTTTTTTCAGAACCTCAATTCAATCCAGCAATTATAAAATCAATAGCGAAAGACACGAAAATTAAAACTGGTGTTTTAGATCCTCTTGGTGCAACTTTAGATAAAGGTAAAGGCATGTATTCTGAACTTTTACAGAGTATGTACGCTTCATTTAAAGGTTGTTAAGAAATTTACCTTTCAATAACTAAAGTATCTTTTGAGCCACCACCTTGAGAACTATTAACGATTGTGCTCCCTTTTTTAAGAGCTACTCTAGTAAGTCCACCTGTTGTAACCCAAGATTTTTTACCAGTTAAGACAAACGGTCTAAGATCTAAATGTCTTGGTTCAATTCCTTCTTCAGATATTGTTGGCGTAGTAGATAAAATTTCTAATGGTTGAGCAATATAATCACTTGGCTTGGATTTAATTTTATCAATCATATTTTCTCTCTCTTCCTTTGAGGCTTTAGGACCAATCAATATTCCATTACCGCCCGATCCATTTGTAGGTTTTACTACTAGTTTCGAAATATTTTCGATAACATGGTCTTTATGAATTTTTTTTCTACACAAAAAGGTTTGGACTTGTTTTAGTTTTGGTTCCTCATCTAAATAAAATTTTATCATTTTATCAACATAAGAATATATTGCTTTATCATCAGCGATCCCCGTACCAGGTGCATTTACAATACCTACATTACCTTTACGCCAACATTTGAATAGACCGGGTACTCCTAGCAAAGAATGTTTATAAAAAACTTTTGGATCCAAGAAGTTATCGTCTATTCTTCTATAAATACAATCAACTTTCATCGGGCCTGTTACAGTTTTCATATAAACAAAATCTTTTTCAACGAATAAATCTTTTCCTTCAACTAGCGCGATACCCATTTGTTCTGCTAAAAATCTATGTTCGAAGTAAGCTGAGTTATACCTTCCTGGAGTTAACACACACATATGTGGGTTTCTTGTTTTTCGAGGGACACATTCAAGCATGCAGTGATATAATTTATTTGGATATTGATGAACTGAAGAAACTTTATATTTTGTAAATAATTCAGGAAAAACATCTCTCATCACCATTCGATTTTCAAGCATATAAGAAACTCCTGAAGGAACTCTTAAATTATCTTCAAGAACCATGAACTCACCGTTGATATTTCTTATTAAATCAATTCCTGAGATATTGGACCAAGCTTTATATTTTGGTGAAAATCCATAACATTCTCTTAAATAAAATGGTGAATTAAAAACTAGCTCTTCAGGAATAATATTATCTTTAAATATTTTTCTATCGTTATAAACATCGTCTATAAAAAGATTAAGGGCTTTTACTCTTTGAAGTAATCCCTTAGAAACTTTTGCCCAGTCTTTTTTTAAGATAATTCTAGGAATGATATCTAGAGGCCATTTTTTTTCTTGGAGTTTTTTACCTGAAGAATAAACTCGAAAATTTATTCCCCTAGCATTTATTGTACTTGCACAGTTCTTTTCTATTTCGTTTAATTTTTTGATTCCATGTCTCTCTAAAATGTGAGAGATAATTACAGCTTGCCTACGTAACTTATGGTCAGAGTTTAGGTACTCATCATAAGTTTTTTTAGAGTCATATTTTTTCCACAAATTAACCATTAGATAATTCTTTATAGTTTATTAGCTTAATCAAATGCACAAATTCGATAATAGCTATGATAATTAAGAATTGAATATTTACTGTTTTTTAAATAAGAATTCACCATGACATATTGTATTGGTATTAAGACTAATGAAGGCGTTGTCTTGGCTTCTGACTCTAGAACAAACGCGGGTTTAGATAACGTTAACATATATTCTAAAATGCTTACTTACGATGTAGGTGACAGAACAGTCGTGATTGTTACTTCAGGAAATTTAGCAACATCTCAGGCAGTTTTTAAATCCATTGAAAAAGATATTAAAGAAAACTCTGCTTTAAATCTTAATAAATGTAAAGATTTTGAACAAATAGCTTCATATGTTGGGAAACTTACGATTAAACATTCTTCTCCAGACGGAGTAAACACAGACAGCCTAGTTTTAGGGGCTACATTTATTATTGGAGGACAAATAAGAGGGCAAGATTTAGAATTATACCTCGTTTATCCTCAGGGAAATTATATTAGACCAGCAGATAGTAAACCCTACTTGGTAATTGGTGAAGTAAAGTATGGTAAGCCAATACTTGATAGAGTGATAACCCCTAATGTTTCAATAGGTGATGCATCTAGATGTGCATTGATCTCTATGGACTCCACTCTTAAAAGTGATTTAACAGTTGGCCCGCCAATAGATATTGCGGTATATAAAAAAGATCAGAAAAAATTATCTTACCTTAAATGTTTAAATACATCTGATGAAGATTACAAAAAAATTTGCAACCAATGGTCTGATAAAGTTCTTCAGGTATTTGATACTTTTCCAAAATTCGATTGGGAAAAATAATTACTAAGCAAAAACCTCACCCCATG
Source organism: uncultured Pelagibacteraceae bacterium (assembly GCA_902589305.1). GTDB lineage: Bacteria > Pseudomonadota > Alphaproteobacteria > Pelagibacterales > Pelagibacteraceae > Pelagilacustribacter. The sequence continues at coordinate 13,234 of CACISL010000010.1, forward strand.
TACCTTTTGTAGAAGCTTTAGAATATTCTGTAGCTCTACCTTCAAAAAAGTTCATGTGCTCTACTCCGTTAAGCATAGTATCCAACCACGTTAATGGATTTTTCTTAACATCGTAAATAGGATTTAAACCTAATTGCTCTAATCTTCTATTACCAATAAATCTAATATACTGTTTAACTTCTTCAGCTGTTAAACCTTGCATTGGACCCATTTGAAAAGCAAGATCAATAAATGCATCTTCGTGATGAACTATTGTTTTGCATGCTTCATAAATTTCATTTTTTAATTTATCATTCCAAATTTGTGGTTCTTCTTTTATGAAATCTCTGAAAAGTCTAATCATAGAATTACAGTGCAAAGTTTCATCCCTGACTGACCAAGTTACTATTTGGCCCATCCCTTTCATTTTATTGAATCTAGGAAAGTTTAATAAAATTGCGAAACTAGCAAACAATTGTAAACCTTCTGTGAAAGCAGAGAATACAGCCATTGTCATCGCTATGTTGTGTTTTGACTTAACATCAAAACCTTGCATGTAATCGTATTTATCTTTCATTTCTTTGTACTGTAAGAACGCTGAGTACTCTGTCTCTGGCATACCAATAGTATCTAAAAGATGAGAGTAAGCGGCGATGTGAACAGTCTCCATTGCTGCGAAGGCTGTCATCATCATTAATACTTCTGTTGGCTTAAAAACTGTTGTGTAGTGTCTCAAATAACAATTGTTTACCTCAACATCGGCTTGAGTAAAAAATCTAAATATGTGTGTTAAAAGATTTTTTTCTTCAACAGATAAGTTTTTTTGCCAATCTCTAACATCATCTCCTAATGGCACTTCTTCCGGTAACCAATGAATTCTTTGTTGAGTTAACCAGGCATCGTAACACCATGGATATCTAAAGGGTTTATAAACTGGATTCTCTACTAATAAGCCCATTTTATTAGGCTGGATTATTGTTGGTTTAGTTTTTTCTGCTACTGACATGATAAACACTCCTCATAGTTATTGCTTTCATTATTTGATTCTTGTTTTCCAGAGTAAACATTTTTTGTCACATCTGTTGAAGATCCATTGTTTACATTTTCAGCTCTCTGGATTGATTTGGATCTACAGTAATAAAGGCTTTTCAAACCTTTTTTCCATGCTTGAAAATGAATATCGTGAAGTTCTTTTTTGTGAATATCTGCTGGAACAAAGATATTTACAGACTGTGCTTGTGAGATATGCGGAGTTCTATCTGCGCCAAGTTCAACAATCCATCTTTGATCAATTTCAAAAGCAGTTTTAAATGTATCTTTTTCATTTGCGGATAAAAAATTTAAGTGTGACACAGACCCTTGATTAGTTGTTATTGTTGACCAAACTTCGTCTGTATCCTTATTATATTTTTTAAGTATCTTCTTTAAATATTTATTTCTGACGTTGAATGAACCTGAAAGTGTTTTATGAGTGTAGCTATTAGCAGCAATAGGTTCAATTCCAGGTGAAGATCCACCGCAAATGATTGATATAGATGCTGTTGGAGCTATTGCAGTTTTGTTTGAAAATCTCTCCTTCATTCCATACTCTGCTGCATCGGGGCATGATCCTCTTTCGTCAGCTAAAGTCTTTGATGCTTCATCAACTTTCTCTTGAATGTTTTGGAATATTTTTTTGTTCCACACTTTGCTCATTACTGATCCAAAAGGAATATTTTTTTGCTGAAAGTATGAATGTAGTCCCATAACTCCAAGACCAACACTTCTTTCTCTCATTGCTGAGTATTTTGCGTGAGCAAATTCATCAGGAGCTCTATTGATAAAATCAGTCATAACATTATCTAAAAATCTCATTACATCCTCAACAAACCGAGGATCATCTTTCCACTGATCATAAGTATCTAAGTTTAATGATGATAAACAACAAACAGCTGTTCTTTGGTTTCCCTCGTTGTCTATGCCAGTTGGTAAAGTAATTTCACTACAAAGGTTAGAAGTTTTAACCTTTAAACCTGCAAGCTTATGGTGCTGTGGGATCTGTCTATTAACAGTATCTATGTAAACGATGTAAGGTTCACCTGTTTCAATTCTTGCAGTCAATAATCTAATCCATAAATTTCTTGCTGGTATAGTTTGTTGAACAGATCCATCGTAAGGACTTCTTAATGCCCACTGACTACCCGTTTCTACTGCTCTCATAAATTCGTCTGTAACCAGAACTCCATGGTGAAGATTCAAAGATCTTCTATTAACATCACCTCCAGTAGGTCGTCTCATTTCAATAAATTCTTCGATCTCGGGATGATCAATTTGCAAATAACAAGCTGCTGATCCTCTTCTTAATGAACCTTGGCTGATAGCTAAAGTTAAAGAGTCCATAACTTTAATGAAAGGAATTATTCCAGAAGTCTTTCCAACCTTGCCAATTTTTTCACCAATTGACCTTAAGTTGCCCCAATAACTTCCAATTCCACCTCCTCTTGCAGCAAGCCAAACATTTTCTTCCCAAAGATTAGTTATTCCTTCGAGACTATCGCTAGCTTCATTTAAAAAACATGAAATCGGCAATCCCCTTTCGGTACCCCCATTGGATAAAACAGGTGTCGCTGGCATGAACCAGAGATTACTTATGTAGTTATAAATTCTTTGAGCGTGCAAATTATCATCAGCATAAACACTAGCTACTCTGGCAAATAAATCTTGAAAGCTCTCACTTTGACCTAAATACCTATCTGTAAGTGTTGCTTTTCCAAAATCTGTTAAATTTTCATCTCTTGATCTATCAATCTTGATTGTAATTCCTTTATCATTTTGAAATAGCTCTGTTTCCCCTGAAAGAGAAAAAAGATCGGTTTTTTTAGGCCCGTTATTTTTAAGTTCGTTTTGGTTTTTTTGGCTTATAGAACCGACAGCTTTCTCTATTGCCAATGATACATTTTTATTCATATTTTCTTTGTTTTTACTCGGTTTGTTAACAAAACAACTACATGTTGTGTTACAATTATGTTAATATACTATATAACATCTAAATCAATAGAACATTATAAGAACATCTTATTAATTTTGCAAGTGGAAAGTTTTGTTAATAAACATTTAATAACAAATGTCTATATTCTTTAGTATTTATAACTAATGATAATCAATCCAAATGGATTTAGAGAGTATGATGCAAGGTGGATATTTGAGAAAGATATCGACATTCAGGGAATCACTAATTTAGGTAAAGGCCTAGGCACCCAAATCATCAATCATACAAAAAAAAATAATCCAAGAGTGATTGTTGGTCATGATTATAGATCTTACAGTGAGAAAATTAAAAAAGCTTTAACGCAAGGTTTAATATCAACAGGATGTAATGTTGAAGATATTGGCTTATCTCTTTCGCCAATGGTTTATTTTGCACAGTTTAATTTAAATTCTGATGGAATAGCGATGGTTACAGCTAGTCATAATGAAAATGGATGGACTGGAGTTAAAATGGGTATCAAAAAAGGTTTAACGCATGCTCCTGAAGAAATGTCTGAACTAAAAGAAATAACCCTTAATAGCAAATTCAAATCAGGCAAAGGGAGGTTTAAAGAAATTGAAGACTTCAAAAAAATATACATGCAAGATTTAGTTAAAAAAAATAAAATTAATAAAAAAATTAAAGCTGTTGTTGCCTGCGGAAATGGAACAGCTGGAGTTTTTGCACCAGAGATTTTAAAAGGAATAGGTTGTGATGTTATTGAATTAGATTGTAAATTAGATTGGTCGTTTCCAAAATACAATCCAAATCCTGAAGATCTAAAAATGCTTCATGCAATTTCAAAAGCTGTAAAAGATAATAATGCAGATATAGGTTTTGGTTTTGACGGAGATGGTGATAGATGTGGAGTTATAGACAATCAAGGAAATGAAATATTTTCAGATAAAATAGGATTGTTGATTGCTAGAAACCTTTCTTCATCTCATAAAAATTCTAAATTTATTGTTGATGTTAAATCTACTGGCTTATTTACAAATGATGAAATTCTAAGAAATAATAAATGTAAAACAATTTATTGGAAAACTGGACATTCACATATTAAAAGAAAAGTAAATATTGAAAAAGCTCTAGCTGGTTTTGAAAAAAGTGGACATTTCTTTTTTAATGAACCATTAGGATATGGTTATGATGATGGTATTAACTCTGCAATACAAGTATGCCATCTTTTGGTCAATCAAGACAAAAAGATGAGTGATGTTATTAAAGATCTTCCAATAACATATCAAACGCCTACTATGGCTCCTTTTTGTAAGGATGAAGAAAAATATAAAGTTGTCGATAATATTGTTAAACAAGTTCAAGACTTAAAACAAAAAAACATAAAAATAGACGGTCAATCTATTACAGATATATTAACTGTTAACGGAGTGAGATTTTCTCTAGAGGATGGGTCGTGGGGACTAATAAGGGCATCTTCTAATAAACCATCATTAGTTGTTGTTACAGAAAGCTCAACATCAGATGACAGAAAGATAAAGATTTTTGAATTTATTGATAATTTACTTCAAAAGACTGGAAAAATTGGTGAATACGATCAAAAAATTTAAAGTTTAAAGTATTCGTATAAAAATCTAACTGCTATAAAAATTAAAAATATTCCAAAATATTTTGTCATTTTCTTTTTATTTACTCTATGACTTGCCTTTGCGCCTACTCTCGCCATAAAAGTTGTAATTGGAAAAAATATTAAAAAAGCTGGTATGTTTAGAAATCCTACACTTAAAGGTAGATTAACGTTTAAATAATTTCCAGAAATTAAAAAACCCACCGCTCCAAACAATGCAATAATAAAACCAATAGCTGCTGCACTTCCTATTGCTATATTAATAGGGTAACCGAAAAATTTTAAGATTGGTACATTCATTACTGCTCCACCTATGCCCATAGGTGCTGAGATGAAACCGCTGATAATACCTGACAATCCTTTAGCTAATAACCCCATCTTGATTTCTAAATTTTCTTCTTTTTCCTTAAAAAAAAGTAGATAGAAAGCTAAAATAAAAACTACAATAGTAAAAAAAAGAATTAGAGGTTTTGTTTTTAAACTTGCTGCTAAAATGGTTCCTAAAATTACTCCAGTAGCAACAAAAAAACCATAACCTTTGACAATCCCGAAATCTACTGCTTTGTGTTGATGGTGAGTTAAAACTGAAACAATTGAAGTGGGTATAATTATTCCAAAAGATGTTCCTACTGCTAAGTGCATTAAGTAAGCTGGTTCAATACCAGATGAGCTAAAAATATAAAATAAAATAGGAACTGTTATTAATCCTCCGCCAATACCAAACAATCCAGCAGCAAAACCTGCTGGAATTGCTGTAATTACCATTATAATTATTAAATAAATTATTTCTGATTGAGAAAGAATATCCAAAACTATCTTTCCAGCGATGCAGGAATAGTTTTTTTAACCTGATCCATTATATGATTTACTTTTTGCAGATCCGCATCCCTAACACACATATTTTTAGATAGATATTGTTTCCAGATTTTTGAACCATGTTGTCCATGAAATAAACCAACAGTATGCCTCATTATATGATTAAGTTGTGTGCCTTTAGAAGTCTCTTCTTCAATATAAGGAATTAAATTTTCCATTACTTCTGATCTAGATGGAATATCTTTATTATTAAATATTTCTTTTTCAATTTCAGCCAAAAAATACGGTGATTGATAAATCGCTCTGCCAATCATTACTCCGTCAACTTTCTGTAAATGATTTTTAACTTCTTCAGTCGTTTTTATGCCTCCATTAATAATGATTTCATTATTTTTAAAGTGCTCTTTTAGCTTATAAACAAAATCATATTTTAAAGGTGGTATATTTAAATTTTCTTTTGGACTAAGTTTTTTTAATAAAGCTTTTCTGGCATGAATAATAAATTTTTGAGAGCCAGCATCTTTAGTCGTTTGAATAAATGATTTTAAGAAATCGAAATTTTCAACATCATTATATCCAATTCTTGTTTTAATTGTAATCGGTAGATTAGTAGCTTTAGTCATTGCCTCTATACATCTTGCAACAAGATCAGGTTCTTGCATTAAACAAGCTCCAAATTTATTTTTTTGTACTTTTTTGCTAGGGCAACCTAAATTTAAATTTACTTCGCTATAACCATAATCTTCAGAAATCTTACAAGCTTGCGCTAAATCATTAGGGCTTGATCCTCCTAATTGTAAGGTCACTGGGTTAGATATTTTTTTAAATGATAATAATTTTTTTCTATCTCCCCTAATGATTGCGTTTGCAACAATCATTTCAGTATATAGATGAATATTTTTACTAATAAGACTTAAGAAAAAGATTTCATGTTTATCAGTGCAATCCATCATAGGCGCAACTGAAACAGTTTTCTTCATAATCTACTCTGATTTATTTTCTTCTGCTGGAACTTCTTCACTTAATTCAAGAGGAGCTTCCTCTGTGTCTAAATTTTCTTCTTTAATCTCTGGTTGCTCTGCTTTTAGTTCTGAAAGGGCTTCGTCAGCTAAGCTAGGTTTTTTTACTTCAGGAATTCTTCTTGTTCTTTTTGAAGGCAATATGGCTACGCCACTCTTGGAAACTTGTCCTTTATATAAATTTTCAAACTCATCATTAGTCTCCTCTTCGATCTCTTCTTGTTCCTCTAATTCGTCCGGTTCTTTTCTTAATCTTTTGATCGCGCTGACTTCAACTTCTTTAACATCTATTTTTCCATCTCCAATTTCTCTTAATGAGATAATTGTTCGTTTATCATTATCTTCCTCAACTAACATTGGAGCGCCAGCATTTAACTGAACAGTTCTCTCTTTTGCTAGTAATACTAGATCATATTGATTATCAACTTTTTCTAAACAGTCCTCTACGGTTATTCTTGCCATAATGGGGAGTATATATTCAAATAATCTTGAGAAATCAATTATTTTCTAAGTTTAATAGGCTCAAGCTTATTTCTTATTAATATCAAAAGGACCAATGAAATAACTATATATATACCCGATACATAAGCGATATTTTCAATCGAAAAACCATTATCGATCATTAAACCGAATAAAGCAGTTCCAAAGGCAGTTGAAAAGACCATAAAAGCAGTAGTTAAAGCCTTGATAGATCCAATAAATTTTACACCATAAATCTCAGCCCAAGTGGATGAGCCAAGTACGTTCGCTAATCCATTTGAAATACCTACTAAACCAAAAAAAATAAATGCTGACATTTCATGTTGATAATTAAATAGTACAAACATAGCTATTAACAGTGGTATATTCATAATTGGGATTAATTTTCTACTAGTAAATCTATCAACTAAAAAACCTGAGAAAAATAAAGTAATTATTGAAGATAGCGAATAAATCATAAATGCTTTTGGTATTGTGAAGATGTTCCACATTTTTGAGTCTGAAATAAATGACTGATAAACAAATACTCCAGTAGCTATCCAAGGCATCGCAAGCATATTAAGTGAAATAATATAAAATCTATAATCTTTGATTACCTCTCTTCTTTTCCAACTTTTAATTTTAAAACTTTTTTTAGGATTTAAATCTTTTTCTCTAGAGTCTAATTTGATTTTTTTAATCGTATTTAAAACAACAAACGGCAACAATATGATTACAATAATTGCTATTCCTTGCCAAACTGATCTCCAAGAATAAATTATAAATAGATAAGTTACTAATACTGGTAAAATAAATTCTGCTGATGATAATCCAAACCAAATTGTACTTAAAGCTTTTCCCCTAGATCTTTCAAAAAATCTAGAAATTGTAGTGGTAGATGTATGACTCATTAAACCTTGGCCAGAAAATCTCATTAAAAATATTCCAATAGATAAAAAAATAATACTATTAATATAAGAAAAAAATAAAGATGAAAAAAATAATAAAATAATTACAAAAAAAGAATAATAGATTATTTGATATTCGTCGATTTTCTTTCCTACCCATATTAGTAAGAGACTAGAAAAAATTGTTGCAGTAGCATAAATATTTCCAAATTGTCCATGGGTTATACCTAATTCATCTCTTATTGGTGCGTTAAACAATCCCAAAAAAAAGCTCTGTCCAAAACTTGAAAAAAATGTAAATATAAAACCAAATATTATTACTTTTTTATTTATTGAAAGATTAATCATTTATGAGTTGTAAAGTTGCTTTCATAGGTTTGGGTGTTATGGGTTTTCCCATGGCAGGTTATATATCAAAAGCTGGTCACGATGTAACTGTTTATAATCGTACAAAAAGTAAAGCTGAAAAGTGGATTAAAGATTACAAAGGTAAAATCGCAGATACTCCAATGGATGCTGCAAAAGACTGTGATTTTATTTTTACATGTGTTGGAAACGATAATGATTTAAGAGAGGTGACTTTAGGAGACAAAGGTCTATTTAAAACTGCAAAAAAAGGTGCAATCTACATTGATAATACTACTGCATCTGCAAATATCGCCAGAGAACTTTACAAAGAAGCTAAATCAAAAGGTTTTGATTTCTTGGATGCACCTATTTCAGGTGGACAAGCGGGAGCTGAGGGTGGAATTTTAACTGTCATGGTTGGAGGAGATGAATCTCCTTATAAAAAAGCTGAACCGGTTATTGATTGTTATAGCAAAAAAATTAAACTTCTTGGTCCCTCTGGAAGTGGTCAGCTAACTAAAATGGTAAACCAAATTTGTATTGCAGGCTTAGTACAAGGATTATCAGAAGCAATAAATTTTGGAATGAACGCAGGATTAAATATGCATGATGTGATTGAAGTAATTTCAAAAGGTGCAGCTCAGTCATGGCAAATGGAGAACAGACATAAAACAATGATTGAAGACAAGTTTGATTATGGTTTTGCTGTTGATTGGATGAGAAAAGATTTAAAAATAGCAATGGATGAAGCTAAAAAAAATAATTCACCCTTACCTATCACAAAAATAATTGACGAATATTATGCTGAAGTACAAAAAATGGGCGGTCAAAGATGGGATACTTCAAGCTTAATCAAAAGATTTAGAAAATAAATCGTGTCACAAGAAGTTATAAGTTACTACGAAGATTTCAGCGAGATTGAAAAAAAAATTTGGGATCTTTTAACTAATGCAGTAACTGATCGCTCTTCTGAGTTTAGAACACCAGTATTTATTTGTGGTAATGATGAAGATTTAGATGGAAGAGTTGTTGTATTAAGAAAAGCTGATCAAAAAAATAGTGTTGTTCAGTATCATAGTGACATTAGATCATCGAAAATCGAAAAAATTAAAAAAAATCCAAATTGTTCAATCTTGTTTTACGGTAAACAAGAAAAAATTCAGCTTAGATTAAAAACAGTATGTAAAGTTCATTTTAATGATGATGTTACAAAAGAGTCTTGGGATAAAACAGGTCATATTAGTAGAAAATGCTATCTTGTTATGAATGGACCGGGAACTGAGTCAGATATACCAACATCAGGTCTAGACAATAAATTTGATAACTTTGATTACACAAAAGAAGAAAGCGAAGAAGGATATAAAAACTTCTGTGTCATTAGATGCAAAGTCAAAAGTATTGAATGGTTATATTTAGCTGCTAAAGGACATCGTAGAGCTTTTTTCGATTTAGAAAATAATAAAAAGAACTGGTTAGTTCCTTAAATTTTTTATTACTTTTTCTTTTGAGTTTCCTTGATTAACTTCATCAAAATAAACCACCATGTTTGGATAAGGTTTATCTCCGTGTTTTCTCTTCCAGTCGCTTATCCCCGTTTGATAGATTCCCCATTCTATCTTAGCTCCTTTATTTGTATATGGTGTAAATGTTTTAATATTTAATGACTCTAATATTAATTTATTATTGATCCATACTTTCATAAAGCCATCTTCCTTTCTTGTGTAACGAACATTAATTAAAATATCAGTCCATTTACCTTTCATATCATTAATTTTTATTCCTTTTTTCATTTCAACATATTCACCGCTCCACATTCTACCAACTTCAAGCCATTCACTGCTTCTATCCGTAATCATTAAAATAGGTTTCCAACCCTTTTCGTAAATTTGTGTGAAAACTGTCCTAACAGGAGCTACAGATATATAGTCTTCTGGAAGATAAATAGACGCTGAATACCAATATTCTTTATTTCTTTTTTGATATTCTACTGTTTGTAATTCAGTTCTTTGTCTATTAGATTTACAATCGCTATATTTTTTATCTTCACCACAATCTCCTTCTCTTACTTCGAATCTCCAAGATTTATTACCAGATCTTACAGGGTGCCCGTCTTTACTATTTACTAATTGCAAAGAATATTTTTGTTTATGAGATATATTTTTTATTTGAACTTTAATATTAGAAACATCTTTACTATTTTTTGCCTCAACATTTATTGTAAGAAAAATTAAAATTAATAAACTATTTTTTATACTTTTTAAAATTTTCAACATAGTCTCTAGCGTTTTCTTTTATGTGCTCTATTTCTTCATCAGTTACTTGTCTAACTACTTTACCGGGACTACCAAGGACCAATGATCTTTCAGGTATAACTTTATTTTCTGTAACTAGTGCATTAGCTCCAATGATGCAGTTTTTTCCAATTTTAGTTTTATTTAATATTGTTGAACCTATTCCTATTAAACAATCATCTGCGATTTCGCAGCCATGAAGCATAACCATATGTCCGATAGTAACTCCTTTTCCAACGATTGTTGGGCAACCTGGATCTGTATGAATAACACTTCCGTCCTGCACGTTTGAGTTTTCTCCAATGATAATTGGCTCAAGATCTCCTCTTAAGGTTGCATTAAACCAAATGTTTGAATTCTTTTTTAATTCTACTCTTCCAATAATAACTGCGTTAGACGCTACCCAGCTGTTTGGATCAATTTTAGGAGTGTGACCGTTGACATCGTAAATCATAAATTTGCTGTAATGTATTATTAATTATCTTATAATATATTATGGCTTTAACAAAGACACCAGTTTGCGATTTTGGAAAAAAAGCTGAGGATTTCAAACTAAAATCGATAGAAAATAAACTAATTTCTCTTAAAGATGTAAAAGGCGAAAAAGCAACACTGATAATGTTTATTTGTAATCACTGCCCTTACGTGAAAGCGATTATACGTGATTTAGCAAAAGATTGTAATGAATTAAAAAAAGACGGGGTTAACTCAGTTGCAATCATGTCTAATGATACTAAAAATTATCCTGAGGACTCGTTTGATAACATGATTAAATTTGCAAAAGCAAATAATTTCAGTGAAATAAATTATTTGATTGATGAAACACAGGAGATCGCAAGAAAGTACGGCGCTGTTTGCACTCCTGACTTCTTTGGTTACAATAAAGATTTAAAACTTCAATATCGAGGAAGATTTAAAGAGCTTAAAGATTTAAAACCTGTTGTAAGTGGGGATAGTGATTTGAAAGTAGCCATGAAAATGATTTCTAAAACTCAATCTGGTCCAAAAGAACAAACTCCTAGTATGGGATGTAATATAAAGTGGTTTAATTAATGTTTTTAATTTCTACAAGAAATTTTCCTCCTGAACTTGGTGGGATGCAGAACCTTATGGAAGGCTTGTCTAATGCTCTCATAAATCATGGTCCTGTTAAGGTTTTTGCAGACAGCCATGTGCATGCTGAAAACTATGATCAAAATTCGAAATTAAATATAGAAAGAATTTCAGGTTTTAAAATATTTAGAAAGTATAGAAAAGCAAATTTAGTTAAAGATTTTATTAACCAAAATCAAATAAGAGCATGTTTCTTTGATCATTGGAAAAGTATTGAAAATATTGAATTAGAAACCCTTCAGAAAACAAAATCTTTCTGCTTAATTCACTCAAAAGAAATAAATCATCCTGTTGGCTCATCATTGAATAAAAGAGTTTTAAAAGCTTTAGAGAAAGCAAATTTTGTTATTGCAAATTCTAAATTTACTAAGGAACTAGGTTTAAGACTTGGATTAAAAGATATTCATGTCATCAACCCTGGTTGTAACTATCCTATTGATGTCAGTGAATCAGCTAGAGAGTTTTCCAAAAATATTTATGGCAACGCGTCACCGAAATTAATTACCGTTTCGAGATTAGATGGTCGTAAAAGCCATCAAAATATTTTAATGTCAATAAAAAATCTATTACCAAACTTTCCAAATTTAAAATATGTATCAATTGGTGATGGAGATGAAAGAAAAAATCTTGAGAAATTAAGAAAAGAATTAGGTTTAGAAAAAAATGTCGAATTAATTTTTAGCTCTACGGAACAAGAAAAAGTTGGTTTGCTTGAACAATCAGATGTATTCGTAATGCCCTCAGTTGTTTATAAAAAATCAGTTGAGGGATTTGGTATTAGTTATATTGAGGCAGCGTCTTATGGAAAGCCATCAATCGGAGGAATTTATGGAGGTGAAGGGGATGCAATAAAATCTGGTTCAACAGGATATCTTTGTAATGGTAACGACTTAAATGCCGTTTACGATACGCTATTAAAAATTTTATCAAACGAAAAGTATAAAGAACTTGGTGCTAATGCTTTTGAATTTTCTAAAGACTTTAATTGGAATAAAATTATTAAAAATTATATTAATTTAATTTAGATCTTGTTTTTTCTATTACAGTTTCGACTGTCAAATGATTTAAATTTTCAACACTGATTGCTTTAAAATTAAAATTTTCGATGCTTACTTTCTTAGCAGTCGTGTGACTTCCAAAAAGTACAATTCCTGCTTTATCTAAATGTGAAGCTATATGAGCGGGGCCTGTATCATTGGCAATTATAAATTTTGCATTGTTTATTAAAGATATTAACGTTTTAATATTAATTGGCTCATTGTTATCTAAAACTACTTTAGCGTTTAATCGATTAGCTTCATCAATTTCATCTAGTCCAGGAGCTAGCAAAATTGGATATTTATTTTTATAATCTTGTTTTAATCTTAAAATTAAATCTTTAAAAAAAGGCCATTTTTTTTGAGGAAGTTTTTTTGAACAAAAAGGAAATAGTAAAATGTAATCATCATTTGCATATTGTTTTTTTAATCTAGAAATATCTGTAATAGCCCAACTTAGGTCTATATTTTTTACAAACTCAGTTTCTATACCACTTTTTTTTAATTGAATTTCCATTCTATCAAGAACAGGGTCTTTATCAAAATCACTCTTTTTTTGACCAGGCTCTAATGAGGTTTCACTGGATGACCACTCAATATTTTTTAAAATAAATCTTTTATAAAATTTAGTTCTGCTTGAATTCTGTAAGTCAAAGATTTTTGTAAAATTATATTTTGCAAGATTTTTTTTTAGGTTACTTAGATAGAATAAATTCCATCTTGGTAACCTCTTATCTATTATGACACCATCTAGATAAGGGCATTCTGACATAAAAATCGCGTAAGGCTGAGCCGTAAGTAAAAATACTTTTCTATTTTTGTAAAAATTTTTTATATCTTTAATAGCACCATTTGCTTGAATTAAATCACCTAGAGAGCCATGTTTTATTATTAATATATTTGACATTGTTATTTCGAAGTATATTTAATGATTAATATAGTCAAATATTAATATGAGCAAGAAAATGGACAAAATATTGGCAGAAATATCAGCTGGCGAATTAATAGATAAAATTACCATTTTAGAAATCAAAAAAGAAAAAATAAGTAATAAAGAAAAGTTAGTAGAAGTTAATAAAGAGTTAATTTCATTAAATGAGACTTTAAAAAAATCAATAAATGATGAAAGTAAAATTTTGAGTTTTAAAAATGATCTTAAAAATATTAACTTAAAACTTTGGGATATAGAGGATGGTAAAAGATCAGCTGAGAAAAATAGTCAATTTGACAAAAAATTTATCGAACTTGCCAGAAGCGTTTATAAATTTAATGACGAAAGAGCAAAAATCAAATTAGCAATTAACAATGCTCTTGGATCAAATATAAAGGAAGTAAAGTCTTACGAATAGTCAACTGCCCTTTAAACTAGGTATTCTTAACCTAAGATTTTTTGATAATTTAGGATTTACAGTAGCTGTGATCACACCTTCTGATTTCTTTAATTCTTTTAATATTTCTCCATCTGGACAAATTATTAACGAGTGCCCAAAAGTTTTTCTTCCGTTATAGTGTGTTCCTCCTTGAGCAGGAGCGAAAATATAACAAAAATTTTCTATTGCTCTAGCTCTCAATAAAGAATGCCAGTGTTTCTTCCCAGTAGTCTCAGTAAAAGCAGATGGAACAGTCAAAAATAATGATCCTGCCTTAGCCAACTTTCTATATAGACTTGGAAATCTGAGGTCGTAACATATACTTAATCCGATTTTTCCCCAAGGTAAGTTGAATGTCTTTATTTTGCTACCTGGATTAAAAATCTTAGACTCAAAATATTTTTCTTTTTTACTCAAAATAACGTCATACATATGAATTTTATCGTAGTACGTTCTAACCTTTCCACTTTTATCAATCAAAACAGATCTATTAACTAATTCATTTTTTGAAATTTTAATTATTAAAGAGCCTATCAAAATCCATTTCTTATACTTTTTTGCAAGTTTTTTAATTCCATTTAGGAAAATATCCTTTTGCATTGATGTACAAATTTTTAATAATTCTTTTTTGTTTAAAGAGAAATGTGAGGAAACTTCTGGAGTAATTATGAAATCAGCTTTTTGCTTTACTGCTTTTTTAATTAGTTTTGATGTTTTGTCTAAATTAAAATTTATATTGTTATTTGATCTTAATTGAATACAAGAAACACGAAACATTACTTCATTATAGATGAAGCAAAATTCCATTTACAGTCAAAACTAGGGATATAAGCCCCGGATAATTTAACATTTCCAAAGCTTTTTCCTAAAACTTTGCACCAATTATCAACTTGTTTAGGTTTTTTATCCTGGCTTCCGACTTGGGCAGTGATTACACCGCCTTTTTTAAGTATTCTTTTTAAACCTTTCATATTTTTTTTAGCTAAATCAATACAGTATTGATCATCATTTAAATCTACAAAAATTTTGTCGTATTTTGAGTCCTCTATTTCTTTAATACTTTTAAATGCGTCTCCCCAAAAAGTTTTTATTTTGTTACTTTTTTTAACTTTAGAGCAAACTTTTGGTAAATGGCGATAACAAACATCTACTATTTCTGGATCTAATTCAAACCAATCAATGTAGTTAGAATTATTTTCTAAACAAGCTCTAGCTACTCCTCCATCGCCTCCACCGATAATTGCAACATTATTATTTTTTTTACTTAAATCATAACTAGATTTAAAAAAGTTTGAGCTATAAATTTTTTCATCTTTTTCAGCTACTTGAATTTCATGGTCAATAAATAAGGCGTGACCAAACTCTTCTAAATCCATTATCTCAACAAATTGACCTACTTTAGAAGTAAATTTTTCTAAAACATCTTTGACAACATAAAATTTCTTTTGTCCTGGTGTGCTATAGATATCATCATAAAGACCTAAGCTACTTCGATCAAAAGCATTGGTTACAACTCTTTTATGATCTATTTCTTTTCTTAGAATCTTTAGAGCAACTTTTGGGTTTACCTTGCCACAGGTAAAGAAGTCAAAACTGATTACACCTCTTTCAGGAAATGTATGAAAACTAAAATGACTTTCTGACAACAAAGCTACTAATGTGAAGCCTTGAGGTTGAAATTTATGTGATGCCACATTAAGTATTTCAACCTTTGCAGCTTTTGCTATTTTGTAAATAACCTTTTCGTAAAATTCAGGTGAATAATCTTTTTTAACACCAAGAAAATCAATGGTAATGTGCTCACCAACTTTAATCATTAAAAACTATCCTTTTTTATAATTTTTAAATTTACCCAAGACAATTTTCATTTCTTTTTTTGAAAGAATCTTAGGTATCCCAATTCTTATGGCATTTATATATTGATGGCAAATATTTTCGATCTCTTGAGCAAGCTCAAAAGTTTTTTCTAAATTTTCTCCAAAAGCAACCTGACCGTGATTAGCAATCAAACATGCTGTTCTATTTTTTAGAGCTTTAATAATATTTCTTGAAAGATTTTTTGTTCCAAAAGTTGCATATTTACTGCACTTAATGTCCTCGCCACCAGCTACTGCAACCATATAGTGAAAAGCTGGAATAGTTTTTTGATGAGATGAAACAGCTGTAGCACAAGTCGAGTGTGCGTGGACTATTGCTCTTGCCTCTTTTTTATTCACATAAATATCTTGATGAAATCTCCATTCTGATGAAGGTTTTCCTTTTTTTTTATCATAAACACCTTTAAGCGAAACAAAGACAATGTCTTTTGGTTTTAAAGAGGGATACTTTCTTCCTGAAGGAGTTATATAAAAACCATCCTCTCCTTTTTCTTTTGCTCTTGCAGAGATATTTCCTGATCTTAGAGCAGATAAATTTGTTATATTTAATTTTTTTGAATATTTTATAATTTCTGCTTTTAATTTGCTCACTTAAATAAACCTTTCAATCCATTTTCCGAAGCTGGGCAAATTCCTTTTTCTGTAATTAAACCTGTAACCAGTTTAGCAGGTGTGACATCAAAGGCTAGGTTTAATGACTTGCTTTTTTGCGGGTAAATTCTAACCTTTTTAATTTCATTATTTTTATCAATACCCTCAACATGAGATAGCTCCTCTGAATTTCTTTCTTCGATGGGAATTTCTTTATGATCTTTAATGCTCCAGTCTATCGTTGAACTTGGTAATGCAACATAAAAAGGAACATTATTATCTTTTGCAGATAAAGCCTTTAGGTAAGTTCCAATTTTATTACAAACATCTCCGTTTGATAAAGTTCTATCAGTCCCAACAATACACATATCAACTTGTCCTCTTTGCATAAGTATGCCTCCAGCATTATCAGTAATAATAGTATTTGATATCCCTTCTTCATTTAATTCATATGAAGTTAAATTAGCTCCTTGGTTTCGTGGTCTTGTCTCATCCACCCAAACGTGTACCTTAATACCTTTTTGATGAGCATGATATATTGGTGATGTAGCAGTTCCCCAATCTATTGTTGCTAACCATCCTGCGTTACAATGAGTTAAAATATTAACTGTATCTTTTTTTTTAATAGCAATGTCTTCAATAAGTTTAAGACCATTCAAACCGATATTTTTACAAAATTTTTCATCCTCTTCCGTAATCGCTTTTGCCTCGTCTAAAGCTATTTTAAATATATCTTTATCGTTAACTCCAGATAGCTTTCTCATCATTCTGTCGACTGACCATTTAAGATTGATTGCGGTGGGCCTTGATGCAATTAAATCCTCGCTAGATTTTTTTAGAAAAGATAAATCATTTTTTTCAATGATAGATAAAACTAAACCATAGGCAGCAGTTGCACCAATTAATGGGGCACCTCTCACCTCCATTATTTTAATGGCATTTATCGCATCTTTTACGGTCTTTAAATCTTTAATGACAAACTGATGGGGAAGTTTTGTTTGATCAATAATTTTTACTAAATTGTTCTTAAACCAAATTGTTTTGTACGATTTACCCTCTATTTTCATTTATTTTTCTATTTTTTTTAATCTTTTTCTTAAACTTGGTGATAACGAATTAAACCATTTTTTTTCCTGTCCTGATTTAGGTAAGATTTCTCCATACTCGATCATTTGATCCGGTAATAAATCTTCTAAATAAACCCAAACAAAGTCACTCTGCAACTTTGTGTTCTTAATCAAAATTTTTCTTAAACCTAAAATTAATTGTTTTTTGACTTTAGATGTTCGTCCAGCTCTTATCTGTCCATTTAAAAAAATTTCCTTAGTTTTAACTAGTTTACCACCGATGAAATGATCATTTTTTTGATTTTTGTGAAAAATTACTTGAGAAAAAAATGTGTTTGCTCCGGTATATTTACTGTGAGTATTTGTTATGTCATTTGCAATTGAATTTTTTTGTTTTTGTGAAAGATTAATATTTGAATATTTTACAGTATAAGTCGGCATTGAGATTATTTTTTATTTAAAACTCTTCCAGCAATATTTTTTAATTTTTTTATTGTTTTTTTTGTTCTTAACTTTGGATCAGTAATTATTGCAACATCTAAACAGTTATTTGCAGGATCTTTCTCTATTGAATAGTCTTTAAATGTTTTTATTATTTCTTTGATCATATTTTGTGCATTAGCTGCATTTTTCATTAAAGTTTGAACTACCATGCTAACATCAACTTCGTTATGATCGGGATGCCAACAATCGTAGTCTGTCACCATTGCAACAGTGCTATATCTTATTTCTGCTTCTCTAGCCAATTTAGCTTCGGGCATATTAGTCATTCCAATTACATCAGCGCCCCAAGATCTATACAAATTTGACTCGGCTAAAGTTGAAAATTGAGGTCCTTCCATAACTATATATGTCCCTCCTACTTGATGGCTAATATTCAACTTTTTTAAAGCAGCTTCGCAACAATTTGAAAGTCCAGCACTCGTAGGTTTTGCCATTGAAACGTGAGCTACTATTTCTTCATTAAAAAAAGTTTTAATTCTTGAAAATGTTCTATCAATAAATTGGTCTACTATCACAAATTTGCCTGGCTCTAGTTTTTCTTTTAGTGATCCTACAGCTGAAACTGAGATGATATCAGTTACGCCTAGTTGTTTCATTGCGTCAATGTTTGCTCTAAAATTAATATTTGTTGGATTTATTTTGTGACCTCGTGAGTGCCTAGGAATAAAACAAATTTCCTCTTTTCCAATACTTGCAATTAAAATTTCATCTGAGGGTTTTCCCCATGGAGTGTTAATTTTTTTCCAATTTGTTTTTTCAAAACCCTCCATTTTATAGAGACCACTTCCACCAATTATCCCAAGCTTTCTTTTTTTCATCATTTAATTATTAATGCTTTTTTGTTAGAACTTGAAGCATAAATTATGGATTTAAAAAAATACATAAGATCTATTCCTGACTATCCTAAAAAGGGAATTTTATTTAGAGACATCACTACTTTAATTAAAAATCCAGAAGCTTTTAAATTTACAAACGATAAAATTATTGAAATCGCTAATAAAATACAATTTGATAAAGTTGCAGCTATAGAGTCTAGAGGCTTTGTTTTTGCCTCAACTGTTTCATACGCACTAAATAAACCTTTTATTTTACTTAGAAAAAAAAATAAATTACCTGCGGAGACTTACTCGGTAGATTTTACTTTAGAGTATGGCGATGCAACAATAGAGGTTCATAAAGACTCTATAAGTAAAGATGAGAAAATTCTAGTCATCGATGACTTAATTGCTACTGGAGGAACTGCTGAAGCTGCTGCAAAATTAATTAAAATTTCTGGCGGCTCTGTGGCCGGTTTTATTTTTGTAATTAACTTATTTGATCTACCAGGAAACAAACTACTTAAGGGTAAGGGTTATAAAACCGAGTGTTTGGTTGAATTTCCTGGGCATTAGCAATTTTTGATAAAGTTATTTATGTAATCTTTTAACGTTTCCTTTCCATAATACTTATGTATTTTATTAGATAGGTTTTTTTTTGCTAAAGATGAAACATATCTCTCTCCTGCTCTTTTAGGTAGAAATTTAATTTTTGATTTAAACATTTTTGCTACTTCGATAATTGAATATGATTTTTTATTTGCGATACTATAATGTCTGCAGCGATCAAATTTCCATGCTAAATAACAAATTTTAATTGTATCTTTTATATGTGTAAATCTTCTTGTTTGTGAACCTGGCTTAACAACAGGAAGAGCTTTATTTTTTTTATAATGATCTTCAAAAATTCCTATAACAGTAGACATTGGTCCATTTTTAATTTGATAAGGGCCGTAAACATTGTAAAAATAAATTACTTCATATTTAAAACCAAACCATTTTTTCAAATTTTCTAGTAATTCTAAGTTTTTAGCTTTACTAAAAGCATAAGGTGACAAATTTTTATCATTTCCTTTATTTCCCAAAGAGGCTGATGTTGCAGAATAGATTAATTTAATCTTATTTTTTAGACAAAAATTAAAAACGGAATTTGAGCCGACTGAATTAGAGGCGATACATTTATTCATTTGTAAAAAGCTTTGATAAATTCTAGCAAATTCTCCAAAATGGAATACAGTTTTTATCTCTTTTGGTTTTTTTAATAATTTAAAAATATTACTTGTGTTTCCATTTAAATATTTTACTCTTTTATTTTTGATATGATTTTTTTTTGATCCTGAGGAATAATCATCAATACTTATTATTTTTAAATTTGTATTTTTTATAAAAAAATCAATTAAGTTAGTCCCCACAAACCCTGCACCGCCCGTAACAACAATTTTATCTTTTTTGGCCATTAAATTTGAATATAACTTTGAACAACTTAAATCAATCCAATCTTGGCCTATACCAAGAGCTTCTATTAATAATAGAATTAAAAAGACCTGAAACTCTAAACTTATATATCTTATATTTAGATTTTTGATTTAGCAAAAAATAGAATGAGCATTTCATGATTGATTTTAACAATAATGGTAGGCAAGAAAAAAAAGCATATATATAACCTTTATGTTTTTTTCTAAAATAAAACCTTGACCAACTCCAATGCCAATTTCTTGAATATTCTATCTGCTCAGAATATATTTCATTTACGGCCTTAGCGCCTAAGTGAGATATTTTTGAGTTTTTATTTATAAAAATTTTCTCTCCTTTTTTTTTCATTCTTAAACATAAATCGTCATTTTCAAGGTACATAAAAATTTTATCATCAAAAAATATGTTATTAAACTTTGTTTTGTCTAGAATCATTGCATAACCATCAACGCTATCTACCTCAAATAAATTATTTTCATTATTTGAATTTTTGTTTTTGACTTTATAATTTGGATATTCTTCATTATCACTTAACGGACTAATAATAGAAAAATCTAAATTATTGGAAGCTTTAAAAATTTCATTTAAAGTATCTTTTTTCAAAACTGTATCAGGATTCAAAATCATTACATATCTTGTTTTAGACTTTTGAATTCCAAAATTATTTCCTGCTCCCATGCCTAGATTTTTTCCAGTAACAAAGCATTGTATATTTTTATATTTTATACTTATCTTTTTAATAAAATCTTTATTTGATGAATTTTCAATTATTATTTTATTAATATCTGAGTCTATTGAATTTAGACAATTATCAATAATATTTTCACTTTTTATGGTTACTATTATTATAGTTAAATTATCTTTGGTGATTTGCATCAAAAAAAAGCCTTCATTTTGAAAGAAAGTATACTTAAATTCGTAAATAATATAAATAATTATAAATGAAAAGATTTATTGTCACTGGAGGTTATGGTTTTATTGGTAGTAATTTAATACATCTCCTCATTAAAAAAAATTGTAAGGTTTTAAATATAGATAGTCTGTCTTATGCCGCTCAAAAATATAACTTAAAAGATGTTAAAAATTATACTTTTGTAAAAGCGGATATTAATAATAAGAAAAAAATTTTACAAATATTAAAAAAATTTAAACCGATCGGAATTTTTAATCTTGCAGCTGATACACATGTAGACCGATCAATAGATAATTCTTTTAATTTCATTAAAAATAATATTTTAGGAGTATATAATTTACTTGAAGCAATTAAAGATTATAAAAAAAAGGTTAGGTTAGTTCATATTTCTACCGATGAAGTTTATGGAGATATATCAAATCCTAAAAGGTCAAGTGAAAGAGATGCATATTTCCCAAGCTCACCTTATGCGGCATCTAAAGCTTCCTCTGATCATTTAGTAAGTTCATATGTTAGAACACATAATCTAGATGCTTTAATTTCAAACTGCTCAAATAATTATGGTCCAAGACAATTCCCTGAAAAATTAATTCCCAGAATGATTTACAATATTATTAATAATAAACCTCTTCCTATTTACGCCAAAGGTAAAAATTCAAGAGAATGGATATACGTAAATGATCATTGTGAAGCGCTAATTAAACTTTTTTATAAAGGAAAAGTTGGAGAAAAATATAATATTGGTTCTGGTATCAATTGCAGTAACATTTTTATTGTGAAAAAAATACTTCAAATTTTCAAACAAAAAAAAATAAAAATAGGTAAAAAAGTCAAAATACAATTTGTAAAGGATAGGCCTGGACACGATTTTAGATATGCTCTAAGTAGTTACAAAATTAGAAAAAATATGAATTGGAAACCTAAAACAAGTTTATCGCAGGGTTTATCTAAAACTATTGATTGGTATGTAAATAATAAAAAGTTTTTTTTAGGTATCTCGAAAAAACTTTTTATAAAAAGATTAGGAAAAAGATGATTAAAAAAGGCATTATTTTAGCTGGAGGAAGAGGTACAAGAATGAGTCCACTTACTAAAGCTGTTAATAAACAATTATTGCCAATTTATGATAAACCACTCATATACTATCCTCTATCAGTCTTGATGTTGGCAGGTATTAAAAACATTTTGATAATAGTCAATAAAGGTCAATTAAATCAATTTAAAAAGATTCTTTCAGACGGTAAAAGGTTTGGTGTCAAAATTAATTATATTGAGCAAAAATCTCCACGAGGTTTGCCCGATGCTTTTATTTTAGGAGAAAAATTTATAGGTCAAGATAATGTAGCATTAATTCTAGGTGACAATTTTTTTTATGGGCAAAGTTTAACTTATAAATTAAAAAATTGTGTAAAAATAAAAACTGGTTGTAAAATTTTAATACATCCTGTTAAAAAACCTGAACTTTACGGTGTAGCTGAGGTAAATAAGAAAAATAAAAAAGTAATGAACATTAAAGAAAAACCAAAGAAATCTAAATCATTTATGGCAATAACAGGTCTATATTTTTTTGATAATAAAGTTTCTCAACTAAGCAAAATGCTTAAACCCTCAAAAAGAAAAGAATTAGAGATAGTTGATTTACTAAATAAATATAGAAAAAAAAATAAATTAAGCTATGAACATTTAGGAAGAGGAGGCGCTTGGCTTGATACAGGCTCAATAGATGATTTCTATAATACTTCAGCTTTTGTATCTGCACTAGAAAATAGGCAAGGCTTAAAAATAGCTTGTTTAGAAGAAATAGCTTTGTCAAATGGCTGGATCAATAAAAACCAAATTAAACAAGCAATAAATTTTTATGGGAATTGTTTGTATTCAAAATATTTAGAAAAGATAATTAAATGAAGAGTAAAAAAATATATTATGGTAAAGCTGTTTACGATCAAAAAGAAATCAATGCAGTGTTAAAAGTTTTGAAAAATCAGAGTTTAAGTTTAATTGATGGTCAAAATGTTAAAAAACTAGAGGTGCAAATTAGCAAGCTTTTCGGAAAAAAATACGGTTTGATGGTAAATTCAGGCTCCTCAGCAAATTTATTAGGTCTCTCTGCATTTAATTTTAAAAAGGGTTCAGAAATAATAACTCCAAATCTAACTTTTTCAACAACAGTTGCACCCATATTTCAACTCAACCTAGTACCTAGATTTATTGGAGTAGAAAAAAATAAATTTTTAGCTAACACTGATCAAATACTTAAAGCAATTAATAAAAAAACTGTTGCTATCATGATTCCAAATTTACTAGGCAATATTGCTGACTGGATTAAGATTAGTAAAATTGCAAAAAAATATAATTTAAAAGTGATTGAAGACTCTGCTGATACTATTGGATATAAAATTAATGGTAAAAATACAGGTAGATACAGTGATATTGTAACTAATAGTTTTTATGCATCTCATATAATAAATGGAGCAGGAACTGGCGGGATAGTTTGTTTTAACGATTATAAACTTTATCAAAAAGCTAAACTATTAAGAGGATGGGGTAGATCTTCAGCAACATTTAATGAATCAGAAAATATTAAAAAAAGATTTAACATCAAAGTTGCTGGTATAGATTATGATGCTAAATATATATTTGCAGAAGCTGGTTATAATTTTTTACCATCTGAAATTTCAGCTGCTTTTGCTTTAGAGCAATTAAAAAAGTTAAGAAATAACATTAAAATTCGGAAAAAGAACTTTGATAGATTAAAAAATTATTTTAAAAAATATCCATATTTATTTAATCTGCCTGAACAAAATAAAGGAGTGGTTACACCTTGGTTGGCATTTCCTTTGGTAATAAGAAAAAATAAATATTTCGAAAGAAAAAAATTGCAGATTTTCTTAGAAAAAAATAATATACAAACAAGAACAATTTTTACTGGGAATATTTTAAAACAACCGATTTTAAAAAATAAAAATTTTAGAAAAATTTTAAATTCCGAAAAAGAAGCAAATAACGTCATGCGTAATGGTATATTAATTGGATGCCATCAAGGACTGACTAACAAAGATTTAAAATATATTTTTTTTGTTTTTGATAAATTTTTAAAAAGAATATTATGAAAAAAACTCATACAAAATTTAAAGGATTGATATTAATTAAAGGAAAAACTCATTATGATAGAAGAGGATTTTTTAGAGAGCTTATTCATCAAAATTTAATTCCTGGTAAAATTGTTTTTACTGTAATTTCAAAATCGAAAAAAAATATTTTGAGAGGTCTTCATTTTCAAGAAAAAAAAGCACAAGGAAAATTTTTATCAGTTTTGAAGGGAAGAATTTTTGATGTAGGAGTTGATCTAAGAAAAAATTCAAAAACTTATCTCAAATACTTTAGTTGTGAACTAAGTGAAAAAAATAATGTAAGCATTTATTTGCCGCCAGGTTTTGCCCATGGTTTTTATACTTTTGAAAAAGAAAATATAATTTTATACGGTTGCACAAACTATAGAGACAAAAATTCTGAAAAAGGAATTATGTGGAACGACAAAGATTTGAAAATTAAATGGCCATGTACTAAACCTGTTTTATCAAAAAAAGATAAGCTTAATAAATCATTACGAGAATATTTAAATTTTAAAAATGGTAAGTTTTAGTATACCCTTTTTTATATTTTGATTTAAAAAATAAAATTATGAAAAAAATTGTTTTTACTGGTGGTACTGGAAGATTTGCATCAGAATTTAAAAAGAAAGAAAATAAATTTAAAGTATATTATCCAAGCAAAAATCAATTAAATATTTTAAATTTAAAGTCTATAACTAATTACATAAAGCAAAAAAAACCAAATTATTTTATTCACTGTGCAGGTTTATCAAGGCCTATGTCTATACACGATAAAGATATTTCAAAAAGTATAAATCTAAATATAATTGGGACGAGTAATGTCGTTATTGCTTGTGCAAAATTTAAT
The DNA here is from genome assembly GCA_902589305.1 of uncultured Pelagibacteraceae bacterium. Classification (GTDB taxonomy): domain Bacteria; phylum Pseudomonadota; class Alphaproteobacteria; order Pelagibacterales; family Pelagibacteraceae; genus Pelagilacustribacter. The sequence goes on from CACISL010000010.1 coordinate 38,366, forward strand.
GTAAAATTAATTTATTTTTCAACTGGGTATGTTTATCCAGGCAAAAAAGGTAATTATAGAGAGGATGAACCAATAAAACCTTTTAACAATTATGCTTGGTCCAAACTCGGCGGTGAATGTAGTGTTAAGCTATATAAAAATTCTCTAATTTTGAGATTGATAATGTGTGAAAAGCCTTTTAATCATAAAACAGCTTTTCATGACATAGACTCGAATTTTATTTTTCACGATGAGATTGTGAGAGTTTTTCCTAAAATTCTCAATAAAAAAGGTGTATTAAATGTGGGGGGTGAAATTCAAACTATTTATAAATTTGCAAAGAAATATAATCCGAAAATTAAGAAGGCTAGTGGAAGAAAATATTTCCCTCCTAAGATATCTATGAATATAAGTAAATTAAAAAAAATTCTAAAAAAAAAATCTTAATATCTTTAATTTAGATCAGTAATATCTTTAAAGATTATTGGCATAGTTTTAAATTTGGTGTACTTCCTAAACCAAAAAGACATATACCTTTCAGCCAAAAAACCATAAATTCTTTTTAAACCATATCCTTCTAGTTCAAACCCAAACATTATTTCACATTTTTTTAACCAAGGAAAAATAGAATTATAATAATTTTTTAAGATTTCCTTCGATTTACAAATAAACATGTTGTACGGATTAAAAGCTGTTTCTGAATTAACAAATCTCTCAAAATCTTCTCTATCTTCCTTATCGTCAATTAAAGATATGGCTTTTTCCAAGTTTCCCTCACCATGCATTAAATCGAAATGAAATTTTATATTTCTTTTTTCTTTATTAAAAAGTAAAGACGGATTTTGTACCATTTTTTTAAAATTCTTTTTTATAAATTTTGAAAATCTAAATTGGTTAATATAAATAGGAACACCTATAATGCTCTCGTAATTATTGTAATATTCAGGAATTTTGTGAATTATATTTTCTTTTAAATTTTCTAAAGTTTTATAATCATTTTTACTACTTTGAAGAGACCAAAATCTTCTGTGTGTGCAAAAACCAATCCATTCATTTCCTAAATTTTTAATTTCATTTTTCCATAACCAATAATGAAAAGTATATTCTCCATAAAATGGATTTTTTTCTGAAATATTTTCACCTTTTTTATCTGTTAAAAATTTATCAGAATTAATTTTATCTCCAAGCCCAACAGGAATATATCCAAAATTTTTAATTTTTTCATAATGTCTACTGTCCAAAGTAATGCAATACATCTTCATAGAAGACTTATATTAAAGATTTATTTTTATAAAAAAAGAATATTCTTTTAATTTGATTGAATTCAAAGACTTATATTTATATAATTATAGTTTAAGATTAAAATATAAAATTTATGCATGATTCTGCAATAGAAAGTATCAAACAGTTTAAAAATACATATTTAAAAAAAGACAAAAAAATTAAAATTTTAGAAGTAGGCTCGTTATCTGTTAATTCAAATATAAGGAAAATTTTAAGAGAATTTGATTATACTGGAGTTGATATAGTTAAAGGTGAAAATGTTGATATAGTAATTCAAGACCCTTATAAATATCCTTTCGAGAACAATAAATTTGATGTGGTTATTTCAATTTCTACTTTCGAACACACAGAATTTTTTTGGTTATCTTATTTAGAAATTTTAAGAATTTTAAAACCAGATGGTTTATTTTTTTTAAATGTGCCCTCTAATTCTAAATATCATAGGCATGATACTGATAACTGGAGATTTTATCCAGATAGCGGTATTAGTTTAGAAAAATGGGGTAAAAGAAATAATTACAATCCTAAAGTTTTAGAGCACTACACTAATATTGAATATGGTAGAGATATTTGGAATGATTATGTTTCTATAACTATTAAAGATGGGCAATATGTAGAAAAATATAAGAAGCGTATTTTAGATAATAAAAAAAATTTTACCAATGGAAGAACAAATAAATCAGATAAAATTTTAAATCATGCTACGTTTCCACAAGATCAATCCAATTTTGGGTGGAAACTTTACTTTAAGTGGAGAAAATTTATACACAAGCTAAACATTAATAAAAACTAATGGTAGCGAGGGGCGGATTCGAACCGCCGACCCCAGGCTTATGAGTCCTGTGCTCTAACCAACTGAGCTACCTCGCCAAATTATCGATTTCTATAACATTTTTTAACTATAAAATTCAATTAATAAAATTTCTTTCAATGTATTTGTAATAAATGATGTAGAATTTATGCCTTAAATAGAAATAGCCTATTTTTAAATGTGATAAAAAATTAGAGATATAGTCATATAAATTAAATCTAATCTTTTCATTTTTATTTAAAAATACTTTTTGAAAATTTTTCATTACTTTGTGTTTTGAACACATCTTATATTTATTACTATGAATTTTTTCTTTTTTTTTTTTAAAGTTAGATAACAAATTTATGATATCTTTATAAGAACTGTATTCAATTAATTGTGAATTTGAAATATTATAAACATGTGATCTATGTCTATTAAATTTATATGAGAAAATTGTTTTGTTATTTAAAGCAAATTCACCGCAAGCTAAACCAAAGGACTCTCCAAGACTTCTCCCGTAGATCATGGCATCACAACTATTTATAAATTTTTTTTTATAAATTTCATTTGAAGTACCTTTTATAAATTTGATTCTTGGATGATTGCAAAACTTTTCAATATTTAAAAATAAAAAGAAAATATCTTTCCTAGATTTAGCTAAATTTAAAATTGCATCTTGTACAAATTTTAAATCAAAACTACTAGATCCCCCGTAGCATCCAAAAACAATACTATTTTTTTTTATATTTAATTGCCTTTTCAGATCTTGAGTTGTTAAATCTGTAGTAACTATTAAAGGGATATAAGGGATTTTATTATTAGAGAATTCTTTACTGGCCCATTCTGAAATGTATGCATATTTGTGTCCATGAACTTGATTTAATCTTTGAGGGTAAACTGCATGTACGATAGTTTTAATTTTATTTGAAATCCAATTATCTTTTTCTCCACCTTTTTGTGTGTAAATATAATCTATCTTAAATTTTGTTTTAAATTCATCAATATTTTTAAAATTAGAAATTCCAATAGTTTTGAATCTTTTTTTAAACTTAAATATTATTTTCTTATTGTTTGAAACATTTTTATTATTATAAAAAATGATTGATTTATTTTTTAAAATCTTTTCGTTTTCTACTGCATATAAAAAGGTAGATAAAGCTATTCCTCTTAAGTTCATCTCATTAGAATAAAATGCAATTACCATTAGATATTGAATATAACCGAAATCTTATATTTAAAGATAATTAAATATTAATTTAAAATGTGTATGAAATCTAAGTTTTTTAGGAAAAAAATTTCTTTTTTTTTACAAAGTTAGGATTATACCAAAAACTGTAACTGCTGAAACAGCGGCAACACTTAAAGCTAGGTTCCTATTTCTTTCGATCTTCTTTTCTTCATTTATTCTAGATAAAAGATCAGTCAATTTTACTTTACTTTGATCCCTTATTTCTTCTGAATGATTTTCAAATTTATATTGCGAACTCATTGAATAATTTAAACAAAAAAACTTAGTACTTGAAATGTACTCTTTGATCAAAATGGTCTTACGAAAGCGATTCGACCCAAAATGATTTAATTTTTATCCAAAAGGTCAGCAGCTGGTGTGTATTTTAGATTAAAGGCATCTGAAACGCCTTTATATGTTATGTAACCCTTGTAAACATTTAACCCAGCTAAGAAATTTTTATTTTCTATAAGAGTCTTTTTGTAACCCTGATCAGCTATCTTAATTAGTAGTGGTAATGTTGCTTTATTTAATGCCATCGTAGAAGTCCTCGGAACTCCACCTGGCATATTAGCAACACAATAGTGAACAACGTCATCAACTACAAATGTTGGATTAGCATGCGTGGTTGGTTTGCTGGTCTCTACACAACCTCCTTGGTCTATTGCAACATCTACAATAACTGAACCTCTTTTCATTGATTTAATCATTTCTTTAGTAACTAATTTTGGAGCTTCAGCCCCAGGTATTAAAACACCACCGATTAGCAGATCACATTCAGAAATAAGTTTTTTTAAATCTATTTTATCACTTTCAGTAGGAATTATTTTATCACCAAACATTTCATGTAATTCTTTTAATCGTTGTTTTGACTTATCGACTACATAAACTTTTCCTCTCATGCCCGTAGCTATGATTGCAGCGTTCTCTCCAACTACTCCTCCACCCAGGATAACAACATTTGCAGGTTCTACTCCAGGTGCTCCGCCTAAAAGCAGTCCTCTTCCTTTTTGATTTTTTTCTAGAGAATGAGCTCCTGCCTGAATTGACATACGCCCAGCAACAGCGCTCATTGGAGCTAACAATGGAAGTCTCCCCTTATCATCTGTAACTGTTTCATAAGCTATGCAAATAGATTTGGATTTGATCAAACCTTCCGTAAGTTCCCTCGTTGCAGCTAAATGAAGATATGTATAAATAATTTGACCTTCTCTAATCATCTTTACTTCACTCATTTGAGGTTCTTTTACCTTTACAATTATTTCTGCATCTTCAAAAATTTTTTTCGCACTATCATAAATTATTGCTCCAGACTTTTCGTAATCTTGATTGGTAAATCCAGCTTCTAGACCACCGTTAATCTCAACTAAAACTTTATGACCTTTTTTATGTAAAACTTTTACACTGTCAGGTGTTAATCCGATTCTGTGCTCTTGAAGTTTAATCTCCTTAGGAACTCCAATAATCATATCTAGGACTTAGAATAATTTGTGATACCAGTTCTTAATTTTTCAATAATTTCATCAATATGTTTTTTTTCACATATGAATTGGGGTGCAATTATGAGCGAATCTCCAGTGTTTTTAAAATTTACACCGGCATCATAGCAATGTTTGAAGGTCTGAAAGCCAGCTTTTCCAGGTTTATCTTTCATTCTCATTTCAATTCCACCCATCATTCCGTATCCTCTAATACTTACAACTTCCTTTAAATCTTTTAAAGAATGTAAACCGTCTTGAAAATATGGTGACATTTCTTTAGCTCTTTTGAAAATATCTTCTTTATCAAAAATATCTTGGACTGCAAGACCTGCAGCGACAGCGACTGGGATACCTGAGTAAGTATATCCATGAAATAATTCAGGTGTTCCCTCTGGTGCCGAAGATCCATCTAATACAGTGTCATATATTTCCTCTTTGACAGCTACAACACCCATTGGAACTACTCCATTAGTTGTAGCTTTTGCCATAGTGATTATATCTGGAGTTACTTCAAATTCTTGTGAAGCAAATGCAGAACCAGTCCTGCCCCATCCTGTAATTACTTCATCAAAAATTAATAGAATTTTATGTTTATCACAAATTTCTCTTATACGTTTTAAATAACCTTTAGGTGGCACTAATGTTCCCGTTGATCCTGCTATTGGTTCTACAATACAAGCAGCAATATTTTCACCGCCAAAGTTCATAGCAATTCTCTCTAAATCCTCTGCCATCTCAACACCAGTATCAGGTTGTCCTTTTACAAATTTGTGTTCAGGTAAATGAGTATGTCTCATATGTTGAACACCTGGCATTAATACACTTGCAAATGTTTTAACATTATTTATCATTCCACCTACCGTTGTAGCCCCAATATTCATTCCATGGTAACCTCTTTCGCGGCCTACAAATCTAAATCTCTTGGAGTCTCCTCTTGCTCTGTGATAAGCGATTGAAATTTTTATAGCTGTCTCTACGGCAGTAGACCCACAAATTGTATAAAATATTCTATTAATTCCTTCAGGTGTTTTTTTTGCAATTCTAGTGGCTAACTCAAAAGATCCACCATAGCCTTGGTTAAAAGGTTGGCAATAATCTAATTTATCTAGCTGTTTAGATACTGCTTCTGTAATTTCTTTTCTTCCATGACCAAGAGGATTGCAGAACAAACCTGAACTTGCATCAATCATTTTTTTACCTTGATGATTGGTTAAATAAACTCCTTTAGCGTCTGTAATTAATCTTGGATTTTTTTTAAATGATTTATTATCTGTAAACGGCATCCAATGCTCGTTTAATGAATTCGGGATATTTGTTCTATTCGATGAGCTCATGTTTAAATTAGTAGACATTTGTTAAATTAAATCAAGAAATAATGTTTACAATTCGAAGTTGTACATTAAATTAGACCCAATTTCAATTTTCTTGCTATTTACATAAGCCTAAAATTCATTTTAGATCTGTTTTAATTAACAAACCATATGGGAGAACTATGAAAAAAATAATAAGCACAGTTCTTGGGATTTTATTTGCGTTTACTCTAACTACTACAGTAGCTAATTCAGCTGCGAAAGAAGTAAGAGTTGCGTACTTTTTGGAGTGGCCATCTCCAAATCTTGAGGACATGAACAAAAAAGCATATGCAAAAGCACTTGGTGTGCCAGTGAAGTGGACTAACTTTACTAATGGTGTAGCAATGACTGATGCTATGTTAGCGGGAGATATTGATATCTCTTACTCACAAGGTTTAATGCCTTACATAAATGCTGTTAAGGCTAAAGCGCCAATAAGTTTAGTTGACGTTGCAATGGAATACGGAATGGGAGGAACAACGTGTGTTACTTCTAATAAGTCTGGTATAACTAAAGCCAATGCTTCTGAACTTGAAGGTAAAAAAGTTGCTGTTCCACTAGGAACAATGGCTGAATATGTTTTTACTGAAAGTATGAAAATAGTTGGTGCTGATAGAAAAAAAATGAACATTATCGCTATGGACCCTGAAGAAGGTGCAGCTGCATTAGTAAGTGGTGACGTAGTAATGGCATGTCTATTCGGAGGTAACTCTATTAAATCAGCTACATCTGTTGGAACAAGACTATTAACAGTTGATGAAGCTCGTGCTGGGGGTATCA
>CACISL010000011.1 GCA_902589305.1 uncultured Pelagibacteraceae bacterium
AAAAAGATATTGGTTCTTCAATTTCTTGCAACGGAGTTTGCTTAACTCTTACAAAAATTAATAATAAATGTATCTATTTTTATATTTCTAATGAAACTATTAAAAGATCAAATTTTAAAAAGATAAAAATTGGTGATGTGGTAAATCTAGAGAAATCTCTTAATTATGGTCAAGAAATTTCGGGTCATTTTATACAAGGCCATGTTGATTCAATAGCAAAGATAAATAAAATCAATTTTATTGATAAATCTTGGGTAATTAGATTAGAAATAAGAGATAAAAATTTATTAAAGTTTCTTCAAGAAAAAGCATCAATTTCAATTAATGGTGTATCTCTTACTATATCAAAAGTTATTAAAAAAAACTTTGAGTTAAATATAATTCCACATACTTTAAAGTTAACGAATCTTAAAAATCTTAAAAAAAATGATTTTGTTAATGTCGAGTTAGATATTTTTGGAAAATATATATATAAATATACAATTTAATATGTCAAAAAATAAATTCTCATCTATACCAACAATTTTAAAAGATGCAAAAAAGGGCAAAATGTTTATTTTGGTTGATGACAAAAATCGAGAAAATGAAGGTGATTTAGTTATTCCTGGTTCGAAATGTAATTCAAAAATTATAAATTTTATGGCAAAACATGGTAGAGGTCTAATTTGCTTAGCATTAACAAAAAAACAAATAGACAAATTGAAACTTCCCTTAATGTCTCAAATTAACAAATCTAGAATGCAGACTGCATTCACAATTTCAATAGAGGCTAAAAAAGGAATTTCTACTGGTATATCTGCATTCGATAGAGCAAAAACAATTAAAGTTGCCATAAATCCGAGTTCAACAAAAAAAGATATTGTTTCACCGGGACATGTTTTTCCTTTAGTTGCAAGAAATGGTGGAGTTTTAGAAAGAGCTGGTCACACAGAGGCTTCAATAGATATATCTAAAATGTCAAAATTAAATCCTAGCTCTGTTATTTGTGAAGTTATGAATGAGGATGGGAGAATGGCAAGATTAGATGATTTAAAAAAATTTTCAAAAAAACATAAAATCAAAATTGCTTCAATTGCAGATTTAATAGCTTATAGATTTAAAAATGAAAAATTGATTTATAAATCATTTTCAAAAAATATTTCTTTAAAAAATATATCTAAAACTCATCTTAGTATTTATAAAAATAAATTAAATAATTTTAAAAGTGTCGTAATATCTAGAGGGACTATTAAAGGAGGAAAATCAATACCTATAAGAGTTCTATCACAAAAAATAAGTATAAAAAGTTTTTTAAAAAATAAAGAAATTCAAAAAAGTATTAAACTTCTATCTAAATATAAGAATTTTATGTTAGTTGTAATTAATAATGAAATGAACAAAGATAAGAATAACCCAAACATTACACTTAGATACTATGGAATTGGCGCTCAAATAATAAAAGATTTTAATGTTAAAAATATGATATTACTTTCCAGAACAAAAAAAAAAATTATTGGTTTAGAGGGATTTGGTCTAAAAATTAAAAAACAAGTTATTATTAAATGAAAAAAATATTAATAGTTAATGCTAATTATTATGATGATATTACAAAAAGACTTGTTAAAAGTGCTAGTGCTTTTTGTAAAAAAAAAAATGTTAAACTAAACCTTATAGCTGTTCCTGGTATTTTTGAAATACCGGTTTCTATTAAGAGAAATATAAATAAATATGATGGTTTTATTGCGTTAGGCTGCGTTATTAAAGGAAAAACACCCCATTTTGATTTAATATGTAAATCTTCTTTTGATGCAATTTCAACTTTATCTATCACTTATGGTAAACCAATTGGTAATGGAATAATTACAGCTATCAGCAAAAAACAAGCCTTTGAAAGAAGTGGAAAAATAAAATCAATTAAACCTAACAAAGGATATGAAGCTGCAAAGGCTGTTTTGTCCATATTAGACAATGGACCGAAAAAAATTTAAAAATTCATCTCCAAGAATCAAGGTTATACAAAAAATTTACAACTCATTGATGAATCCAAATACAGAAATTGAGTACCCAAAAAGCCAATATAAAAAATTTATTAAAGATGTAGTTACCGGCACTCTTGAAAGAATCGATTTAATTGAGGAAACTATTAATAAATTTCTAAAAGATGATATAGATTTAAAAAAAACAGATAAATTACTTAAAATAATTCTTTTTGCAGCTGTATTTGAGTTATTATTTAAGCATAACAATCCAAAAAAGGTTGTAATAAGTGAGTACCTCTTAGCTTCAGAGTACTTTTTGGAAAAAGTTCAAATTGGTTATTTGAACGCTATTTTAGATAAATTAGCGAGAGAAATAAGAAAAGATGAATAAAATTGTTAAAATACTTTAAGTTTAGCTTGCGTTTTTAATTCTTTTTTGGCATTTATCCGTTTAAAGCAATGACTGATTACTTAGAACTTTTGTACTTAATTTCTTTCACTGGTATATTAGCTGTAGCTTATAGCTATCTTTTATCTGGTCAAATAATTTCGTCAAGTCCAGGAAATTCCAGAATGCAAGAAATAGCCGATGCAATACAAATTGGAGCTAAGGCATATTTAAATAGACAATACAAAACAATAGCAGTGGTTGGAATTATTGTTTTAGCAATTGTAAGTTATTTTTTTAATTATTTAGTAGGGCTAGGCTATTTTATAGGCGCTTTTCTTTCAGGAGTAGCCGGTTACGTTGGAATGTTAATTTCTGTAAAGGCTAATGTTAGAACAGCCGAGGCTTCGAGAAAAAGTTTACAATCTGGATTAACTATCGCTTTTAAATCTGGAGCAATTACTGGTTTATTAGTTGCTGGTTTAGCTCTGTTGGCAATAACAATTTATTATATAGTCCTAATTAATTTAAAAGTAGATAATAGAGAAATCATTAATGCCTTAGTCGCACTTGGTTTTGGAGCATCCTTAATTTCAATATTTGCAAGATTAGGAGGTGGAATATTTACAAAAGGAGCTGATGTAGGTGCAGATTTAGTTGGAAAAGTAGAAGCTGGAATACCTGAAGACGATCCTAGAAATCCTGCTGTTATAGCTGATAACGTTGGAGACAATGTAGGCGATTGTGCAGGTATGGCTGCTGACTTATTCGAAACTTATGCTGTCACTATAGTAGCTACAATGGTATTAGCATCAATTTTTTCACCACAGGATTATAATCTAATGATTTACCCATTGGCTATAGGAGGAGCATGCATAATTACATCTATAATTGGTACATGGTTCGTAAAATTAGGAAAGAGTAAAAATATTATGGGAGCTCTTTATAAAGGGTTTATTGTTACTGCTGTAACATCACTATTAATAATGTTTCCAGTAACCGATTCAGTTGTAGGTTTAAAAAGCACTTATAATAATAACGCGGGTGCAATTTTTTCAGGTTTAGATTTATATATTTGTGGAGTAGTAGGCTTTGCAATAACAGGTTTATTAATTTGGGTTACAGAATATTATACTGGAACAAATTATAGGCCAGTAATATCAGTTGCTAAATCTTCAACTACTGGACACGGAACGAATGTAATTCAAGGTTTAGCTATTTCAATGGAGGCAACAGCAATTCCAGCACTTATAATCGTTGCAGGTATATTATATACAAATAGTTTAGCTGGATTGTACGGTATTGCCATAGCAGTTACAGCAATGTTGGCGTTAACAGGAATGGTTGTTGCTTTGGATGCTTATGGTCCAGTTACTGATAATGCTGGTGGAATAGCAGAAATGGCTAAGTTGCCAAAAAATGTTAGAAAAACTACTGATGCTTTGGATGCAGTAGGTAATACTACAAAAGCAGTTACAAAAGGATATGCTATTGGTTCAGCAGGATTAGGAGCTCTCGTACTTTTCGCTGCTTACACTGAAGATATAAATTATTTTTCAAAAGTAAAAAATTCTGCGTTGGAGGGAGTAAACGTTACTTTCGATTTGTCCAACCCATTTGTTGTAGCAGGTTTATTGATTGGAGGAATGTTGCCATATCTATTTGGTTCAATGGGTATGCAGGCTGTCGGAAGAGCAGGTGGAGCAGTTGTGATCGAAGTAAGAAGACAATTTAAAAAAATTCCAGGTATCATGAAAGGTAAAAGAAAACCTGATTATGGTAAATTAGTTGATCTTTTAACTAAAGCAGCGATTAAAGAAATGATTATTCCATCTTTGCTACCTGTTTTATCGCCAATAGTTTTATATTTTGTAATATTACAAATAGGAGGCATGGAGGCCGCTTTAGCATCTTTAGGCGCAATGTTACTAGGAGTTATAATTACAGGTTTGTTTGTAGCGGTTTCTATGACAGCTGGAGGAGGAGCATGGGATAACGCTAAAAAATATATTGAAGATGGAAATTTTGGCGGTAAAGGCTCAGAAGCTCATAAGTCTGCAGTTACTGGAGATACAGTTGGCGATCCATATAAGGACACTGCGGGACCAGCTGTAAACCCAATGATTAAAATTACTAATATTGTAGCCTTATTATTACTAGCTGTAATAGCTCATTAAACTAACGATTGCTATACATTTTAGATTTTACACTAGACAAAAACTTTTCAACGAAACTTTTCTGGGTAAGCTCATTTTCTGTCTCTCTTTTGGAAAATTCAAGTTTCTTTTTATCGTTTTTATTATAAAGTTTTTTTTCTTGAAGTATTCCAAATTTATCAAATTTTAGAACTAAGACATTGTTTGTTTTTAAAATATTTTGACCAAGTTTATGATACTCTCCTTTTGTAAGTACTCTTTCAATATAAATCCACTCATTTTCATTGTTAATTGATTTTGAGTGTGGATTTCCAATTATTTTAATAACATCATTTTTGTTTGAACTTTTTACGATTAATTTGTTGGCTCTATTTTCTAAAAAAATTATTCCATGATTTTTATATGGCTCTTGTAATTTGCAGGCATTTAAACTAAAAAAAACAAGTACTATCAAAATAAAAATATGTCTGAGTCTCATAACTATGATTTGTATAATACATTGCTTCACTTATCTAGAAATATTTCCTTTTACAAAAAATTAAAACTTTCAGATAGTTTTGAAACGCGTATTTATCTTATGTTTTTTCACTTTTCTATAATGATGATAATTTACAAAAAAAAAGGCAGTAAATTTGATCAAAAATCATACGATCTATTATTTAACAATATAGAAAATGACTTACGTGAATTAGGATTTGGTGATGTCACAGTAAATAAAAAAATGAAAGATCTAAATAAAGTTCTTTATGATATTCTGCTTAAAATTGAGTCTAAAAGTTCTAGTAATTTTTTGATCAGCCAAGAACTTATTTTTAAGTATTTTAAAGAGCTAAATAGTCAAAAAGACGATAGTTTAGCCTATTTTGAAAGATATTTTATTGCTTTTTATAACTTTTGTTTTGAATTACCTCTTGAAAATATGGTAAGAGAAACAATAAACTTTAAGTACTAATATGGCAGTTCCAAAAAGAAAAACATCTGTATCAAAAAAAAAGATGAGAAGATCTCATCACGCTTTATCAGCAACGAATGTTGTAGAAGATAAAAAAACAGGCGAGTATAAATTATCTCACCACGTCGATTTGAAATCCGGTTATTATAACGGAAAAAAAATTTTAGACATTTAATATCATAATGAATAAAAAAATCACTATTGCGATCGATGCAATGGGTGGAGACAATTCACCAAATAAAACTTTAAATGGAGTAGGAATTTTTTTAAAAGAAAACAAAAATAAAAAAGATTTTTTTTTAAATTTATATGGTGAAAAAGATAAAATTCAAAATGAATTATCAAATTTAAAAATTTCCTCAGATCAAATTAAGATTATACATACAGATGCTCAAGTAAATGACAATGAAACTCCACTGACAGCTATCAAAAATTCAAAAAATACAAGTATGTGGAAATGTATTAATTCTCAATTAGAAGGTGAAGCTGATATAAGCTTATCAGCAGGAAACACAGGTGTGCTTTTAGTTATTTCTAAAATGATATTAAAAATGATGAATGATGTAAGTAAACCAGCTTTAGCAGGTTTATGGCCTAATCAAAAAGGTATGAATGTTGTTTTAGATCTTGGCGCAAACATTGAATGTAACGAGGATAATCTTGTAGATTTTGCAGAAATGGGTTCAGCTTTATTTAAATCAATTTTTGTAAATGAAAAACCTCTAGTATCTCTTTTAAATATTGGATCCGAAGAAATTAAAGGAACCGAAACTTTGAAAAAAGCATACAAAAAATTAAATGAATTAAGTAATGATAATAATTTTATTTTTAAAGGTTATATAGAAGGAAATAAAATGATGGATGGAGACTCTAATGTAATTGTAACAGACGGGTTTACAGGAAATATTGCATTAAAAACTGCTGAGGGCACAGCAAAATTTATTACTGATAATTTAAAAAAGTCTTTAACACAAAATCTATTTACAAAATTTTCACTTATTTTTTCCTACTTTTCTTTAAAAACTTTTAAAGAAAAATTAGATCCTAGAAAATATAACGGAGCTATATTTTTAGGTTTAAACGGTCCGGTAGTAAAAAGTCATGGCGGAATTGATGCTTTAGGTTTTTATCACTCAATAGATTTATGTTATAAAATTGTTAAAGGTGATTTGATAAAACAAATTAAAAATAATCTAAATCATTTAAAAAAGTGATTGAAAAAAACTTTAAAAAAGAAGATATAGCAAAAAAATTAAGTCAGAAAACAGGTTATTCATTATCATTTTCAAAAATTATAATAAATAATTTAATTAATTTTTTAAAAGTATTACTACAAAAAAATAATCTAATATTAAAAAATTTTGGAACCTTAAAAATAATTAATAAAAAGGAGAGAATAGGACGAAATCCTAAAACAAATGAACCTTATGTGATTAGACAGAGAAATTCTATACAATTTATTGCATCAAAAAATTTAATAAAGAAAATTAATAAAAAATGAAAAAATTATTAAATATTACTGAATTATCTAAAGCAATAAACCTAATTGACTCTTCCAATAAACCTTTAAATCATACATTAAGATACTGGGAAAAAGAGTTTAAACAAATAAAACCTAAAATAATTAATCAAAGAAGATATTATTCAAAAGAACAAGTAGAATTAATTAAATTTATTAATTTCTTATTAAAAGATAAAAAAATGACAATAAAAGGAGTTAAAATCGTTTTAAAATCAAAAATAAATAAACTTGACGATTATAAATCAGATGGTTTAAAGAATGATTATTTTAAAAGAAATATTAAATTAAAAAGTAAACTTTTATTAAATAGAATAAAAAACTTAAAAAGATATGGCAAAAAAAACTCATATTAAAGTAAGAATGGTTCCTGAAAGTAATCAAGATAGTAAATTTATTTACTACGCAAAGAAACCCACTAAAGGTGAGAAAGCAAAAAATAAATTAAAATTAAAAAAATATAATCCAAATACTAGAAAACACGAATTCTTTGTTGAAAAAAAATTACCCCCACACAGTAAATAATTATTTTTTCTTAAATTTGCGATATTCATAATCTATGTAAGAATTTATCATACATTTCCATATTCTTTGTGTTATTATGTTATCAATATTTCTCTTCTTTGATTTTTTAGATATATTTTTTAATATCGCCTTTATTCTTTTTTTATCAATTATATCTTTTTTAAATTTTTTATTTTTTAAAACCTCGTCAACGTACTGAGTTCTTTTTTTTATTAAATAAAGAAATTTATCGTCTAATTTATCTAATTTTTTTCTTATTATAAGTATATTTTTGTTCACCATAGCGACATTTTTTTATCAAGTCATTTTTTAATATATATATATATTAATTGAAATGTTATCACATAATAAAAATATCAATAATTTAATTGTCAATTGGTTAATAATTAGTTTGTTGCTAGTTTTTTCTATAATAATTATAGGAGGACTAACAAGATTAACTAATTCTGGTTTATCAATTACTCAATGGGAATTATTCACTGGTATTCTTCCCCCCTTAAGTCAAAACAAATGGGATAGTTATTTTAGTTTATATAAGGAAATTCCCCAATTTAAATTGTTATATCCATCGATGACACTAGATGAATTTAAAGTAATTTTTTATTGGGAGTACTTTCATAGAATTTTAGCTAGAATAATCGGGATTTTTTTTCTTTTTCCACTTTTATATTTTCATTTTATTAAAAAAATTAATTTTAAAAAATTGATACCATTTTATTTAGTTTTATTATTGATAATTCTTCAAGGTATTATTGGTTGGTACATGGTTAAAAGTGGATTGATTGATAAAACATCTGTAAGTCATTATAGATTGTCTCTTCATTTATTAATAGCTGTAACAATAATATCAATAATTTTTTGGCAAATCTTAAATATTTCTAGCAATACATCAAAAAAATTTTTTTATTCAATTAAAAAAGAATTTTCATATTTTTTAATTATATTGTTAATTTTTCTTCAAATTATATTTGGTGCATTTGTTTCCGGATTAGACGCTGGCAAAATTTACCAAACTTGGCCACTAATGGGAAATAATTATTTTCCTGACGATATAAACATAAAATTCTTTTTAGAACTTATTAATTTTGAAAACCATTCCTTGGTGCAGTTTTATCATAGAAATATAGCGTATATAATTTCACTTTACATTCTATCAATTGGTATATCTATTTTTTTAAAGAAGGATAAGTTTTTATATAAAGCAATTTCTTTTTTATTAGTAATACTTCTGGTTCAAGTACTTCTAGGTGTACTTACTCTTATTACAGATCTAAACACAGTAATTGCCTCTGCGCATCAAATTTCAAGTGTTCTACTTATCTTATGTGCTCTAAATTTGTATTATTTACGTATTAAATAAATTGACTTTATTAAATAATCTTTGTATTTATCGCCATCATTATGACGCCTTTTTTAAAAAAAAAAGATATAAAAAATGAATGGTATATTATCAACGCTGAAAATGCATCAGTTGGTAGATTGGCTTCTTATATATCTAAAGTTTTAAGAGGAAAAAATAAATCAACCTACAACCCGCACATTGATAATGGTGATTTTGTTGTAGTAACAAATATAGATAAAATTAAATTTTCTGGAAAAAAATTTAAAGAAAAAAAATATTTTAAACACACTGGTCATCCAGGAGGTATTAAGGAATTTTCACCTCTTTCTTTAAAAGAAAAAAATAAAACTGAAGAAATATTAAAATTAGCGGTAAAAAGAATGCTACCAGGGGGTCCTTTAGCTAAAAAACAATTAACAAAATTAAAAATATACAATGGTGAACATCATCCTCACGATGTACAAAAACCAAAAATAATTCAATTTGATAAATTAAATAAAAAAAACATAGTTAGATAATGGAAAATACCTCTACTGAGATTAAAAAAGAAAAAATAAAATTAGATTTTAAGGATAGTAAATACGCAACAGGTAGAAGAAAAAAATCTATTGCAAAGGTTTGGGTTAAAAAAGGCACAGGGAATATTCATGTAAATGGTTTAAAAATGAATGAATACTTTAAACGTCCTGTACATCAAATTATAGTAACAAGACCATTGGAAATATCACAAGTTGCATCCAATTATGATGTAAAATGCTCTGTTAAAGGTGGCGGCCTATCAGGTCAAGCAGGAGCAATTATATTAGGTATATCAAAAGCTTTAATTTCACACGATGACAAATTGAAGAAAAATCTTAAAAAAGATAAACTTACCACCAGAGATTCAAGAGTCGTTGAAAGAAAGAAATACGGACATAGAAAAGCTAGAAGAAGCTTCCAATTTTCTAAACGATAATCATTTAAATTTAATTTCAATTAGGAGAGTGATATAGTTCGTTATGTCATTAAAAAATAAATTAAAAATAGCAATAATAGGAGCAACAGGATACACAGGCTTAGATCTTGTCTATAGTTTATCAAAACATCCTAAAGTAAAAATATTATATCTTTGTGCCACAAAAAATTTAGGTAAGAAAATATCAGATTTCGACTCTAGAATTACAAAAAAACTACCAAAACTAACTTCGTCGAACAAAATTAATTGGAATGAATTAGATTTGATTTTTTTATCTTTACCTAACGGAGAAGCTCAAAAGATTGTTAATAACACCTTTTCAAAATATAAACATTTAAAATTTATTGATTTATCGGCTGATTTTAGGATTAATAATCCTAAAATTTATTTTAAAAATTATAAAAAAAAACATAAAGCAAGAAATTTAATAAGTAAGTCATTGTATTCTATAAGTGAATTTGTAAAAAAAAATATTAATGATTATAGAATTATTGCTAATCCTGGATGTTACCCAACATCAATACAGATTCCGTTAATCCCGTTACTAAAAAAAAGATTAATAAATGAAGACAGCATTACAATAGATTCAAAATCGGGATATTCAGGAGCAGGAAAAAATTATAAAAAAAAATTTACTCATAAAAATTTTGATCAATCAGCTTATGCATATGGAATTAAAGCACATAGACATATATGTGAAATAGACCAAGAGTTTTATAAATTCACAAAAAGAAAAATTAAATACACTTTTAATCCGCATTTACTTCCAACTTTTAGAGGCATTTTAACTTCAATATATTTTAAATCTAAAAATAAATATTCTGCTTTTAAGATAAGAAAAGAATTAATTAAGTATTATAAAAATTCAAAGTTTATTAAAATTTTAAAACTAAATTCACAAATTGGATCAGGAAATGTAATAAATACAAATAATTGTGAAATTTCAATTTGTGAAACGAGAGAAAAAAATAAAATAGTAATTTTTTCTGCCATAGATAATTTAGTAAAAGGAGCGTCTGGACAAGCTATCCAAAATATGAATATTCTTTACAAATTTTCAGAAAATTTAGGCTTAAAATGAAATATTTTTTTTTATTTATAATATGTTTTTTTCTCGTTTCATGTTCAAATAAACCGAAGTCAGTATTTATTTGTGGTGATCATGTATGTGTAAATAAAAAGGAAGCAAAACAATATTTTGAAAAAAATTTAACTCTTGAGGTAAAAATTTTGGATCAAGCAGAAGAAAGTAGCATTGATCTAGTTGAATTAAATTTGAATAGTGTGAACAACCAAAAAAAAATAAGTTTAAAAACAAAAGATGATACCTCAAAGGAAGTTAAGTTGCTTTCACCTAAAGAAATTAAAGAAATTAAATCTAAGGTGAAAAATATTGATAAACGAAAAAAGTTAAATAAATCAAATAACAATAAACAATTAAAAATTTATGAAAATATTAAGAGTATTGATAATAGAAAGAAAATTGTCGTTGAGGATGTTTGTTCTATAATAAAGAAATGTAATATAGAGGAAATATCTAAATATTTAATTAAAGAGGGAAAAAATAAAAAATTTCCCGATATAACAAAAAGACAATAAATTTATGAAAAAACTTAACATTGCGATAGTTGGACTAGGAAATATTGGTAGTTATCTTTTTAAATATCTAAAACAAAATAAAAGAATTTTAGCAAATAAAAATAATTGTATTCCTAATGTAATTTATGTATCAGCAAAAAATAGAAAAAAAAAAAGAAGTTTTAAAATAAGCAAAAAAATTTGGCTACAAAATTATCTAAATGCTACAAGTAAAAAAAATGTAGATCTAATAGTAGAACTTATTGGCGGAGCAGAAGGTCCAGCAAAAAAACTAGTTTTCAATGCATTAAAAAATAAAAAACATGTAGTTACTGCTAACAAAGCCCTTATTGCAAAATATGGTGATCAATTGTCCAAAATAGCGGAAAAAAATAAAGTTAACTTAGAGTTTGAAGCTTCTGTTTGCGGTGGTGTACCAATAATAAGATCCTTAAAAGAAAGTTTAATTGCAAATAAAATTAATAGAATTTACGGAATATTTAATGGTACTTCAAATTATATCCTATCTTGTATGGATAAAAAAAATAAAAATTTTAAAGATGTTTTGAATGATGCAAAAAAATTAGGTTATGCTGAGTCAAATCCAAGTGCAGATTTGAATGGTGATGATGTATCGGCTAAATTGAAAATATTATCATCCTTATGTTTCAACTCATTCTTAAATGATAACATTAACGTTGAAGGCATTAAAGACATTGATAAAGAAGATATTAATAATGCAAATACTCTTGGTTACAAAATAAAATTACTTGGTTTTGCAGAAAAGATTAACAACAATATTTATCAAAGAGTTCACCCAACGCTAATTAAAAAAAGTTCTTATGTTGCAAGCATTGACGGTGTATTAAATGCTGTTATTATTGATGGATCGCCAGTAGGACAAAGTATAATACAAGGAGAAGGGGCTGGGCCTGCTGCAACTACTTCAGCTTTAGTATCCGATATATCCTCAATATTAAGAGGAAATGTTAAGTTTCCTTTTTCGATTTCCAATAAAGAAAGGAAAAAACTTAATTTCAAAGATATTCTTGATAGATCCTTCTCAGCTTATCTTAGATTTGAAGTTAAAGACCAACCAGGTGTATTATCTAACATTACACAAATATTTTCAAAGAACAGTGTGTCAATAAAAAGATTAATACAAAACCCAAATAGGAATAAAGGATCGTCTTCAATTATCATTATAACTCATTTATCAAAAAATAAATCTCTTTATAAGATTTTAAAAATTGTTAATAAAAGATCTTATGTACTTAAAAAATCAAAATTAATCAGAATTGATGATATTTAATGTCAATTGATTCAAAATTTTTAAATTTATTTATCAAGACAACTGAAAAAGCTGCTATTGGAGCGTCAAAATTTATTGGAAAAAAAGATAAAATTGCAGCTGACAAAGGAGCCGTAGATCCAATGAGAAAAGAGCTAAATAAAATAAATATGGAAGGGACAATCGTTATAGGTGAGGGTGAAATGGACGAAGCGCCTATGCTTTATATTGGTGAAAGATTAGGTACTTTGAATGGTCCTAAATTTGATATCGCAGTTGACCCTTTGGAGGGCACAAAGTTCACGGCAAACAATGAACCAAATGCTTTTTCAGTGATTGCGGTTGCTAATAAAGGTGATCTTTTGTCAGCTCCAGATACATATATGGAAAAAATTGCGGTAGGATCTAATCTTCCTGAAAATCTTCTAGATATTGATAATGGTGTTGAAAAAAATATTAAACTTTTAGCAGAAGCAAAAAATAAAAAAATTTCTGAATTAAATGCTTGTGTATTAAAAAGACCGAGACATGATGAAATAGTAAAAGTACTTTCTGAATTGGGGGTTAATATAAATTATATTTCTGATGGTGACATAGCTGGAGTATTAAGCGTAATAGGTGAACAAGCAAAAAATGATATCTATTATAGCACTGGTGGGGGACCAGAAGGTGTATTGGCTGCAGCAGCCCTTTCTTGTTATGGAGGTCAAATACAAGGTCGCCTAGTTTTGAATGAAGAGGAAAAAATAAGAGCGAAAAAACTTGGAATTAAAGACTTTAATAGGAAATATAATATTGGCGATATGATTAAAGGTGATGTTATTTTCTGTGCAACTGGAGTTACTTCTGGGGATTTAATAAAAGGTGTTAAAGATTTAGGAAATGAATATGAAGTAACGACTTTTGCTTTACACAAAAGTAAAAAGATTAATAAGATTGTTACAAATATTTACAACAAATGAATTCACTTTCAGTAAGTAGCAAAAACTGGATTTTAAGACAATATAATCAAGAAGATGTTATATACTTTAAAGAAAATTTTTCACTTGATGAGATTACTTCTAAATTATTATCGATAAGAAATATTAAAAAAAACGAAGTTAAAGGTTTCTTGAATCCTTCCATAAAAAATTTCTTACCAAATCCATATATTCTTAATGATATGGAGAAATCATGCAAGAAGGTATCCGAAGTTATTTATAAAAATTTAAAGATAGGTATATTTGGAGATTATGATGTTGACGGAGCTTCAGCAACAGCTTTGCTCGGAAATTATTTTTCTGCTCTAGGATCAAATTACATTACATATATTCCTGATAGAAAAAAAGAGGGTTACGGTCCATCTATTGATGCTTTCAAATATTTCATTGATAAAAAAATAAATTTAATTTTTACAGTTGATTGTGGAACATTATCTTTTGAAGCAATTGAATATGCAAAAAATAATAATATTGATGTAATTGTTTTGGATCACCATCAATCAAAAATCAATCTTCCTAATGCACACTCTATTATAAATCCAAACAGATTTGATGATAAGTCAAATTTAAAATATTTGTGCGCAGCAGGAGTGACCTTTATGTTTTTAGTCGCACTAAATAAAGAATTAAGAACAAATAATTGGTTTAAAAATAAAAATATTGTTGAACCCAATTTAATTGAATATTTAGATTTAGTAACATTAGGAACTATTTGTGACGTTGTTCCTTTAATTGGTTTGAATAGAGCAATAGTTGCACAGGGCCTTAAAATTCTTAAAACAAAAAAAAATTTGGGTTTGAAAACTCTTTTGAATATTTGCGGAATAGAAAACTCTCCAAATATTTATCATGTTGGGTATATGTTGGGACCAAGAATTAATGCTGGTGGTAGAGTCGGAAAGTCTTCACATGGAGCTAATTTATTACTTAATACTAATCCTAAAGACGCTTTTAAGATTGCCAAAGAATTAGATCAGTTCAACCAACAAAGACAATATTTAGAAAAAGATGTATTAGATAAAATACAGAAAGAAATCAAGATTAATACTTCCGAACCAGTAATAATTATTAGTGGGAATAATTGGCATGAAGGAGTTATAGGGATCGTAGCTGCGAGAATAAAAGATAAATTTAATAAACCTGTTATTATAATTACAATAGAAAACGGTATAGGCAAAGCCTCAGCAAGATCAATTGTTGGATTTGACATTGGATCAGTAATCATCGCTGCTACTCAAGAAAATATTTTAATGAAAGGTGGAGGACATAAAATGGCAGGTGGATTTACAATTAAAGTAGATCAAATAGAAGAATTTAAAAAATTTATATTCAAAAAATTTACAAAACTTAATCAAAATACAACAAAACAAAAACCATTATTCTTGGATAGCATTATTTCACCAACAGCAATTAATCTTGAATTTTATAATAAAGTAAACGTTCTAGCGCCATTTGGATCAGGAAATCCAGAGCCAAAGTTTGTTATAGAAAATCTTAAAACTGTGAATCATAAAATAATTAAAGAAAAACACATAAAATCAGTTCTATTAGGGGCAGATGGTTCAAC
This sequence comes from uncultured Pelagibacteraceae bacterium, assembly GCA_902589305.1. GTDB lineage: Bacteria > Pseudomonadota > Alphaproteobacteria > Pelagibacterales > Pelagibacteraceae > Pelagilacustribacter. Next base: position 15,212 of record CACISL010000011.1, read on the forward strand.
AATAAAAACTATTGCATTTAATTCAGTAGATAATGAAATTGGCGCATATTTACTTAAAAAAGATAACAAATTATTTAATATTGCTGGAAAATTATCCCTAAATGAATGGAGGGGGCAATCAAATGTAGAGTTTATTATCGATGATATTTCTGTTAATAAAACATTCAAAAAAATGGTCCCATCGTCTATCGGTTAGGACAGTTGGTTTTCATCCAACAAAGAGGGGTTCGATTCCCCTTGGGACCGCCAAAAAATATGCCTAAAGTAGCAATTATAGAAAATATTCATCAAGACGGAATAAATTTATTAAAAGAGAATCCAGACTTTGAGTTTGAAATAATCGATGATACATCAGAGGAAAACTTAATAAAAGTCTTACCTAAATTTGATGCATGCACACTTAGAGTGTCTAAATTAAATGAAAAAATTATGTCTAATTGTAAAAATTTAAAAGTAATATCTAGACATGGTGTTGGCTACGATAATGTTGATTTAAATTACATTAAGAAAAATAATATAGCATTGTTAATTACGGCTACTGCCAATGCTGTGGCTGTAGCAGAACATGTAATTTATATGATGCTTTCTATTTCCAAAAGTATCAATCAATTTGATCAAGAAGTAAGAATTGGAAATTTTAAAAAAAACGCGTCTATTATAAAAACTTTTGAATTATTTAATAAGGAGATTCTAATTGTTGGATTTGGAAGAATAGGACAAAGTTTAATCAAAAGATGTAAAGGTTTCGAGATGAAAGTAAAAGTTTTTGATCCTTTTGTTAATAAAGAGACTATTGAAAGATTTGGAGGAAAAAAAATTGAAAATCTTGATGATGGATTAAAAATTTGTGATTACGTGTCTTTACATGTTCCGTTAAATGAAAAAACTAAAAATTTAATTAATTATTCCAAACTTAAGAATATGAAAAGACAGGCAATCATTATCAATACTTCAAGAGGTGGGATTGTTAACGAAAACGATTTAGACAAGGCATTAAGAGAGAATATAATTTTCGGCGCAGGATTAGATGTTTTTGAAAAGGAGCCTGTAGACAAAAATAATCCTCTACTATCTAATAAAAAAGTTTTATTAAGTCCACATTCAGCAACATTTACGAATGAATGTAAATCTAGAATGTCTATAGAAACAACTAAAAATATTATTGATTTTTTTGGGAATAAGATTGATAAATCTATGATTGTAAAATTATGATAGATATAAAAAGGAAATTAAAAAATTTTGGTCCATTAGAAGTTTTAGTAATAAGTTCTATTACATATGTGGTTGCAATGTTATTATGGACAGCTTCAACTAGATCAGAAGTTTTACAAAAAGCAAACGATATAAAATCAAATCATAAATCTGTGGTTGATTTCATTAATGACGAGGTAAATAGTTGCAGCTCAAATGAAGCAGGCTCAACGTCTTGGGGTGAGAAATGCAATTCTGTTTGGAGTTCAGATAAAATCGTAAATTATGTGTTAAATAATATTGATCTAAAAAATCCTTATTCAATTAAGAAACCGTTAATACAAACCTCTCAAGATCCCAGAATTCAGGCCGAAGGTAAAGCGGGTCAATCTACAGATAAAGGTATAATTTTTGTTTCTTTAAATAACTTTGAGTCAGAGGCAGGCTCAGAATGGGTAGTTGGTACTTGTATAAAATCACCTTGTGTAGCTGCGGGCAATAATGAATTAGTGTCTGTATACCGTTAATTAATAATTTCAAAACCACATTGTTTTGCAGTTTTACTTAAATAATTGAAACCAATTTTTGCATATTCAAATGGATTTGCTTTAGCGGGGTCTTGTTCTGCTTCTACCACAAGCCATCCTGAATAATTTTTTTTCTTCAAAGTATTTAAGAAAGGAACGTAGTCAATACATCCATCACCTGGCACAGTAAATGCCCCATCTAAAAATGCTTGTCTAAATGTAGCATCATTTCTCAGTGATTTTTCTAAAATATCTTTTCTAATGTCTTTACAATGAACGTGAATTATTCGTTCGTAAAAATTTTCAACTAATTTAATAGAGTCACCTTGAGCAAATAACATATGACCGGTATCTACTAATAATTTTACTGTATCCTTTGTATTTTCTATAAGTCTAGAAGTATCTTCCTCAGTTTCTATTATAGTTCCCATGTGATGATGATAAGCTAATGGCATATTTTCATCTATCATCATTTTACTAATTTCATTTATTGAATAAATAAATTTATTCCAATCATCTTTATCTAATTTAGGCCTTTTTGATAACGGTGTTATAGGATCTCCTTGGACGGAGTCTGTAACCTCAGCAAAAACCATGCAAGGTGCTTTACAATCTTTGAATAATTTAAGTTGTTTTTGCATAAGTTTAAATTCTTCTTTGGGTGATCTTTTTAATAGTTGAGCTCCATACCAACCTGAACATAATTTAAGGTTCTCTTTTTGAAGTTTAGGAATAAGTTCTGTCGAATTCATTGGAAATTTACCGCCAGATTCAATTCCAGTAAAACCTGCCATACTTGCTTCTTTTAAACATTGTTCCAATGGAGTTTTTCCACCTAATTCAGGCATATCATCGTTGCTCCATGCAATGGGTGCTATTCCTAATCTTATCGACATAGTTTTAAGAAAGTAATAATATTTTACATTATAAAAAATTAACTTACAAAAGAATTTATGATCAATGTAGCACTTTTGGGTTTTGGAAGAATTGGGCAAATGCATGCCCAAAATATATATCTAAATAAAACGCTTAATTTGTTATATGTATACGAAAAAATTGATAAACTTAGAAAAAAAGCTAAAAATCTTTACAATTGTAAAATTGAAAAAGATTATAAAAAAATATTTTCAGATAAAAAAGTAGATATTATTTTTATTTCTAGCCCTACAAATACTCATATCAGATTTATCGAAGAGAGCATCAAATACAATAAAACTATTTTTTGTGAAAAACCTTTAGACTTAAATATAAATAAAATTGTTAAAACTTTCAAAAAAGTTAAGAAAAATAATTCTAAGATACAGATGGGGTTTAATCGAAGATTTGATCCTAGCCATCACTCAATTAAAAAAGATTTAGAAAAAGGTAAAATAGGAAGATTGGAAAAAATAATAATCACAAGTAGAGATCCAGCACCACCTTCAAAGACTTATCTTAGATCTTCTGGAGGTATTTTCAGAGACATGATGATTCATGATTTTGATTTATGTAGGTATTATTTAAATAATGATGAAATTTCCGAAATAAGTTCATCTGTAAGCTCATTTGAGAATTTTTACAAAAAAATCAAAGATCATGAATTAGCTACTGTTACTATGAAATCAAAAAAAGGTGTTATATGTGTAATCACAAATTCTAGACATTGTTCATTTGGATACGATCAAAGGGTTGAATTATTTGGAAAAAAAGGAATGCTTTTATCAGGCAATCAAAAGAGGACGGCCACAGAGATATTTAATTCAAATCAATCCCATTCACAAAAACCCTTTTTAAATTTTTTTATTGAACGATACAAAGAAGCTTATAATTTGCAATTGAATGAACTAATTTCTCTTCATAAAAATAGAATAAAACCTAGATCATCTTTCAAAGATGGTTATTTAGCTTTAAAAATTGCTAATGCTGCATATCAATCTCTAAAGCAAAAAAAGGTAGTGAAATTAAAGTAATTTTTAACTACCTCTAGTTGTATGTGTTTTTTTTCCTTTTGTATTTTAACAAATTTTTTGTTTTAATTGCGCAAATTTAACAAACAAATGAGGGAAATAATCATGAAAAAAGTATACTTAACTGTTGCTACTCTAATGAGCTGGGCAATGATGTCAGTAGCTGCTCTAGCAGTAGATATTATTGTTGTGTCTCATGGACAAGCAAATGACCCTTTCTGGTCTGTTGCAAAAAATGGAGTTGATAAAGCTTGTAAAGATATGAAAGTATCTTGCAAATACACTGCTCCAGCAACATTTGACATGGTAGAGATGGCAAAACTTATTGACAACGCTGTTTCTCAAAAGCCAAAAGGTATTGTAATAACTCTTCCAGATGCTGCCGCTTTAGGTAAATCTGTTAAAGCTGCAATATCTGCAGGTATCCCAGTTATCTCTATGAATTCAGGTTCAGACGACTACATGAAACTAGGTATTAGTGCTCACGTAGGTCAAACAGAGTTTGAAGCTGGCGTAGGTGGCGGACAAAAAATGAAAGCTGCTGGTGGTAAAAAAGCACTATGTGTTAACCACGAAGTAGGTAACGTCGCTTTAGATAGAAGATGCGCTGGTTTCAAAAAAGGTTTTGGTGGATCTGTAGACATACTAGGTACATCAAATGACCCAACTGAAATTCAAAAAGCTGTAGCTGCTAAACTAGGTGGTGGATATGACACTATTCTTACTTTAGGAGCTGGTCTTGCGGGAGAAGCTGCTCTAAAAGCATTAGAGTCTGCTGGTAAAGTTGGAAGTGTTAAACTTGGTACATTTGATATGTCGCCAGGAATGCTAAAAGCTGCTGCTGCTGGAAAAGTTGAGTTCTTAATTGACCAACAACAGTATCTACAAGGTTATTTACCTATAGCTATCTTTTCTCAATATATGAGATATGGAACAATGCCAGCTGGTGTTGTTATGACAGGACCTGGTTTTGTTACTCCTAATAATGCGAAGGACGTAATAAAATGGGCTGCACAAGGTTATAGATAAAAAAATATTAAAAAGTGGCCTAGTGATTATTCACTAGGCCTTTTTTTTAAGTTTTTTATATGTCTACAAAATCTAAAAGTATTGAAACAAAAACTGATTTCAATCAGGATGAAAGACTAAAAAAAGTTTCTAAATTAAAATTATTGTTAAATAGACCCGAGCTTGGCGCTCTTGGTGGAGCTATACTTGTATTTATATTTTTTGGTATAGTTGCTGGGGATACAGGAATGTTTAGTGCATATGGAGTATTAAACTTCTTAGATGTCTCAGCTAATCTAGGGATAATAGCTATTGCCGCTGCTATGTTAATGATAGGTGGAGAATTCGATCTATCTATTGGATCTATGATTGGATTTGCAGGTATATGTATAGCTATTCCAGCAATTTATTGGGGGTGGCCACTATGGATGAGTATTATTTTTGCATTCTCAATGGCAGTATTAGTAGGTTATTTCAATGGTATATTAGTTGTAAGAACAGGCTTGCCATCATTTATTGTCACTCTTGCAATGCTTTTTATTTTAAGAGGGGCAACTTTGGCTATAACAAGATTAATTACTGGTCGAACTCAAGTTCCAGGCCTAAGGGTTTTAATCGAAGATGATCCATTAGCATGGATATTTGCAACTGATACATTTAAATGGGTTTTTACTTGGTTAGGTTCGATGAATCTGATTGCATTGAGAACTGATGGAACTCCACTCGCCACAGGAATTCCACCGTCTGTAATATGGTTCATAGCCTTAGCAATCATTACAACATGGATTCTAATGAAAACAAGATACGGAAATTGGATATTTGCATCTGGAGGGGACAAAAATGGTGCTAACAATGTTGGGGTACCAGTTGGTAGAGTAAAAATAAGTTTATTTATAGGTACTGCAGTTGCAGCAACTATTTTTGCTACTATTCAAGTTTTAGATGCTGGTTCAGCTGATACAATGCGTGGAACTTTAAAGGAATTAGAAGCTATTGCAGCTGCGGTTGTTGGAGGCTGTTTATTAACTGGCGGTTATGGTTCAGCAATAGGTGCAGCATTTGGAGCTTTGATTTTTGGAACTGTATCAATGGGGATATTTTATACTGATGTGGATACAGACTGGTTTAAAGTTTTTTTAGGAGCAATGATGTTGATTGCGGTGATCTTTAATAATTATATAAGAAGAAAGGTAACGGAAAGCAAATAATGTCAGACTATTTAGTTCAATTTAACAATATAAGTAAATTTTTTGGAAAAGTAATAGCTCTTAAAGATGTGACTATGAAATTAAAAAAAGGTGAAATTATGTGTCTTCTTGGTGACAATGGTGCTGGTAAATCAACTTTAATTAAAACATTAGCTGGAGTACATAGGCCTGATGAAGGTGAGATTATTGTTGAGGGAAAAAAAACAATATTTGATAGTCCTAAAGATGCATTAGATATGGGCATAGCTACTGTGTATCAAGATCTAGCTTTAGTTTCTTTAATGAGTGTAACAAGAAACTTTTTTATGGGAAGAGAACCAATGAAAGGTCCACCATTTTTCAAAACGTTTGATATAGACAAAGCAAATAAAATAGCTGCCGAAAGAATGGGGCAGATAGGTATTGATGTTAGAGATCCATCTCAGGCAGTCGGAACGATGTCGGGTGGTGAAAGACAGTGTTTAGCAATAAGTAGGGCTATATACTTTGGTGCAAAAGTTCTTGTTTTAGATGAGCCAACTTCTGCTCTTGGAGTACATCAAGCTTCAGTTGTTTTAAAATATATAGTTAAAGCCGCTTCTCAAGGGTTAGCAGTAATTTTAATAACACATAACGTTCATCATGCTTATCCAGTTGGAAATAGTTTTACAGTATTAAATAGAGGAAAAAGTTTAGGTACATATGAAAAAAAAGATATTTCTAGAGAAAAACTTTTAAGTATGATGGCTGGTGGTGAAGAGTTAAATAAATTAGAGGTAGAGCTTCAGGAAATGAACAGGTCCTCAGCTAATTAATGCAAATAGGAATAGATTTAGGGGCAACTAAAATAGAGTACGTTCTTCTAGACAATAATAATGTAGAATTAAAAAGAGACAGAATTCAAACACCTAAAGATTATGAAAACACAATAATTTCAATCACTGAAATTATAAAGAAATTAGAAAATAAAACTGGAAAATTTAATGTAGGCATATGTCATCCTGGAGCAGTAGATAAAACTACAGGATTAATTAAAAATGCACATAACTCTCAATGGCTAAATAATAAAAATTTAATAAAAGATCTAAAATTAAAAATAAATAATAATTTTCTTTCAGAAAATGATGCTAATTGTTTTTGTCTATCAGAGGCTTTTGATGGATCTGCTAGCCATTATGAAACTGTATTTGGCATTATATTGGGATCAGGGTGTGGTGGTGGATTAGTAATAAATAAAAAGATAATATCTGGGGCAAATGGTTTAGGAGGAGAATGGAGTTTAAATCAAATGCCACTTACAAATACACCAAACTTGAAACCAGATAAAATCTTAGATTTTTCAAATAGATTAGAAGGTTATCTTTCTGGTAAATCAATAGAAAAAAGATTTAATGAACAATTTAACGAGAGCATTTCAGCAAAAGAAATTTTTAGCAGATATAGAAAAAACGATTCAAACTCCACTTTATTTATAAATGACTATAAGGATATTTTAGCAAGATGTTTGGTATTAATAGTAACAACTCTTGATCCAGATGCAATTGTTTTTGGTGGTGGAATTTCTAATGAAATAGATTTTTTAGATCAAATTAAAAAAAAAACATCATCATTTATAAATGAACCTAATCTTAAAACAGTATTTTTAAAACCAAAGTACGGAGACGCAAGTGGTGTAAGAGGTGCTGCTATATTGAGTAGACAAAGTTCTATTTAAGTATTGAATTAATCTCTTTATTTGAAAATGGCTTTGGTTTTTCACATTTAACAGAAATTCTTTGTTTTTTATTATTTCTTGCAGATAAATGAATTGCCTCTATAATGTTTAGCACGTGAAGAGATAAATTTCCGTTACATCTATGTATTTTCTTGTTTTGGATTGAATATATCATCTCCGATAATCCAACACCTCTATAATTTGCGTTAGTAGGAGACTCATTTGCTCTAGAACTTTGGGTTCTTATATTAATTTTTCCCAATGACATTTTGTTTGTTTGATGATTCTTCCATGTGCTACCTAATTTTTTACTGATTAAAACCGATCCACCAAACATATTTGGATCTGGAACTATCATAGAACCATTTTCTCCGTAAAGCTCTATGTGGTTCCTTAGATGAGAAATAACATCAAAAGATAAAGTTAATCTAATTATTGTACCATTATGAAATTTTATAGTAGAAAAATAAGTTGTGGGACACTCCACTTTAAATTTTTTACCCTTTTTTGGTCCTATACCAATAGTACGCTTTTCAGCACCTTTTGAACTTATACTTGTTACTTCTTTAGCTGGACCCAATAAATTTACTAAAGCAGTTAAATAATATGGACCCATGTCTATGACTGGTCCTCCTCCTTTTTTAGCAAACCAAGGCTCTGGATTAGGATGATAGGATTGTATTCCTGGATAGGCAAATATACCTGTACCAAACTTCACTTTACCTATTACTTTTTTGTCTAAAAGTTCTCTTGCTTTTTGATTTCCTCCACCTAAAAAAGTATCAGGAGCGTTTCCTATGCAAAGTTTTTTTCTTTTTGCTATTTTAATTAGTTCTTTTCCATCTTTAAATGAAACCGCTAAAGGCTTTTCAGAATAAACATGTTTACCATTTAGTAATGATTTTTTAGCTATTAAATAATGTGCATTAGGTATTGTTAAGTTAAGAATAACTTGAATTTCTTTATCTTTAAGTAATTCATTAACTGATGCTGAATTTATCTTATAAATTTTTGCACACTTTTGAGCTACGAATTTATTAATATCAGCACATTTAATTATCTTAAAATTATTGAAATATTTATGAGCTCTAAAATAAGTTTCAGCTATATGACCACAGCCAATGAGGCCGACTTTAAAAACTTTTTTCATTAAAAAGCTTATACACCTTTTCTTTGTTTTTTCTTCCCGTCTAGGTGTTCTTTTAGGGCTCTTTTATTTTCCTCAGTTGAAGGCAGTGAAAGAGTGGGGCTTTCCCAGTATGCGGAACCCTCTAACCACTGATAGCCATCCGTATGTATACTTATTACATATGTTTTCTTTGATTTTTTTGCCCTTTTAAAAGCCTCTTCTAGTTCAGATATTGAGTTAACTTTTTCTCCATCTGCTCCCATACTTTTTGCATGTGAGGCAAAATCGACTGGAACAAGATTTGGGGTTTTTGAGCTTTTTAATAAACAATTAAATTCTTTACCACCTTTGTATAATTGAAGTCTATTTATAACTGCATGACCCCCGTTATCGCAAACAATGATAATCAATTTATTATTAGTAATTACTGAACTGTAAATATCTGAATTGTAAAGCAAATATGACCCATCTCCAACGAATGCTATAACTTCTTTGTTTGGATTTGCCATTTTAATCCCCAGAGCCCCTGAAATTTCATAACTCATACAACTAAAACCCCATTCAGTTTCATGAGTATTTAATTCTCTTGGCCGCCATACTTGCACAACTTCTCCCACTAAACCACCTGCTGCAGTAACTGCTATATCTGACGGATCAGAATTTCTATAGATTGCACCAACTGCATGTGCATAGCTAGGTAATTTTTGATTAGTAGGACCACTTTCTTTGTCTACATATTCGTTCCAACTTTTTAATTCTGATTGCGCTTTTTTATTCCAGCTATCCTCTGCTTTCCAACTTCCAAGGGCTAAAGATAATTCAGATAATGAAACCTTAGCATCACCAACTACAGCTTGTGCCATATGTTTATTTGCATCAAATCTTGCTGCATTTATAGATACAAGTTTAAAATTTGGATTCTCAAAATTTGCCCAAGATCCTGTAGTAAAATCTGCTAGCTTAGTACCTACTGCTATAGCTAAATCTGTTTTTTTTGCCATATTATTTGCAGCTTTACCTCCAAGACCACCAATTGGTCCTAAAAAATGAGAATGATCTCTTTTCATAGTAGAATAACCCATGACGGTTTGCGTAACTGGTATATTATGTTTTTTTGCAAAGTCAGATAATTCAACCATTGCATCAGAGTAAAATACTCCTCCTCCTGAAATTATTATTGGATTTTTTGAGGATTTAATTGCCTCAGCTGCTTTTTTTATTTGATAATCATCTGGACGTGGACGTCTGATAGAATGAACTCTTTCTTCAAAAAATTCCTCAGGATAGTCAAATATTTCGCCTTGGACGTCTTGACTTAAAGAAATACATGCAGGGCCACAATCAGCAGGATCAAGCATTACTTCAATTGCCTGAGGTAAAGTAGAAATTATTTGCTCAGGACGAGTAATTCTATCAAAGTATCTAACTACCGGTTTAAATCCATCATTTTGAGTAATCCCAGGATTATTAAAATGCTCAACTTGTTGCAATACTGGATCTGGCATTCTATTTGCAAACGTATCTCCAGGTAAAAATAATATTGGAAGTCTGTTGCTCATTGCAACAGCAGCAGCAGTAATCATGTTTGTTGAACCAGGTCCAACTGAACTAGTTGCAATAAAAATTTGTTTTCTTCTTTTTGCTCTTGAGTAGGCTATTCCTGTAAGAGCCATATTCTGTTCGTGATGACCTCTCCATGTAGGAAGATCCTTTTGATTTTCTTGAAGTGCTTGACCTAAGCAAGCTACATTACCGTGACCGAAAATTCCAAATGCACCGGGAAATAATGGTTCTTTCTTTCCTTCAATCAAGATTTTTTGTTTTGTAAGGAATTTAACAAGTGCATGCGCACAAGTAAGTTGAATATTTTTCATAAATTCTTTATAAGATAGATAATTAACTTAATATATTCAATAATTATATAAAATTTATGTACGAAAAATTTGGTCAGTTTATTGACGGTAAATGGCAACAATCATCAAGTGGTGAAACATATGAAGTAATTAATCCTGCTACCGAGGAAATTATCGGTAAAGCATCAAAAGCAAATAGTACTGACATACAAAATGCGCTTAAGTCTGCACAGAGAGGTTTGGAAATTTGGAGGAATACATCACCTTGGGAGAGATCTAAAATCATTAGAAGAATCTCAGAATTGATGAGAAAAAAAGTGGATACCTTATCAAAATGGCTCACTTTAGAAGTTGGTAAACCTCTATCAGAAGGTGCGGGGGAAGTTGGTGGAGCGGCTGATATTTTTGAATGGAACTCAGAGGAAACAAAAAGAATTTTTGGAGAAATAAACCAAAGTCGTTTTCCTAACACAAAAATACATGTCATTTATCAGCCAGTCGGTGTAGTCGCAGCGTTAGTGCCATGGAATTTCCCAGTTATTTTAGCTTCAAGAAAAATTTCTACTGCTCTTGCTGCTGGATGTTCAGTTATTGTCAAACCTGATGTAATCACACCTGGCAGTGTAATGGAAATCGTCAATATATGTAAAGAAGCTGGTGTACCTCCAGGTGTTGTGAATTTATTATCTGGTGACCCAGCAGCTATTTCGTCTGAATTAATTAAGTCAGATATAATAAAAAAAATCTCCATTACTGGATCAACGAGGGTAGGTAAGCTCATTCTTAAACAAGCTGCAGATAAAGTTCAAAGGGTTACAATGGAACTAAGTGGTCATTCTCCGTTTATTGTGTTTGATGATGTTGATTTAAACAAAGTCACAGACATGGCAATAACAGCTAAATTTAGAAATAATGGTCAAGTTTGTATTTCTCCTAATAGATTTTATATACATGAAAAGAAGAAAGATGAATTTGCAGACTTAATGGTTAAGAAAACAAAGCAATTAAAAATGGGCAATGGAATGGATAAAGATACTTTACTTGGTCCTTTGTGTACTAAAGAACGTTTAGAAGGAGTTGAAAAATTAGTTGAAACTACAAAAAAAGAGGGCGGTAAAATTTTATTAGGTGGTAAAAGAGCAGCTAATTTTAATAAAGGTTACTATTATGAACCGACAATATTTGACGATATTAAGGATAACTTTACAGTTATGAAAGAAGAGCCATTTGGACCAATTGTACCTATTTTGAGTTTTAAAAATTTTGATGAAGTAATGAAAAGAGCAAATGATAATGACTTAGGTTTAGCCAGTTATGTTTATACGACTGATTTAAAGAAAGCAAATCAAGCTTCAGAACAATTAGAAACAGGTTGTGTAGCGATCAATACACCTGTTGTTGCAGTCGCTGAAGCCCCGTTTGGTGGAATTAAACAAACAGGCTATGGACGAGAAGGCGGTTCTATGGCGATTAAAGATTATCTTAACATAAAATATACTCACTTCGGCATTTCTTACGAATGAGAAAAAATAAATTAAAAAAAATGTTTAATGAAGGTAAGCCAATAATTAATGGTTGGTTACAAATCCCAAGTGGTTTTTCTACTGAAGTAATGGCTCAACAAGGTTGGGATTCATGTACAATAGATATGCAGCATGGAGTGGTCGATTATCCAAATGCCTTAAATATGTTGCAAGCAATTTCAACAACAGATGTTACTCCTTTAGCGAGAGTAAATTGGAACGAGCCTGGACAGATAATGAAAATTTTAGACGCTGGTTGTTATGGAATTATCTGTCCTATGGTAAGCAATAGAAAGGAAGCTGAAAATTTTGTTCAAGCTTGCTTATATCCATCTAAAGGATATAGGAGTTTTGGTCCTATAAGAGGTTTATTATATGGTGGGTCTGATTATGCAAAACATGCGGACAATGAAATTCTAAAATTAGCAATGATAGAGACAAAGGAAGCTTTAGACAAATTAGATGAAATTCTTGATACTCCTAACTTAGATGGTATTTATATAGGGCCAGCCGACTTAAGTTTGGCAGTAGGTGAGGAACCTGGATTTGATAGACCAGAAGGCACACTAGCATATAAAGAAATTATTAGAATTTTAAACTCTGCTAAAAAAAGAAAATTATTAGCTGGCATTCATAATGCAACACCCGAATATGCACAAAAAATGATATCATTAGGATTTAATTTGGTTACAGTAGGCTCGGATCAAAGATTTATGAGCGCTGGTGCAAAAAAAGCGGTTGAAAAAATCAAAGGAACCAAAAAAGGAACTGAGTCTAAAGGCTATTAATTTAAATGAGTTTTTACGTTTATATGCTCAAATCCATGAGCAGAAAAACTGTTACTTATGTAGGGTATACTAACAATCTAAAAAATAGATTACTGCTCCATAATAGAGGTAAAGGAGCTAAATTCACTAGAGGCAGAAAATGGAAACTTATTTACAAGGAAAAAATTAATTCAAAAAAAGAGGCAATTTCTAGAGAATATTATATAAAGAGGAATAGAACATTGAGAAATAAAATTAAAAAAGAAAATAAGTGAAAATCGGAATCCTATTACCATATAAAGAAAATTTTTCTCCACAATATCCAGGGGCAGTTTCATTATTTGTTTATGAAACTAGTAAAAAAAGCAAATTTAAAAAAAATATAGTCGTTTTTGGAAACACAGAATTTAAAAAAAAATTTAACTTAAAATATGAGAATATTAATCTATTTAAAAATCCATTATTAAGTCAAACAAAACAATATGTAAATAAGTTTATTACTCTTCAGAAAAGATTTAACTTTTTAATAATTGAAATACATAATAGACCGAGTTATGTAAATCTTTTGAGAAAAAAAATCTCTGATAAAATAATTTCTCTTTATTTTCATAATGATCCACTTTCTATGGACGGATCAAAAACTATTAATGACAGAAAATATTTATTAAAAAATTGTTATAAAATTATTTTTAATAGTAACTGGTCTAAAAAAAGATTTCTCGAAGGTCTAGAAAATAAATTTATTAATAGTGAAAAGCTTATAGTTGTTTTTCAATCTGCAAAAAAAAATAATATAAAGATTTTAAATAAAAAACAAAAATGGATTACCTTTGTTGGAAAATTAAATAGAGCTAAAGGTTATGATGTTTTTGCAAAAGTAATAAAAAAAATCTTAGATAAAAATAAATCTTGGAAAGCAAAAATAATAGGTGATGAAAAAAGAGAAAACATATCCCTAAAGCATAAGAATGCTCACATCATGGGCTTTTTAGACCACGAAAAAGTATTAAATATCTTTAAAAAATCAAGTATTGCGGTTGCATGTTCTAGATGGGAAGAACCATTTGGTAGAACAAGTTTAGAGGCTTCGGCGAATGGTTGCGCTGTAATAATTACAAATAAAGGTGGATTACCTGAGACAGTGACAAATGCGAAAATTTTGAAGAAATTAGATTCTAAAAATTTGGAAAAAAATTTACAGTTTCTTATAAAAAATCCAAAAAAAAGAAAAAAATTACAAAAACTTTCTATTGAAAATTTTTATCTTACGCATGAATTTATTACAAAAAAAATTGACAGTTACAGAACAGAAAAACTACAAGCAATTAATTCATTTAATATTAAAAAAAGAGTTAAAAATCTTCGTATTTTACACATTACTAATTTTAATGAGAGGCTAGATGGTAGATTATTTTTTAATACAGGTAGGAGAATAAATAATGGTTTTGTAAGATTGGGGCATAGTGTTTTAGGTTTTAGTGATCGAGATATTCAAAAGTATTATAAATCGTTTAATGATTTAAAAGGTGCAAAAACTTTAAATGATAAACTTAAAAAAACTTGCTACAATTATAAACCTGATCTAATTGTTTTAGGCCATGCTGATTTAATTTCAGCTGAACAAATAGCTGAATTGAGAGATGATTATCCAAATGCTAGAATTAGCCAATGGTTCTTAGATCCTCTTAATAAGGAAGGACCAGATTATGAGAGAAACAAGAGTCGGATTCTTGATAAAATCAATGTTGTAGACTCCTCTTTTTTAACCACAAGTCCGGATGTGCTAAATTTTTTAAAAAATAAAAACAGTTTTTTTATTCCAAACCCATCTGATAAATCATTTGAAATACTCAACAATTATAATAAGTCATGTAATGTAGACGTTTTTTTTGCTCTTAGTCATGGCGTGCATAGAGGAGTATTAAAATCTGGTAAAACAGATGATCGTATAAGTTTTTTAAAACAATTAATTAAAAATACCCCTGATGTAAAATTTGATCTTTATGGATTAGATAAAGTCCAACCAATTTGGGCTGATCATTATTTTAAAACGATTTCTAATGCAAAAATGGGATTAAATTTAAGTAGAGGTAAAGCAATAAAATATTACAGTAGTGATAGAATTACTCAAATTGTTGGAAATGGTTTGGTTTGTCTTATAGATGAAAAAACTCAATATCGAAATTTTTTTAATGATAAAGAAATGGTTTTTTATAAGAATATAAGTGACTTATCAGAAAAAATATTAAAAATTTCTTACGACGATAAAATTAGAAAGTTGATAGCAAAAAAAGGAAAAGATAAATATATGAAATATTTTAATTCAAATTTAGTTGCAGAATTTATAATAAATAAATCATTTGATTTTAAAAGTTCTAAAAAATTTTATTGGCAAAAATAATGTTTTCGATTGTTATACCAACTTTTAACAATTTAAGTTATCTAAAACATACAATAGAAAGTATAAAAAAAAATACATCTTTAAATTATGAAATTGCTGCACATGTAAATGATGGTAGTGATGGTACAATAGATTATCTTAATTCTCAAAATATTCCATTTAGTCATTCACAAGGCAATATTGGCCTTTGTTCTGCTATTAATAATGTTGTTAAATTAGCAAAATATAAATACATAATTTATTCACATGATGATTGTTATTTTTGTCCATCGTGGGATAAAATTTTGAATGATGAAATAAAAAAAATTAAGCATAATAAATTCTATTTATCATGTTCTTTGGTAGAGCATAGTTCAGGACACATCAAATTTAATTGCGGCGAGGATTTAGATAATTTCGATGAGGAAAAATTTTTAAAAAATTATAAATATATTAACTTTTACGACCACCAAGGAACTCATTGGTCACCTTTATGTGTGCATATTGATATGTGGAATAAAGTAGGGGGTTTTAGTGAGGAATTTAACCCAGGGATCGGCTCTGATCCAGATTTTAATATGAAATTATGGGAAAAAGGAGTTCGTATTTTTAAAGGCCTTAATGATTTTAAAGTTTATCACTTTGCATCTTTAACTACGAGGAAAAATTCAAAAGTTATACAGAATAAGGGGGATAATATTTTTTTAAAAAAATGGGGTTTTACTATCAAATTTTTTAAAAAATTCTACATGAAATCTAATTCTAAATACGATGGCCCCTTAAGTGAACCGAAAAAAAATATTTCTTATTATTTTAATTTGTTAATTTGTAAGCTTAAACTTGTATATATTAAAATTTTCAGAATATGATGAATAAATTTTTTAATTATTTAAGTATTTATAAAAGAAAATTTAAATACAAAAAAATTTCGTATTCGTTAAATGCTGTTGATCTAATCATTAATTATATTTTTAAAGATCAAGTTGCTGGCACTTATATTGATGTTGGTGCTCAACATCCTATTTCAAATAATAATACATATTTGCTTTATAAAAGAGGGTGGAATGGAATAAACATAGATTTAGATAAAAAAAATATAAATTTGTTCAATATTTCTAGGCCGAAAGATATTAATTTAAATTATGCTATTTCTGACAAGGAAAGTGAAACAGATCTCTTTTTTTATCATGATGCATCACCAATTAATACTTTAAGTAAAAATGTTTCTTC
The DNA here is from genome assembly GCA_902589305.1 of uncultured Pelagibacteraceae bacterium. Taxonomy (GTDB): domain Bacteria; phylum Pseudomonadota; class Alphaproteobacteria; order Pelagibacterales; family Pelagibacteraceae; genus Pelagilacustribacter. Next base: position 31,667 of record CACISL010000011.1, read on the forward strand.
ATATCATAAAGCTAAAATTAAAGAGATAAGAAAGATTAAGACCTTTTCCCTAAATACTATAATGCAAAAAATAAACTTTACAGGTACTATCGATTATTTAAATATAGATGTTGAAGGATATGAAAATAAGGTTTTGGCTGGATTTGATCTTAAAAAATATAAACCAAAAATAATCTCTGTTGAATTCCTAGATTTAGAAATAAATAAATTACAATTTAAGAATAATAATCTTTCAAATATAATCAGCTCACATCTTTATAAAACTTTAATTGATAATAATTATTTTTTTATAAATTGGCTCCACGGAGATTTGATTTTTGTACATAAAGATTTTAGAGATTAAATAATTTCATGTAATTTTACAAATTATAAAATATATAAAAATTAGCTATTCATATTTTAATTTTATTTAATGCGCTGTTTTTAAATATATTAGCATCTCTTATGTAACGTCTTACCATTTGTGATGATTTATGTCCTGTCATTGCCATAATACTTCTTTCATCTGCTCCAAAATCTGCAGCTACTGTTGCGAAACCTGATCTTAAACTATGACCTGAAAAATTTTGATTTTCTATACCTGCTAATTTTAGACAATCCTTAATTATTAATACTACTGATTGATCTGTTAATCTATGATCAGTTAATATTGAACCTTTTACAAATCTTCTGAATATTGGACCAGTTTTAATTTTTGATAAGTTTATCCAGTTTTTTAAACTTCTAACTGGACAATATTTTTCATTAGTGAAGTAGGGCAGCCCTTTAACTTGGCCTTCTCCAAATTGATCTGTTTTTGATCTCCTCAAAGTTATTTTTACACCCTCATCAACAAAATCTAAGTCTTCATGATCAACAGAAATTAGCTCTGTCCGTCTAAATCCCCCGCTAAAACCTAATAGTATTAAGGTTCTATTCCTTAATTTTTTAATTTTTTCAATTTTTTGTTCATCTATTACATTAATTATTAGTTTTAAATGATTGATTAATATAGGTTTTTTACCTGTTTGAATGCTTCCTTTTTTTCTTTTTATGCCCATTAAATTTTCAATAATAATCGGATGCTTAGTATCCAAATAATGTCCTTTTAACTTATGAACTACACCTATAGATACTAATCTTCGTCTTAAAGTGCTTATTTTGGAGTTAGCAGAAAGATGTGTAAGATATAATGATACAACTTTAGGTTCAGTTGGCATTGAATTAAATCCATGCTTTACACAAAAAGCACCGAAATCTTTAAAATCAGACTTATAAGCTCTGAGTGTGTTATTAGCTTTTGAGCTCTTAAGGTTTTCTAAAGTTTCCTCATGAAGCTTTTTTACATCTGTTAATAACTCATTCATATTATTACTATTGATAACAATTAATTATCATTAGTAATATATTAAGTGATTTTTAATGTCAATAGTAATAAAAAAATGTTGAATGAAATTAATTGCTATAATTTTTGCTATAATAATTGTCATAGCTTTGGTTTATGGTTTCACAATGGATACTAAAAATCCAAAAAGCCTCCAAAAGTTTGAAAATTCTAGGATTGGAGGTAACATAATCTTCTATTTAGGCATTGCAGGGGCCATTTGTTTCCTCATTTTATCTATTTTTGGTGCTGGTGGGCCCTTAGAGAACATGGCTAGATGATAAAATTTATTCTTCCCATAGTGGTATTTATAGCAGTTGTATTTGGAATCTCGTATTTTTGGACTAATTCAAGCTCAAAAGGCAAAAAAATGATAGCTTTAGGCTTAATAATAGCCCTTATAATAGGTATATCTCTAACGATTTACTTAATATTTGACTAATGAAGCTAGTAGGCACTAAATTTCAGCTAAAAGTATGGGCATATTTAAGGAAAATACCTCGAGGAAGCGTTAAAACCTATTCTCAAGTGGCAAAAGCCATAGGAAAACCCCTTGCTGTACGTGCTGTGGCCAATGCTATTGGAAAGAACCCTTATGCGCCTAAAATACCTTGCCATAGAGTAATAAGATCTGACGGATCACTTGGAGGCTATTCAGGCAAAGGAGGCTTAAAAACTAAGAGATTTTTGTTAAAAAAAGAGGGTATAAGGCTCTAGAATTGTTATTTTACGGGCGATCTGGTCTATTGACCCCTATTTCACTTTATTTTTTATCCACACACCAGTTAGTTGTACTACAAAATCACTAATTGCAAAAAAAACACCCTCTATGGCCGTTTAAAAGCTATATTCTCTAAATGCAAAGCTTATAAAATTATTGATTATTGTGCCTATTAGAATGAACTAAAACACCCTATTTTGTTAGATTTTAGTCTTTTAAATCTTTGTTATTATATAATCTGTTATATAAAACCATAATTTTAAGATCCTTTTTAAAATGATTTATTATTTTTTAAACTAAAATTGGCTTTATTTTCCAATGATTATTTGCATTTTCTCTTTATTGTATAAATAATACTTACCTATAACTTAATATATTACTTTAACTATTTAACGTAAATTACTGTATTTATTGGAAATATTTAAGACTTAAATAAACGACAATCGGAATAGTAACAAATGACATAACAGTAGAGGTTACAATAACACTAGCTACGCTATCGACCACCTTTCTCTCTGAATACATAGAGCCGACCAAATAAGTTAGAACCGCGCTTGGCATACATGATTGAATTAGGAGAACACCAGCTGCAAATCCATCTAAATTAAGAAATTTAATTAATCCAAATCCTATTAAAGGTCCAATAATTACTCTAACCGCTCCTAAAATTGATGCATGTGTCCAAGAAACTACTTTTAATCTTGATAAAGCAATACCTAGAGACATTAAAACTAAAAATATCGTAGCGTATGTAAGTAAAAATGTAGTGTTTTCTAAATATCCAGGAACATCCCATTCAAAATATAAAAATATGACTGAAATTATTATTCCATAAATTGGCATATTCTTAATTAATATTTCAATAGATAAAGCTTTTTTTGCCAATAAAACTCCAAGCGTAAAGTGAAGAAGAATAATTACTGATGCAATTGCAGATGCAACCCCTAGCCCGGCTGTCCCATAAGCAAATAAACAAATCGGTATACCCATATTTCCAGTATTTGGTAAAATTAATGGCGGTAATTCACTTATAAAATCTTTTTTTAGCAATAGAAGAAACAAAATTCCTACAACAGAGAAACCCCCGATAATAATTAATGCATAAATAAAGTATTCTATAAATACGGTTAATGTTACGCCAGTAGTTGTTATCGTATAAAAAATCATTGCAGGTGTTCCTACATTTCCTGCAAATGTAGTTATGAAATCTGTACTTATTTCAGGATTTTTTCTCCCAAGGTAATATCCTACACCAATTACAAAAAAAACAGGGGCAATTACGTCAATAAGTTTGAGGTAGAGTTCCATTAAACTCTTACATCAGATTTTCTAGGTTTTCTCAACTTGTTTTTAAAGTTAATGGCATCTTCAAATTCCATTAATCTCTTGTGAATAGATCTGAGCTCAGTAATTCTAGTCCAATTTTGCAAAAATAAGGAAAAGCTACTTTGAACTTCTCTAAAAGCACTTGAGGTTTGAATTAATACTCCTAGTGTCATCGCTCCTGTAAATAAACCTGGCCCCATTAATAAATAAGGTACAATTATCATCGTTTGATTGTACATAATCAGCCATAAGTCGAAATAACCGTAATGTAGGAAAAGTCTATGATAATTAAATTTTATGCCAGTAAATAATTGCAGAATAGTTGGTGCCTGAACATAATTTCGCCTATCATCCTCACCGTAGACTAACTCTTTTCTAAAAGCAGCTTCGACTTTTTGATTGTTATATTCTAAACCTGGTAATTTAATTCCTACAATCCAACTGATTACTAATCCACCCAAACTTGCAGTTAATGAAACCCAAACTAATGAACCTGAAATATCTTTGAAAAAAGGGATAACAACATTTGATGAGAGTCCCCACAAAATTGGAAGAAATGCAATTAAAAGCATTATTGCTCTTACTATTTGAAGTCCTAAACTTTCTACAATTTTAGCAAAGTTCATCGCGTCTTCTTGAATACGTTGAGAGGCACCTTCAACTTTAGCATCAACTGCTCTCCAATATGGCATGTAAGAAAAAGTCATAGCTTCTCTCCATCTAAAAGCCCATAGCCGTGTAAAATAGTTTGTAACTGTATAAATAATCACATATGGAATTGCTAATTTCATAAATAAGGCAATACCATCATAAAATTCTGATAATTCTCTTTCTGGTGCTTTTTGAAGAAGATCGTAAAATCCTTTGTACCATTCGTTTATTTTAACATCAATATAAGTCTGTGCTAAAAGAGAAAGAATGATAAATGAGAATCCTCCCCATGACCAAAGAAGCCATTTTTTTTCAGTAAAAAAACTACGCCACATAATTAATTTTTAAGGAAATTGTCTGCATAAGATTTAATAACAAATTCTTTTTTATTTGGTTCAATTATTTTATAAGAAATATTGTTTTTCTTAGCATATTCGATAGCTTTTTCCTTGGTAGAAAATTTTAAAATAACCTCTTCCAAAGTATCTGTTGACGTTTCCCATCCCATTAAGGGATTTATTGAGGGGTCTTTAGTCTCAAATTCAAGTATCCAATCTTTGAGTTTTCCCCTGCCCGACTGCATTGCTGTTTTAGTAGGTATATAAATTTTTGCTTTTTTCATAAATTTAATGGTCGGGGCGGCAGGATTTGAACCTGCGACCCTCTGGTCCCAAACCAGATGCGCTACCAGGCTGCGCTACGCCCCGATCGTCTGTTTTATAGGTTAAATATCTGTTTTTGGCAATTGAAAGATGGTCTCTTTAGAAGTAAATGTTACCAATGATTCAGCAAATAACAAAACCATTTAAATACTTTTTTAAATTAGAGGCTGCCTCTGGATTAGTTCTGTTATTTGCGGCGATACTAGCCCTCATAATTAGTAACGGAAGTTTAAGTGAGTATTATTTCTCTGCTTTAGATAAATACTTTATTCTTGGCACAAAAGAATTTGGGTTGAAGCTAAGCGTTTTACATTGGATCAATGATGTTTTGATGGCTATTTTTTTCTTTTTTGTCTCATTAGAAATTAAAAGAGAATTTATTCAAGGTGAACTATCTAATCCAAAACAAGCAATGTTGCCAATTATAGGTGCAATTGGCGGTATGGCAATTCCTGCTGCATTTTATATCGCAATTAATTATTCAAATAGCATAACTTTAAATGGTTGGGCTATTCCATCAGCTACCGATATTGCTTTCTCCTTAGGCGTATTATCCTTATTAGGAAAGCGAGTTCCTATATCGCTAAAAGTTTTTTTAACTGCTTTAGCCATAATAGATGATTTAGGAGCAATAGTAATTATTGCTTTTTTTTATTCAGGAGATATTGGAATAAAATATTTAATTTTAATGCTTATATCTTTAGTAATTTTAATTGGATTAAATAAATTTAAGGTAAAAAGCTTTATTCCTTTTTTAATTGTTGGAATTTTTTTATGGGATTTCACTCATCAGTCAGGAATTCACGCAACTATTGCAGGCGTACTATTGGCTCTTACTATTCCACACAATATAAAAAACAGTAAACAATCAATGTTAATAAAATTAGAACATAGTTTATCACCATATGTAGCTTTTGGGATTATGCCTATATTTGCTTTTGCAAATGCAGGTGTGTCACTTCACGGTTTGACTTTTACAACATTGCTTAATCCAGTTCCTTTAGGAATTGTATTGGGTTTATTCTTTGGAAAACAAATCGGAGTATTTGTCCTTTCATATATATCTGTAAAATTAAAGTTTGCAGATAAACCCTCAGGATCAACATGGCCTGCTTTTTACGCTGTATCAATTTTGACAGGTATTGGATTTACAATGAGTTTATTTGTAGGAAACTTAGCTTTTGCAAATAATTTAGAATATATGGATGGAGTAAAAATTGGTGTATTAGCGGGTTCGCTTCTTTCCACATTATTTGGATATTTTTTATTACTATTATTTTCAAAGAAATGATTAGTAAGGACATTATAAAAATAGCATCTAACACATCAAATTTTGGTTTAAAAAAAAAATATTCACATAAAATATCCTTAAAAAATTCTTACTGTGGAGACAAAATAACATTAGGGATAGTGGCTAGTAAAAAAAAAATAAAATCAATGAATTATGAAACAGAGTCATGCGTTTATTGTGAAGCTTCTGCAAGTTTGTTGTCAAGAAAGATTAAAAACTTCAATATAAAAGATTTAAAAGATGATTTTGTCGTACTTAAAAGAATTTCAAATAAAAAAAACATAAAATTTCCTAGAAAATACTCTGAGTTTAGAAAATTATTAAATAGCGACAATTTTAATCGATTTAGCTGTATATTTTTACCATTTGATGCAGTAATCAAAGCTTTGAAATTATGAAAAAACTTATAATAGTTTTGCTTATGTTTAGTTTCTTTTCAAAAATTTCAGCTTCAGATAATGTGAACGCTTATAATTTTGAGTTTGTTGGAATTGAAGGAAATATAATTAAATTAAGTGACTACAAAGATAAAGTAATTGTAGTAGTAAATGTTGCAAGTAGATGTGGATACACACCACAATATAAAGACCTTCAACATCTTTGGTCCACATATAAAAATAAAGATTTAGTAGTTATTGGAGTTCCTACTAATAATTTTAGACAAGAACCTGGTTCAAATGAAGAAATTAAAGATTTTTGCGAAACAAATTTTGGTATTAATTTTCCTTTGACTGAAAAAATTAATGTAATAGGAAATAATTCACATCCATTCTACAAATGGGCTAGAAAAGACTTTGGTATTGGAGCTATACCTAAATGGAACTTTCATAAAATTATAATAGATAAAAATGGGAAAGTGGCAGAAACATTTTCATCAATTACAAAACCATCATCAAAAAAATTTTTAAAAGCTATTGATAAATTGATCTAAAAACTAAAACTTAAACCATCATAAGCTGGAATTACATTTTTTGGTAGTTTATCTTTTAATTTAAAATAATCCAAATCTGTATGTAAGTTAGTTAAAATTGCTTTTTTAGGCTTAGTTAAATCAATTAAATTTAATGCTGAGTCTAAATTAAAATGAGAGGGATGTTTATCAATTTTTAAACAATCTAATATTAAATAATTAAGATTTTTTAGATATTTTAAGTTTTTTAATGGAACATTATTGCAATCACTAATATACCCTATTTTTTCAATTACGTATCCAGTTGCTTTTATCAATCCATGATCTACATCGAATGCTTTGATATACAATTTAAATTTACCTTTTTTTATTAAAAAATTTTTCTTAACTATATTAGCTTGCATTATGGGTTTATAACCATGTTTTTCAATAAAACAGAATTTATAGGATTTTTTTAAAGCTTTAATTGTTCTGTTGCTGCCATATATTGGAATTTTTGATTTATTTTTCCAATAAAAAGGTCTCATTTCAAAAATTCCAGCTGTTTGATCGGCATGTTCATGCGTATAAATTATTGAGTCAAGTTTTGTAATTTTGTTCTTTAAAAATTGATATTTTATATCTGGGGAGGTGTCTATAAGAACAGATAAATTGCCTTTTTGAATGTGAGCGCAGCATCTAGTCCTTTGATTTTTTGAATTCATTTCTAAATCACCTTTATAGTTTGTAATCCATGGCGAACCTAATGAACTTCCACAACCTAATATAGTAAATCTTTTTTTCAATTTAATTTTCCAAATAAATTAAAAAAATTATTCGTAGTGATTTTTGAAAAATCCTTAAAAGAAAGCTTTTTTAGATCCGATAAAAATTTTACAGTATGAATTATGTAACTCGGTTCATTTGATTTACCTCTTAATGGTACAGGTGCTAGGTAAGGAGCGTCAGTTTCAACTAAAATTCTTTCATTAGGTAAATCCTTAAATGTACTAGCTAAATCAAGAGATTTTTTAAAGGTAACTACTCCACTTGCAGAAATATATGCACCCAAATCTATTAATTTAAATGCAAATTCTCTTGACCCAGTAAAACAATGAATAAGTATTTTAAAATTCTTTTTTTTTAGATTTTTTTGTAAAATTTCAAAAGTTTCTTTTTCTGCAGATCTAGTATGAACTATAAGAGGCAAATTATTTTCTTGAGCAGCAAATATATGTTCTTCAAAACAACTTATTTGATCATTTTTTTCTGAGTGGTTGTAATAAAAATCTAGTCCAGTTTCTCCAATACCAATAATTTTATTACTTAAGTTAATTTTTTTTTAATATATCAACAGTTTTAATAAATTTATGTGATTTTGCTTCATGCGGGTGAATACCATAGGTTCCATAAACTTTTTCATAT
>CACISL010000012.1 GCA_902589305.1 uncultured Pelagibacteraceae bacterium
AAATTATAATGTCACATTTTGTGGGGATTTTTTTCTCAAAAAACGAGACTCATATCTGACAGATGATAAAAAATATTCATTTATAAAAGATAAAAAAGTTTTTTTTAAAAATATACCAAAAAAATTTATCTTTGACTTGCTATACTCTGAAACTGAATTTTAAGATAATGGCGGAGAGAGAGGGATTCGAACCCTCGAAACGGTTTCCCGTTTACACGCTTTCCAAGCGTGCGCCTTCAACCACTCGGCCATCTCTCCTAAAAAATCAAAAACATTTAAATCTTAGAAAAGCTTTAAAACATGTTAGAAGCATATTTTTGAAAAAGAAAAATCTTTTGTTCATTTTTGTTTTGCCTTCCTCTCTTTTTCTATATCTAATAGGTAAGTCAATTGTTTTTAGACCAAAGTAAGAAGAAGCAAATAAAATATTAAAATCTCCCCAGAGATCAGTTATTTTATTTTCTCTCTCAAATTCGTCAAATTTTTCTATATCAGATGTTTTAAAACACTTCGTCCCACACAAAGTATCTGTGACTCTTACATTTGTTATATAGGTTACTAAAAAAGCAAAAAATAAATTTCCTAAATAATTCAATTTTCTCATAGCACCAGCGTAGGGCTTATAAATTAATCTGCTACCATTAATTAAATTTCCTCTACCTTCAGAAATAGCTTTATAAAATAAGTTTAAGTCTTCCATTGCAACTGTTATATCGGCATCGAATATCATACTGTAATAGCCAGTTGCTTTTCTTATGCCTAATTTTACCGCTTTATATTTTCCCAAACCTTCTCCAGAAACTAATCTTATTTCTATCTCTGGATTATTTTTAATCTCTGTTTCAATTAATTTGTAAGTTTTATCAGTACTTTTATCGTCGATAAATATCAATTCATATGGAAATTCTAAAATTTTAGAGTCTTGAACTAATTTCTTAATATTATTTTCTTCATCTTTACAAGGAATTATTATTGATGATTTTTTTTTCGTATACTCAATTGAAATATTTTTTTTTTGTAAATAGCAAATTTTTGTGACACTAAAAAATTTTAGAAAGGGTAAAAAATTTGAAACTATATAAAATATCTTTGAAAAGGCTAATATTTTAATAGGAATAATAGGCTCGTCTATGTAGTGACTTATCTTATAGTTAGTTGATTGAAGAAATATCTCAAAAATATTTTTTGAAAAATAACACTCATTTTTAAAATAATTCGTTATGCCTAACTTCGATAATATAAAAAAAAATGGTCTCCAAAGCGATGAAAAATAATTTATAATTATCTTAGTTTCATCGTCGAGAATTTTATCAATTTTTTTAAAAAAGTGGACTAAATTTTCAAAATTATTGAGAGGTAATGAAATTATTACATATTTTATCTTTCTATCTAAACGTCCTCTGCTTAAAATTTGATCTAAATTTTTCTGGTCGCTAATTATAAGCATCTCATCTTTGTTTATGCTGTCTTGCGAAACTCTTTTTTTTATTATTTCAAGAAAATATTCTTCCCATTTTTTTCTTAAAAAGCTTAAGTTTTCCATTTTATCTAAATATTATTATTTCAGCTATTCCTAAAGAGTTTCCTTTTAATTTACTTATATCAAATTCTAATTTGGATATCTTCTTATTATCATCAAGATTAATTTTGCTCCAAAAAGGATACTTATTCAATTTTGCAGTTTTTTCCTCAATTTTTCCATCCTTGTACAAAATTTTCAAATCAAAATTTATTTTAACTCTATTTTTTTTTGATGCTAAAACTAAAATTTCTTTTAAATTTTCATTTTTTATTTTAAGGCCTAATTTATTAGGATGTTTATTATTAAACATTACTGATGTATCACAAAGATCTTCGTCAATTTGTAGATCATTTATCCTGTCGAACTCAGACATTTTTTTATCAAAGTAAAATTTAACTAATCTACTATCAAAATATTTAAAAGAATCTTTTTGCAAATAAATCTCGGGACAATTGAGATCATTATTTTTCAATTTGATATAATTTTTTAAGATATTTTTATATAATTCTGGAAAGCTTTTGATATTATTTTTTTCATTTGTGAACATATGGCTTCTTGGTTTCACATAGTCTATTACTAAATTTGGCTTATTATTTTTAAAATCTTTTAAAAATCTTCCCCTAAAATATTCTCTATTAGATTTAAAATCTATTTGTTTTTGATTAATAGTTTCTCTTGTTGCAGGGGAAAAATTGCTTAATAAATAAAATTCTGGTTTCCAACCCCAAATTATAATTTTAGATTCTTTTTGCAACTTAAAATGCTGGAATAAATTAGGACTAAAAAACTTAAATTCACTTAACGCAGCTTTAGTATGAATAAATTTACTACTATAAAATTTTTTATTTTCAAACATCAAAGAAATAGAAAAAAATATTAGAAATATTATTATTGGAAACTTTATTCGTTTTTTTACTAAAGAATTAGTTAATTTCAAATCTCTAAAAAAAATTGCTAAGAAGATAGGGATTAATGGCATCGTGATTATCAAATAATGTCTGTGGACCGAGCCAGTAGATATTGAAATTATTAAACTAAAAAGAATTAGTAAAGATATCGTAAATAGTTCAAAACTTATTAAATTCAAAATGTTTGTTTTTTTAAAAAAAAATAAAGTAGTTATGAAAACCAATAAATACAAATAAAAATAATGAAAGACTGAATTATAAAGCAGATGATTAATTAAAATCTCCTTTTTATTAGAATTTGTTATTGCAATTAAGTTGTTTGTATCAGCAATAATTTTTTCACTATCAAGGTTTCTTGCTACCAAATCGGACAAGGGATAATGAATAACATTATAGAATAAATCTAAAAATTCTTTATAAAAAAAATAGTAAATTGAAATAATAACTAAAGGTAAAATAAACCCAAAAATATAAAAAAGTGAAACTTTAAAATTTTTTTTCTTAAAGAATTCATTTAATATCAAAATAACTATTAAAACAGAAGCTAAAGGATAAAACTGCATTTTTGCAAAAAGTACGCTTCCTGCTGGAACACTGGTTAAAAGTGTATCTTTTAACAAATTTTTTTCTCTTGATAAGTCTTTTTCTCTACTTTTCAAAAAATGGTAGATAGAAAAGGTTATTAATAGACATGCCACCAACTCGTTAGTATAATGTAGAAAGTCTGGATCTTTTGTAAGAGAGAAAAATAGTAATATTGGTAATAAAAATATAAAAGAACTTTTACTGTCATTAAATAAAGAAATAGATTTAAAAACGTAAAACAAAATCAAACTTAAAATTAAGATTGCACTTAGCCTGATTGATAAATAAGTAATATCAAACCCAAAAAAGTCTGGCCAAATTAAAAATAGGACATTTAAAATCCCTGAGGTATCCCCGTCAAACTCATGAAAGTTAAAATTATCTTTAATTATTCTAATTCCTTTCGCGCCAATTGCAAACTCATCCGTATTTAAAAATTCGTACCCTAACAACGAAGAATTGAGTCTTCCTAAAAATATGGTTAGAAAGATTAAAATCAAAATCATCTTAAATTACATCCATAGCTTTGGTGAATTCTTCAATAAAGTCTTTATTAGTTGGTAGCTTATTTTTTTTCATTTCACTTTGAATTTTTTTATAATTCTTTTTAATATGATTAAGCTTGTTAAAAAAATCTAGAAAATTTCTTTTTGCTATAAAAATTCCTATTTTATTTCCTACTACATGGTTTATTTCATCAAAAATAATTACGGGCCTTCGTCTAGCTAAAGCTTCAAGTAAAACCATTGGATGTCCCTCGGTATATGACGGCAAAACAAACACATTATGTTCATCATAATATTTAATCAGTTTTAGTTTGTTGCTTTCAGTTAATTTTATTTTTACATTGCTTTGATTTATTTTATATGAAGTCTGTCTTTCGGCTCCAACTATAGTTAGAAAAATATTTTTTTTATTTTTTATTAAATTAATTAAAGAAAAAATACCTTTTTCTAGTCTTATTCTACCAACATATAGTAGTTTAAAGTTTTTAATTTCTAAATTTTTAGGTTTCTTAAACCAAACAGAATCTAATTGGGAGGGATTTACTATACTTCCGGCTTTTCCTTTTAATATATATTTTTTACAACTTATAAAAGTTGAGATAAGTGAAATAAAATTAAACATTAAATGATAAATTAATTTACCTATCCTTCCAAAGATTGCTTGATACTCTCCATATCCATCACTTCTGAGGTATACAGTTGGTTTTTTTCCAAATAATCTTAGAATTAAGCAAGTAAAAAAAGTGTAGGGTGATATTGATATTATTAAGTACTTTGCATCTTTAATTTTAGTAGATTTATATACTTCTGAAAAATAATAAAAAATATTTGAGAAAATTTTAATTTTCTTTATTTTTATTTCATGTGCTCTAATTTTATTTGATTTCCTACCAAGTAAATTAACTTCAAATTTTTTATTAAGCCCCTCTGGAGTTGACTTCAAATCAATATTATCACAAAAAAATTTATCACCTTGAGAAAATATACTTTCATTAGAAAATATAAATAATTTTTTTTTCATTATGTTTCTTTATTTATTTTTAATACACCAATAAAGGCTTCTTGGGGTATTTCGACTTTACCGAATTGTTTGGATCTAGCCTTCCCCTTTTTTTGTTTTTCTAAGAGTTTTCTTTTTCGATCAGTAGCCCCTCCGCCGTGAATTTTTGTTAAAACATCCTTTTTAAATCCTTTTATTGACTCTCGAGCTACAATTTTTCCCCCAATAGCAGCTTGTACTGGAATCATAAAGTTGTGTCTTGGAATTAGATCTTTTAATTTTTCACAGACCTGTCTCCCCGTTTTTTGGGCAAAATCTTTATGAATTATCATTGCCAAAGCATCTACAGGCTCTGAATTTACTAAAATTCCTAATTTAACAAGATCGCCTTCTCTGTAATTAGAAATTTCATAATCAAAACTTGCATAACCACTTGATACTGATTTCAATCTATCATTAAAATCAAAAACTACCTCGTTGAGTGGCAAATCATAAGATAATACTGCCCTATTTCCTGAGTAAGATAAATTAGTTTGAATACCTCTTTTATCTTGGCAAATCTTAATAATTGAACCCAAGTACTCATCAGGAGTTATAATTGTCGATTTTATCCAGGGCTCCTCAATTTTTTCTATTTGTGATGGGTCAGGCATATTTGATGGATTTTGAAGGTCTAGAATTTTCTGTTTGGTTGTATGGACCTTATAAATTACTCCAGGAGTTGTTGTAATAAGATTTACATCAAATTCTCTCTCTAATCTTTCTGTTATTATTTCAAGATGTAACAGCCCGAGGAACCCACATCTAAATCCAAGGCCTAAGGCGCTTGAGGATTCGGGCTCGAAAGAAAAACTTGCATCGTTTAATTTTAGCTTAGCTAAACCGTCTTTTAATTTTTGGTACTCAGAACTATCTACTGGGAACAAACCACAAAATACTACTGGTTTACTTGGTTTAAATCCTGGTAAAGGGTCACTAATTGAGTCATTTGCATCACATATTGTGTCACCAACCTTTGTCTCTGATAGAGATTTAATTCCAGTAATTATAAAACCAATTTCACCTGAGTTTAACTCTTCGATATCAGTTGGTTTAGGGGTAAAAACTCCTACTTTTTCAATTAAATGTTCTTGATCATTTGACATCAACTTGATCTTCATATTTTTTTTTAATTTGCCATTAATTACTCGGACTAGAATAACAACACCTAAATAGCTGTCGTACCAACTATCTACCAACAAACATTTTAGTTTTTCGTTTGCTATACCTTTTGGAGCAGGTAACTTGCTTATTATGGCTTCTAAAATATCGTCTATACCCTCACCAGTTTTACCTGAACAAGGAATTGCATTAATTGTCTCGATACCAACTACGTCTTCGATTTCTTTTTTTGTTTTTTCTACATCAGAGGCCGGTAAATCTATTTTATTTAAAACAGGTATTACCTCATGATTAATTTCTAATGCTTGATATACATTTGCTAAAGTTTGAGCCTCAACACCCTGTGTGCTATCTACAATTAATAATGAGCCTTCACAAGCGGATAACGATCTACTAACTTCATAACCAAAATCTACATGTCCTGGGGTATCAATAATGTTTAATTTATAATTCTGTCCATCTTTTGCTTTATAATTTAATTTTACCGTTTGAGCTTTAATTGTTATTCCCCGTTCTCTTTCTATATCCATAGAATCTAAAACTTGTTGTTTCATTTCACGATCAGTTAACCCCCCACATTTATGAATTATCCTATCAGCGATAGTGGATTTTCCATGATCAATATGCGCAATTATAGAAAAATTACGTATTCTTTTTATATCTGACATTAGGATCTAATTGTAGCGCCTGTTTTTTCTTTAACTACTTCAATAATTTTTTTACTAATCTGATCTATATCTTTTTCACTCAAGGTTTTATTTGAGGACTGTAAAGCCACATTAATTGCTACTGATTTTTTATCTTTAGGAATATTTCCTCCCTCGTAAACGTCAAAAGTTGTTACTTCTTGAATAAGCGAGTCATCTATTTCTTTAATAATCTTTTCTAACAGACCTATCTTAAAAATTTTGTCAATTACAAAGGCAAAATCTCTTTGGGATTTTTGAAAATCTGAAGGTTTAAAACTTTTTTTTGTTTGTCTTGTCTTTTTGCTAGGTTCGGGTATATTTTTTAAAAATATCTCCAATCCATAAATATTTGGCTCTTTAAAATCTAATTTTTTTATTATGGCAGGATGTAATTCTCCAAAGTAAGCGAGATGAGGTCCTTTTTCTGATTTTAAATTTATAGAACCAGATCTTCCTGGATGGTAACACTGTTTTGTATTATCGCTTATAAAAAGATCTTTTTCAGATAACCCAAGTTCAATTAAAGTTTTGACTACGTCACTTTTTATATCAAACACGTCTATATTTCTCTCCTTTTCAATCCAGCTTTTTCTATTTACTTTCCCAGACTTTAAAGCGCCGATTACAATTTGCTGTTCTCCAGGATTTTTTCCAAAAAATACTGGTCCTATTTCAAATAAAGATAAATCTTCATAGCCTCTATCTTGATTTTTTTTAAGATAAATTGAGAGATTTGAAAGGATTGACCTTCTCAAAACGTCAAGATCGGAGGAAATTGGATTTAAAATTGGAATGCCTTTTTCACCTTTTGAAAATTGACTGTCAATTTTAGAGTCAGTAAATGACCAGGTGACTGACTCGAGAAATCCTTTTGATGCAAGAGATCTTTGTGACAAATGAAATAGCTTTTGTTTAAAATTTAAAGTTTCACTTTCTCTAATTCTATCAGGGGTGATTAATTTTATATTTTTGAAACCTTTAATTCTAATAAGTTCTTCAATTATGTCTACATCTTGATTGATGTCTGGTCTCCATGAAGGAATTTCTACTTTAAGATCTTTTTTTCCTTTTTTGCAAATGAACCCTAATGAGATCAGAATTTTTTGTGCTTCATTAAGAGACATTGGTATACCAATCAAATTTTCAAAATTATCGATATCAAATTTTATAGTCTTATTTTTTTGAGAATTTTTTCCTGTGATCGTAAACTTGCTTGCTTGCCCGCCACAAATCTTTAATATCATTTCAGTGGCAACTTGAAGACCCTCTATTACAGAGTTAGGATCAATGCCTCTTTCAAATCTATATTTTGCATCAGTATTAATTGCTAATTCTCGAGATGTTTTTCTAATGGAAGATGGAAGAAAATAAGCAGACTCAAGTAAAATATTTTTGGTATCAAATTCTGTCGAAGTTTTTGTTCCCCCTATGATTCCACCAAGGCCTAGAACATTAGATTTATCAGTAATAACACACATACCTTTTTTAAGTTTGTATTTCTTATTGTCTAATGCCTCAAACTCTTCACCTTCTTTGGAGTCTCTTACAATTATCTCTCTATCAATTTTATCTGCATCGTAAGCATGTAATGGACGGTTCAAATCAAACATCACATAATTAGTAATATCGACAACAGCAGAGATTGGTTTTAAGCCAAGAGCATGAAGTTTGTTTTTCAACCATTCTGGACTCTCTTTATTAATTATATTTTTAATATAACAACTTCCAAATGCAAGACACCCTTGATGCTTATCTTTAGTAATTGAGATCTTAACTTGATGCTTAGAGCTTTGTTTTATCTTTTTTCTTTTTGAAGTTATTAATTTTCCTATTCCAGTAGAAGATAAATCTCTTGCAATACCTCTTATACCTAAACAGTCTGGTCTATTTGGTGTAATTGCAATATCAATTGATTTTTCAGACTTATTTTTAAAGTAACTTTTTCCTATTTCTTTTTCCTTAGCATTTAATTCTATTATTCCGTCACTCTCATCTGATAAATTCAGTTCGCTCTCAGAACACAACATACCGCGAGACTCGACTCCTCTTATTTTAGCAATTTTTAGCTCGAACTTTGTTTTAGGTATTATAGCACCTGGCGGAGCGTAAATTGTTATAAGTCCATTTCTTGCATTAGGTGCTCCACATACAACTGTTAAATTTTCTTTTCCACCAATGTTTACATCACACACTTTCAATTTATCTGCGTTAGGATGTTTCTCAGCTTTTATAATTTTAGCTATTTTAAATTTACTTAGCTCTCCAGAGTTTTCTTTTACGCTTTCGACCTCTAAGCCGATATTGGTAAGTTTATTTATAATTTCATTTTCGTTTGCATTAGTTTTTAAATGCTCTTTTAACCATGGAAGTGTAATAATCATTTGCTTAATCCTCTATAGTTTGTTGGCACATCTAAAGGGTCAAAACCAAAATGACTTAACCATCTATAATCTGTTTCAAAAAAAGCTCTTAAATCATTAATTCCATATTTTAACATGGCTAAACGATCAATACCCATCCCAAATGCAAATCCTTGATATTTTTTTGGATTAACTTTTGCATTTTTTAGAACATTGGGATGAACCATTCCGCAACCTAATATTTCTAACCATTTATTGCCTTCACCAATTACTATTTTTTCATTCTCAATTCTGTATCCAATGTCTACTTCAGCAGATGGTTCTGTAAATGGGAAATGACTGGGTCTAAATCTCATTTTAACATTTTTAACTTCAAAAAATTCTTTAATAAAATAATCTAAACATCCCTTTAGATGACCCATAGTAATATTTTTATCAATGTGAAGTCCTTCTAATTGATGAAACATTGGGGCATGAGTTTGATCACTATCGCATCTATAAGTTCTACCAGGAACAATTATTTTAAATGGCGGTTTTCCATCAAGCATTGCTCTAATTTGAACTGGAGAAGTGTGTGTTCTCAAAAGAAGTTTTTTATCTTTTTCTAAATAAAATGTGTCATGCATATCCCTTGCTGGATGATCCTCTGGTGTATTTAGTGCAGTAAAATTATTATACTCAGTTTCAACATCTGGACCCTCAGCAACAGTAAAACCAATTTCAGAAAAAATAGAGGAAATTTCATCTATGACTTGAGATACGGGATGAATTTTTCCTTGTTGATATGGTCGTATCGGTAAAGTTACATCAACTTTTTCATTCTTTAATTTATCGCTAATTTCTGCATTCTCTATTTCAAAACTTTTCTGTTCGATCTGATTAAATAAATCGTCTTTAATTTTATTTAAATTTGAGGCAAAATCTTTTCTCCTGTCAGGTTCCAGCGTGCCTAGTGTTTTGAATTGCTGTGTGATTTTTCCATTTTTTCCAAAAAACTCTGTTTTGATATTCTGCAAATCTTCCTTGTTTTTTACAGAGTCAATTTTAGCGTTAAAAATAGAATTTATTTTATACAAATCACTCATCCAGTAACTTATTTTTTATATTAAAGTTTCTGTTAAATCAAAGACCCTTTTTTTAGTTAAGGGAAGATTGAACCTTTTTTACCACTGATTTAAACACCTCTGGATTATTATAGGCTAATTCAGCTAAAACTTTTCTGTCTAATTTAATTTTAGATTTAGCTAAACCATTTATAAATTTTGCGTAAGTTAGCCCCTCAGCTCTTACTCCAGCATTAATCCTTTGGATCCACAAAGATCTAAATTCCCTTTTTTTTGCTTTTCTATCTCGATAAGCATATTGCATAGCTTTTTCCATTGCTTGACGAGCTATTCGGATAGTATTTTTTCTTCTTCCGTATTGACCTTTTACTGATTTGAGTACTTTTTTATGTTTTGCTCTACTTACAACACCACGTTTTGTTCTAGCCATATTATCCTCTTAAATTATATGGCATATACGACTTCACAATTTTTGAATCTTGTTTTGTCATAATCGTTGTGCCTCTTTGTTTTCTTATTTGCGAGTTTGATCTTTTTATCATCCCGTGGCGTTTACCAGCTTGGGGCATTTTAATTTTACCTGAAGCAGTAAATCTAAATCTTTTTTTTGCTGAGCTTTTTGTTTTTAGTTTAGGCATAAATATTCGGGTCTTATATAGGCAATAGCTTATCTTATCAAGTCGCTTTTATTATTGATTTAAATAGGTTGAATGATCATTACCATTTGTTTACCCTCAAATTTAGGCTGGCTTTCTACTTTAGCCACATCTTTCGTCTCTTCAATAATTTTATTCATTAATTCTTTCCCTAGCTCCGTATGTTGCATCTCTCGTCCTTTAAATTTTACTGTAAATTTAACCTTATCACCCTTACTAATAAATTTTTTTGCATTTTTAATTTTAAAATTATAATCATGTGTTTCTGTACCCGGTCTCAATTTTATTTCCTTTAGAGAAACTATTTTTTGTTTCTTTTTGGCTTGATTAGCTTTTTTTTGTAAGTCGTATTTATATTTACCCATATCCATTATTTTACAAACTGGAGGATTGGCATTTGGAGAGATCTCTATTAAATCTAAATCTTCTTGCTTAGCTAATTCGATCGCCTTCTTCAAGGGTATAACACCTATGTTGGCGCCATCGCTGCCAATTACTTGAACATCCAAAGCTCTTATACGCTCGTTGGCTCTCGGCCCTTTGGGTTTGGTTCTTCTCTGAAAATAATTTGCTTTCGAATTTGACACTTAATTTAAAGGTAACTTATTAAAGTCTATCATATTTTTTATCAGTTTATCTCTTTTGATTACTTCTTGTTTGTCTGATCCAAGTTTTCTGACTGTCACTGTATTGTTTAACACTTCTTTTTTTCCACAAACTATTATGTAGGGAATTTTTGCTAGAGAGTGTTCCCTTACTTTATAGTTTATTTTTTCATTCCTCAAATCCATTTCACATTTTATACCTTCTTTAAACAAATCTTCAAATAATTTTTTAACATAATTATTATTTTCTTCAGCAATAGGACATACCACTGCTTGTGCAGGAGATAACCAAAAAGGCAATTTACCTGCATAGTTTTCAATCAAAATTCCAATAAATCTTTCTAGAGAACCAAATAAAGCTCTATGTAACATTACTGGAACTTTTTTTGTTCCATCTTTAGCAACATATGATGCACCTAATCTACCTGGTAAATTAAAGTCTACTTGCAAAGTTCCACATTGCCAATCTCTTCCTATTGCATCTCGAAGAACAAATTCAATTTTGGGACCATAAAAAGCTCCTTCACCTTTATTAATTGTGTATTTAAGTTTTGATTTTTTTATTGCGGTTAATAGAGCGTGCTCTGATTTATCCCAAATGGTGTCATCTCCAACTCGTTTCTCAGGTCTATCTGAGTATTTTAAAATTACATCTTTAAAACCAAGATCTTTGTAAATTTCTAAAATTAAATTTGTAACAGAAAGCGACTCTTGAGTAATTTGCTCCTCTGTACAAAAAATATGGGCATCATCTTGGGTAAAAGCTCTCACTCTTAATAGTCCATGTAATGCTCCTGATGGCTCATATCTATGTACCTTACCAAATTCTGACAATTTTAAAGGTAAATCTCTGTAACTTTTTAGCCCTTGATTAAAAATTTGTACACATCCTGGACAGTTCATAGGCTTTACAGCAAAAGTTTTTTCATCCGGGGTTTCAGAAGTAAACATATGCTCTCCAAACTTTTCCCAGTGACCAGATTTTTCCCATAGGGTCTTATCTAATAGTTCTGGAGTATTTATTTCTTTATAGCCTGCTAGTCTTTGTTTCATTCTCATATATTCAATTAATCTTTGAAATAACAACCAACCTTTTTCATGCCAAAAAACTGATCCTGGACTTTCCTCTCTAAAATGGAAAAGATCCATTTCTTTACCCAATTTCCTATGGTCTCTTTTTTCTGCTTCTTCTAATCGATTTAAATAATCGTCTAATTCTTTTTTTGAACTCCAGCAAGTTCCGTAAATCCTCTGCAACATTTCGTTATTGGAGTCGCCTCTCCAGTAAGCGCCTGAAACTTTAGTTAATTTAAAAGCTTTGCCTATTTTACTAGATGATGCAAGGTGTGGTCCTCTACACAAATCATACCAAGTGTCTCCATGATGGTATACAGAAAGATCTTCATTTTCAGGGATGCTTTCTATTATCTCTGCTTTATATTTTTCTCCTATCTTTTTAAAATGTGAAATAGCTTTATCTCTTTTCCAAACTTCTCTTTTAGTTTTTACATCTCTATCAATTATTTCTGACATTTTTGCCTCAATTTTAGATAGATCCTCATTCGTAAAAGGTTCTTTTCTTGCAAAGTCATAGTAAAAACCATTTTCTATTACCGGACCTATAGTTACTTGCGTACCAGGATACAATTCTTGAACTGCCATTGCCATTATATGAGCTGCATCATGTCTTATAACTTCAAGACCTTCTTTGTCTTTTTGAGTAATTATTCTAACCTTTGAGTCTTTTTTGATCTCATGACTAAGGTCTTTTAAAATGCCGTCGACTTCCATTATAAGAGCATCTTTTTCTAAAGACTTGCTAATTTTTTTTACAAGTTCAAAACCGCTAATAGGTTTTACAAAAGAAATTTTTTTACCATCTAATAGCTGTATTTCAGGCATTAATAATTTAATAATTTTTTATATTCTCTTAAATTTGAGTCACACATAATTTCAACATCAAATTTTTTTGTTACGTTTTTTCTACCTTCGTTTCCAATTAATTTCAACTCTTCTTGATTTAATTGAATAACAGTATTTAGATTTTTAGCAAGTTCCCTTGGGTCATCATGTTTATATAAAAAACCAGATTTTTTATTTAAAATCGTTTCTTTGGATCCACCAATATTGCTTGCAACTATCGGTTTGCCCATAGACTGAGATTCAACTGCGATACGGCCGAAAGCTTCTGGTTCTATTGAGGCTGAAACAACTACATCGGCTAAGGAATAAGCTAGGGGCATTTCTTGACAATTAGAGATAAAATTGATCTTCTTAGTTAATCCATACCTTTCAACTAAACTTAAAAGTTTTTTTGTATAAACTTTTCTTCCTTGATTAGATCCAAGTAAAATAGCTTGAAAATTTGTAAAGTTATAATCCTCAACAAGAATGTTTAATGCTTCTATAAATTTTTCTTGTCCTTTCCAATAGGTCAGTCTACCCGGCATTAAAATAGTGAATTTGTTTGAGTCTAATTTCCATTCTTTTTTTAATTTTTCTTGCTTTAATATGGAAATATTTTTAGGATTAAAGTAATCAATATTAATTCCTCTAAATATCACTCTTAATTTTTTTTTCTTATTTAGATATTCACTATAGTTTTCGTTTATATGGCTAAAAATAAAATTTGAGCCTGCTATGGTTAATTTTGACTTCAACATAACGCTGTTATAAAATTTTTTTAATTTGCTATTGAAATTATACGTCCCATGAAAAGTAGTTACAAAAATTGTATTTGTAATTAAACAAGCAAAATAACAAGACCAGGCTGGTGCTCTGCTTCTAGCATGAACAATATTTATTTTTTTTAACAAAATAAGAATTGAAATTAAAATTGTGTTAAAAAAAATTATTATTGGATTCTTTGATTGAACTGGAATTCTAAATACTTTAACTTTATTTTTTTTTACAAATTTGAGTAATTCCCCTCCTGAAGTTGCAATAAATGAACCGCAATCTTGCTCTGCTAAATAATGCGCAATATCATAACATCCTGTTTCGGCTCCACCGTACCCAAGTTTGGGAATTACTTGTAAAACATTTATTTTAGTAGTCATTTTATTTATATATAATAACAAATTAACTTTACGTTATATGAAAAAATTTAAGTATCTAAAAATATCGAACACTAAAAAACTCAGATATATAGACAATTATTTTAAAAAGAAACTCTATATAATTTTTCTTCCAGGTTTTATGTCTGACATAGAAGGCAAAAAACCTCAAACTCTTTTTAGATATGCAAAAAAGAATAAATTGGGTTTTTTAAGTTTAGAGTACTCTGGACACGGAAAGTCGTCAGGTATTTTTACAAAAGGTAATATAAGTACTTGGTCAAATGAAACCAAGGAGATGATAAAAAAAATTGTAAAAAATAATAATTTCATTTTAATAGGATCAAGTATGGGAGCTTGGATTGCGATAAATCAATTTAAATATTTTAAATCACAAATTAAAGGTTTTCTTGGTATAGGTTCAGCTCCAGAATTTTTAACTAGATTAATGTGGAATAAATTTCCAAAAAAAACAAAAAAAGAATTAATTACAAAGAAAAAAATTTTGATCAAAAATGAAGGCTACGAATATCCAATTACTTTACAGTTAATTAAAGACGGTAAAAAAAATAAAGTTTTAAGTAAAAAAATAAATTTAAATATTAGTATAACAATGGTGCACGGACAAAAAGATAAAGTGGTTCCAACTATTTACTCAAAGCATGTTTTAAAAATCTTTAGTATGGCTAAAAGGAAGGTCGTTATTATAAAAAATGGTGACCACAGTTTGTCTAATCAAAGACCATTAAAAAAAATAATTAAAGAATTAGATATTATTGTTAAAGATGTTATCTAGCCCTTCCACGTATGTTGGAAATTTCAAATTATATTTAAAAAAGACTTTCATTTTTTTGTTATCTACTTTTTTTGAGTCCTTATAAAAATTTTTTAACATTTCACTATCAACTTCCTCAAGTTTTACAAAATTTGGTTGCTCTATTTTTAGTAATTTTGCACCATAAGCTGCAACATCACTCTGTGAAGCAGGTTTATCATCACAAATATTATAAATTTCATTATTTTTAAAATTATTAATAGATTTAAATAGAATATTGCCTATATCTTCAACGTGAATTCTTGAAAAAAAATGGTTTTTTTTGTCTACTATTTGTACCTTGCCAGCTTGCAATCTTTTCAAAATATTAAACTCATTTGAATATATTCCAGCCAACCTAAAAATTTGTAATGGTAATTTTTTTTTATTTGATAAGCTTATCCAAGAATTTTCTGCTTGCAATCTACTTACCCCGCTAGATGAGGATGGTTTAGTAATACTATTTTCATTTACCCAATCTCCTTTGTGATCCCCATACACACTTGTTGCTGATAAATAAGTAATCCATTTACAATTTGTTTTTATTTTTAGATTTGTTTCAAGGTATTTGACAACAATATCTTTTCCATCAATAGGCGGAATAGAAATTAAAATGTAATTTGCATCCTCTAACTTTTTTATTATAGAGTTATCAATTTTATCCTTTGAAAATTGATACGAATTTATTTTGATATTATTAATCTCTATCTGATGAGTTTCCTGCCTGGAAGTAATACTTAAATCAAATTCTTTTTTTTCATATACTAATTTATTGATAAAACTCTCTGCAACTTGGCCGAAACCAAAGCAAAAGACTTTAAGTTTGCTCATTAACCTGCTTTCTTATTTTGGGATCTTAGAGTAATAGGATTGTCCAATTTATCAAGCATTTCAATTGGGCACACTTGTTTAAATTTTTTGAGTTCAACCTTAAAATTTTCAAGTATTTTTGTAGCTTTTTTAGAAGAAGTTTTCTGTATAAAATCTTTAATGCTTTCTTCTAAGAATTTTTTCCAATAATTTGTTTCTACTGGTTGCCAAATGATTGAAGCAGGATTTGCAAAGTTTTCGAACTCGTTTTTTTCATCATAAATAAAAGCCATTCCGCCAGTCATGCCAGCTCCAAAATTATCTCCGACTGCTCCTAATATAATTGCAGTTCCTCCAGTCATATATTCACATCCATGAGCGCCACAACCTTCTATTATTGCGAAACTTCCTGAGTTTCTCACTGCAAATCTTTCCCCGGCTTGTCCAGAAGCATACAGTTTCCCTGAGGTAGCACCATATAGAACTGTATTACCAATAATTGTGTTTTGATCTGCAATTAATTTACTATTATTTGAAATTTTAACAATTATTTCTCCTCCAGATAAACCTTTACCCACATAATCATTACAATCGCCCTCAACTACAAGGCTTATACCCTTCGTCAGAAACGCTCCCAAAGATTGTCCAGCTGAACCAGTCAACTTAATATTTATGGTATTATCTTTTAGTTTTTCATTACCAAATTTTCTATAAATATGGTGTGAAAGTCTAGTGCCCACAGATCTAGATGTATTTTCAATATCGTATTCAAAATTGTTTTTATTTGAGGGATCAATCTTATCTTTAATATCAGACCATATTTTTTCATCTAAAGTTTCAGGAACTTTGTTTATATGATTATCTTTACAGTATCTTAAGTTTTCACCTGGATCTGCTTGAACCAATAAGGGGTTTAGATCTAGATCATCTAAATTTGAGGCACCCTTATTCACCTGCGATAGTAGGTCTGTTCGGCCAATAATTTCATTTATTGATTTAAATCCTAATGAGGCTAAGATCTCTCTCACTTCAATTGCAACGAATTTAAATAAATTTTCAACTTTTTCAGGCGTGCCAGTAAATTTCTCTCTTAGTGATTTGTCTTGGCTACACACTCCTACTGGGCAGGTGTTTGAGTGGCACTGTCTTACCATTATACATCCCATTGCAACTAAAGAAGAAGTCCCCATACCGTATTCTTCTGCACCCATCATAGCTGCGATCACTACATCTCTTCCTGTTTTTAATCCACCGTCAGTTCTGAGTGTAACATTGTGTCTTAAATTATTTAAAGTAAGGATCTGATTAGCTTCTGTTAAACCCATTTCCCACGGTATTCCTGCATACTTTATACTTGTTTGTGGGCTGGCTCCAGTTCCTCCAGAATGACCAGATATCAAAATAATATCTGCCTTAGCTTTTGCAACTCCAGCTGCAATTGTACCTATCCCAGTTGAGGCGACTAGTTTTACTCCTACTCTAGCTTTAGGATTAATCTGTTTTAAATCATAAATTAATTGAGCTAAATCTTCAATTGAGTAAATATCATGATGAGGAGGAGGAGAGATTAAAGTAACTCCTGGAGTTGAATGTCTCAATCTAGCTATTTCCTCTGTCACCTTGAAACCTGGAAGCTGTCCTCCTTCACCTGGTTTTGCACCCTGAGCAATTTTAATTTCTATTTCATTTGCGTTATTTAAGTAATCTACTGTAACACCAAATCTTGCTGATGCGATTTGTTTTACTCTTGAATTTGCGCTATCTCCATTCGGTAGGACCTTAAATCGTTTTGCATCTTCTCCTCCCTCACCACTACATGAGGCTCCTTTAATTCTATTCATGCCCATTGCCAGTGTCTCGTGTGCTTCAGCTGATAAAGCTCCATGTGACATGCTTCCGCTTCCAAATCTTTTTAAAATATCCTCAAGCGGTTCAACTTGTTCGATACTTATTTCGTCCTTAGACTTTTTAAATTCTAATAAATCCCTTATATTTATTGGTGGAAGATTATGTATTCCATTAGAGTATTTTTTATATTGATCATAAGATCCACTTCCAACTGCACTTTGAAGTAAGTGGATTAATCTTCCTTGGTATTGATGATCTTCTCCGCTTTTTCTATATCTATAAAGTCCCCCTATAGGTAAAGTAAATACGTTTTTTGCACTAAACTTAGCGTGGAGCTCTTTAATTTTTTTCTCTATTCCTATTACACCTATGCCTGATATTCTTGAGGACATCCCTGGAAAATAGTCAGAAACTATTGCTCTACTAAGACCAACCGCTTCAAAATTACATCCACCTCTATAAGAACTTATTACAGATATTCCCATCTTAGACATTATTTTGAGTAGCCCAGCATCAATTGATTTTTTAAACTTTACAACGCAACTTTCAAAATCAGATTTACCAAATAATTTTTTTTCAAACCTTTGATAAATGCTATCTATAGCTAGGTAAGGATTGACAGTTGTAGCGCCTACTCCGATCAATACAGCAAAAGAGTGTGTATCTAAAGCATCTGAACATTCTACGTTCAATGAGCAATATCCTCTTAAACCATGTTTGACT
The DNA here is from genome assembly GCA_902589305.1 of uncultured Pelagibacteraceae bacterium. GTDB lineage: Bacteria > Pseudomonadota > Alphaproteobacteria > Pelagibacterales > Pelagibacteraceae > Pelagilacustribacter. The sequence continues at coordinate 18,308 of CACISL010000012.1, forward strand.
AAATGTGAGTGCACAGCACCAACTACTAAAATACTTGGAATACTTGCTTTATGGTTAGAAATATTTTGATCAGATAATATTAAACATGTGCTTCCTTGTCTAACAGAAGTTTCTGCTTCCTCTCTAATTTGTTCTATCCTATCTTTTAATGATGAGGAAATATCGAAAGTACAGTCAATTACTTTTGTTTTTTTTGAAAAAAATTTTTTAAATTTCTTAAATTGTGAATTTGTTAAAATAGGACTATCTAAAACGTAAATGTTTTCCTCTGTTAAATTGTCAAAATCTAAAATATTTCCGAGATTTCCAAATCTAGTTTTCAAGCTCATTACTTTGTTTTCTCTTAAAGAGTCAATTGGTGGGTTCGTTACTTGACTAAAGTTTTGTCTAAAATAGTGTGAAACTGGTCTAAAGTGACTCGATAAAACAGCTACCGGTGTATCATCACCCATTGATCCAGATGCTTCTTTTCCTTCTTCAGCCATGGGATGAAGGATTAATTCTAAATCCTCCACGCTCAATCCAGATAAATACTGTCTTTTCTTTAGATCTTCGCTAGTGAAATTTGGCTTCTCATTTTCATTGGAAATCTTCTTTTCTAGATCAATAATTTGTTTATTGTATTTTTTATAATCTTTAGCCAAAAGATCTTTGATTTCTTTATCTTTAAATAATTTTCCTTTTTTTAGATCTATAGCAATAATTTGTCCTGGGCCTAATTTTCCTTTTTCTACAATTTTTTCTTCAGGAATTTTAATCATCCCAGTTTCAGAGCCAGCAAAAAATAACTCATCAGAGGTTATTGTATATCTTAACGGTCTCAATCCATTTCTGTCCGAAGATGCTAAAACCCATTTTGCATCAGTAGCACATACGGCCGCCGGCCCGTCCCAAGGCTCTATTGTACTATTTAAAAAATTAAATAAGTCCTGATGGTTTTTTGGAACAGTTTTGCTTCTTTTCGACCAAGCGTCAGGAATCATCATCAATTTTATCAGTGGAGCAAGTTTGCCAGAATGAATTAATAATTCAAAAACATTATCGAGTGCACCTGAGTCAGATGAACTTCTTATAACCGGCTTTAGATCTTTTACATTTTTAAATAAAGAGCTAGACATGTCTTGCTCATGAATTTTCATCCAATTTATATTACCTTTAAGTGTATTTATCTCACCATTATGTGCTAATGTTCTAAAAGGCTGCGCAAGGTCCCAGCTGGGAAAGGTATTTGTTGAATACCTTTGGTGAAAAACAGCAAAACGTGAAGTTAATTTTTTGTCATTAAGATCGGGATAAAATTCTGAGAGCATTTCTGCTAAAAACATCCCCTTGTAAACTATTGATCTTGAGCTAAATGAACAAATATAAAAATCTTTTAATTGGCTATCCCTAGAAATTTTTTCTATTTTTTTTCTAGTTTCAAACAAGTCTCTCTCAAGATCGTTGGTCTTTAAATTTTCGTTCTTTTTGAACATAACTTGAGCTATTTCAGGTCGATTTTGGTCGGCAGTTTTACCAAGCACGCTAGGGTTTATCGGAACTTGTCTCCATCCATAAATGTAATAATTGCCGTCTAATAAAGCAGACTCTATTATTTCTCTGCATTTTTCTTGTTCTGAATAATCAGTTCTTGGTAGAAAAACCATACCAACGCAAATTCTTTTTTCTTCATCGACTGTATGTCCTGTGTTTAGGATTTTTTCCTTAAAAAAATCTGGGGCTATCTCAATTTGAATACCTGCTCCATCTCCTGATTTTCCATCAGCATCTACAGCGCCTCTATGCCAGATAGCTTTTAATGCTTCAATTCCGTATTCGACAACCTTTCTGGACTTTTTCCCGTTTGTTGACGCAATTAAGCCTACCCCGCACGCGTCATGTTCCATCTCTGGTTTGTAATTATGAGTTTTTTCTAAAAGAATTTTATTTTTTTTGTAATTGTTCATCTACGCCGCTTGTATAGATTTATTTTTACTTATTTTTGATTGTAAATATTTCTCAATTTGCACTGCAGCATCTCTTCCGTCTCTAATAGCCCAAACTACTAATGAGGCGCCTCTTACAATGTCACCCGCCGCAAAGACTCCATCTAAATTTGTTTGCATTGATTTTAGATCAATTTTAATTGTTCCCCACTGTGAAATCGCAAGTTCTTTAGCGCCAAATAATTTCGGCAGGTCCTCAGGATCAAATCCTAATGATTTTATTACAAGATCTGCATTAATTTTATATTCTGATCCAGCATCTATTACTGGACGTCTTCTTCCTGTAGAGTCTGGCTCACCAAGTTTCATTTTATTGACCTCTACCGCCTCAACTTTATCTTTTCCAATAAAACTTTTTGGACTTGTCAACCAAACGAAGTCTACTCCTTCTTCAATCGCATTTCCTACTTCTCTTGCTGAACCTGGCATATTTTCTCTATCTCTTCTGTACAAGCATTTAACTGATTTTGCTTTTTGCCTCACTGAGGTTCTTACACAATCCATAGCAGTATCCCCACCACCGATAACAACAACATCTTTTCCTTGAGCATTAAGAGTACCATCATCAAATAGTTTGACTTTATCACCTAAACCTTTTCTATTCGAAGCTGTTAAAAATTCCATCGCAGGAAAGATATTTCTTAAATTATGTCCAGGGATATCAATTTCACGAGCTTTGTAAACTCCAGTAGATATTAGAATAGCATCATGTTTTTCTTTAAGTTCATAAAGCGATTTATTTTTACCTACTTCAAAATTCTGAACGAATTTGATACCACTATCTTTTAGAAGTTTTGTTCTTCTTTCCACGACAAATTTTTCAAGTTTAAAATTAGGTATTCCGTAAATAAGTAATCCGCCAGGTCTGTCATATCTATCGTAAATTGTCACCTGATAACCAGATTTTCTTAATTCCTCTGCACAAGCCATTCCAGCTGGACCTGCACCAATTATTCCGATTGATTGTTTTAATTCTTTTGAAACTTTAACAGGTTTTACCCAACCCTTTTCCCAAGCTGTATCGTTAATATATTTTTCTACAGATCCTATCGTTACTGTTCCGTGCCCCGATTGTTCGATAACACAATTTCCCTCACAAAGTCTGTCTTGAGGGCATATTCTCCCACAGACTTCTGGCATATTATTTGTGCTTTGTGAAATTTCATAGGCTTCTCTTAATCTTCCTTCAGCTGTTAGTTTAAGCCAGTCTGGAATATTATTACTTAATGGGCAGTGTATTTGACAAAACGGAACTCCGCATTGAGAACATCTACTAGATTGTTCTTTTGCTTTATCGGTAATGAACTCTTTATAGATTTCATTGAAGTCTCCTTTTCTTTTCGATGTACTTCTTTTGACAGGAGTTTCCTGTTTTAAGTCCACAAATTTAAGCATTTTTTTTGTCATAAGCAGGTTTTAATAATAAATTATCATTGATAATAACATATTTTTAGGGTCAATGATATTTACCTAAATTTAATTTTTTCAAGGTTTTTGGTGCTATTTCTTGCATACCTGTTATGCATTTAAAAAAGACATGAAAAAAACAACCTTGAATTTTAATTTTAATAAATGATTGAAATATTTATATTGTCTTCCATCCAAGGTGTGACAGAGTTTCTGCCAATAAGTTCCTCTTCTCACTTAATACTTATATCGAACTTCATTAATTTTCAAATGCAAAGTCTAGTAATTGATGTAAGTTTACATATTGGTTCATTAATTGCTGTTGTTACTTACTTCTATAAAGATATCTTAGAATTTTTTAAGAATAGACAACTTTTTTTTAAAATTTTAATTTCTTCTATTCCTGTGATGATAGTAGGGTTTTTTTTAATTAAAACAAATTTAATTGAAAAAATTAGAAGCATTGAAATAATAGGATGGACAACATTAATTTTTGGAATTTTGCTTTATATAAGTGATAAATTTAAACTAGAAAAAAATCTTAGTTTAGATTTCAATTATAAAGTAGCATTAATTATAGGATTATTTCAAATTTTATCCCTCATTCCAGGCGTGAGTAGATCTGGAATTACAATAACTGCAGGAAGATTTTTAGGCTTCAAAAGGTTTGATGCGTCTAAAATTTCTTTCTTGTTATCAATTCCAACACTTGGAGCAGTTTCAGTTTATGGTTTAAGCGTTCTTATGAATGAAAAAAACTTTGATGTTTTAAGCTTAAATTATTTATCAATACTTTTTTCTTTTATTTTTTCTTATTTCACTATCAAATATTTTTTAAAATATATAAGTAAAT
>CACISL010000013.1 GCA_902589305.1 uncultured Pelagibacteraceae bacterium
TACCGTTCTAGTTACTCAGTTTTTACAAAATTCAAAGCCTTTAGACTCAGTTTTCAAAACCTTAAAGAAATTAAAAGGAAGTTTTGCATTAGGTATTATATTTAAAAATTTTCCAGACACAATAATAGGAGCAAGAAGAGGTAGCCCACTTGCTGTTGGTTATTCAAATGAAGAAAATTATCTAGGCTCTGACTCTTATGCCTTGAAATCTATGACAAATAAAATTTCTTATCTAGATGACGGTGAGATATGTATTTTATCTAAAAATAATATTGATTTTTACGATGTAAATCAAAAAAAAATTAATAAAAAAATTTATACTCTCTCAGATGATGTAAATATTTCAGACAAAGGTGATTATAAAAACTTTATGTCAAAGGAAATTTTCGAACAATCTGTTACTATAAAGAATTGCTTGAGCGAGTACACTGATAGTCTTAAAAAAGATATAAATATTTATAATTTTCCTATTGAGCCTAAAAAAATTAATAAGATAATTTTAATTGGTTGTGGAACAGCTTATCATTCTTGTTTAGTTGCAAAGTATTGGTTTGAAGAATTAACATCTATTGATACTGAAATTGATATAGCTTCAGAATTTAGATACAGAAATTTAAAATTTAAAACTAATAACTTATATATTTTTGTTTCACAATCTGGTGAAACAGCAGATACCGCTGCTGCTCTTGATATCTGTAAAAAAAATAAAGTCAAAACTTGTTCAATAGTTAACGTAGTAGAAAGTACGATCGCTAGAAATTCTGATTGGGTGTTACCTATTCACGCTGGGCCTGAAATTGGCGTTGCATCAACCAAAGCTTTTTTGGGACAATTAGTAGTTTTATATATTTTGTCTTTAAAACTTTCTATTCTGAGAGGAGATATTGATAAAAAAACCTATGATACAAATGTTGAAAATTTAAAAAAACTTCCAGAAGAAATAAAAAATACTTTAAAACTTGAGAGTGAAATACAGTTAATTGCTAAAGAATTTTTAGATGCTAAAGGATCAATGTTTTTAGGTAGAGGTAACTCGTTTCCCATAGCTCTTGAAGGTGCTTTAAAATTAAAAGAACTTTCTTATTTACATGCCGAGGGATATCCTGCCGGTGAAATGAAACACGGACCTTTGGCTTTAATTGAAGAAGGGTTACCAGTAATAGTAATAGCACCAAAAGATAGATATTATGAAAAAACTCTTTCAAATATGCAAGAGGTTATAGCAAGAGGTGGTAAAATATTTTTTATAACTGATAATAACAAAAAATTATTAAGCACTAATATAAGATTTAAATTAAGAGTGCCTCGCATAGATAGCTTTCTCTCACCATTGTTGCTTACAATTCCTTTGCAGCTTTTAGCATACCATGTGGCTTCATTAAAAAATTGTGATATTGATAAACCAAGAAACCTAGCTAAGTCAGTTACAGTTGAATAAAGTGAAATCTAATTATAAAGCAATGGTTTTGTCTTGTATTGATCCAAGGTTTCAACCTATTGTCTACAATTATTTAAAGAAAAAAAAAATGGTTGGAAAGTATAGTTCTTTTACAATTGCAGGATCAGCTGTTGGCGTTACAGCTTCTAAATTTAGAAAATGGCATAAAGTTTTTTGGGATAATTTTGATACCTCTATTAAATTACACAATATAAGAAAACTAATAGTAATTAATCATAGAGACTGTGGAGCAGCTAAAATTATAAATGGAAAAAAAGAATTTTCTAAAATAAATGAAACAGCAGTGCACAGAAATTCTTTTGAGAAAATTAAAAAGATATTTAAGAAAAAATATCCAAAATTAAGGATTGAGCTTAAACTTATTTCATTAAATAGCGAAGTTGAAACATTTTAGTAAATTAAATTTAATATTTTATTGAATATTTATAGCCAATACTCTATATATATCAAAAGTTGAATATGAAAAAATGGAATTTAAATAGTTGGAAAAAATTACCCGCTAAACATTTACCTGTTTATCAGGACAAGGAAGAACTTGATTTAGTTTTAAGTAAAATAAAAAAATATCCACCTCTAGTTTTTGCAGGAGAGTCAAGATCATTAAAAAAAGCTTTATCAGAAGTTGCTGAAGGTAAAGCATTTTTACTTCAAGGGGGAGATTGTGCAGAAAGCTTTGCAGAATTTCATCCAGACAATATTAGAGATACTTTTAAAGTTCTTTTACAAATGTCTTTAGTTTTAACAGTATCAGCCTCAGTTCCAGTAGTAAAAGTTGGAAGAATTGCTGGACAATTTTCTAAACCTAGAAGTGCGCCAACAGAAAAAAAAGACGGAAAAGAATTACCAAGTTATTTAGGTGATAACATTAATGGAATGGAGTTTACTGAAAAAGCAAGAATACCTGATGCAAAAAGATTATTTCGAGCATACTCACAATCTGCTTCTACTTTAAATTTACTCAGAGCTTTTTCTCAAGGAGGCTTTGCTGACCTCAGACAAGTACACCTATGGAATTTAGGTTTTATAAAAGACAAAACGAAGGGAAAGTATAAAGAAATAGAGGATAAAATAAGTGATGCTTTAGCGTTTATGGAAGCGTGTGGAATTAATTCTGATAACAATCGTAGATTAAGAACTGTAAATTTTTATACTTCTCACGAAGCTTTACATTTACCGTTCGAAGAATCTATGACTAGAATTGACTCAACAACTGGAGAATACCATGATACTTCAGCCCATTTTGTGTGGATAGGTGATAGAACGAGGCAACCAGATGGAGCTCATGTAGAATTTTGCAGAGGTATTAAAAATCCTCTTGGTCTGAAATGTGGACCAACTTTAAATCCAGATGAATTAATAAATTTATGTAATATTTTAAACCCCAATAATGAAGCTGGACGACTAACATTAATTTCCAGGTTTGGCGCAGATAGTGTTGAGAAATATTTGCCAAAATTAACAAGGGCAATTAAGAAAGAGGGTCTTAAAGTTATATGGTCTTGTGACCCAATGCATGGAAACACTATCAAAGCTGCAACAGGATTTAAAACTAGACCTTTCGAAAGTGTCTTAAAAGAGGTAAAAAATTTCTTCGCTGTAAGTCAAGCGGAAGGGAGCTATGCTGGTGGGTTACATATAGAGATGACAGGTCAAGATGTGACTGAGTGCACAGGTGGGGCTCAAAAAATATCCGAGAATGATTTATCGAATAGATATAGGACTCATTGTGATCCAAGACTAAATGCGGACCAAGCATTAGAATTAGCTTTTTTGATTTCTGAGGAAATTAAGAAAAATTCAAAAATATCAAATAAAATTATTCAAGCTGCGTCTTAATAATTATTGTAATTATTAAGACCAAACCTTAAAAGAAAGGTAAGGTATTAATTATGGATGTAAAAAAAAGAGCAAAAATAATAACCGACTGGATAGACAACTATTGCAATAATGCTTCTTATAAGCCAAAATCATTAGTAGTTGGAATATCGGGTGGAATAGACTCTTCTGTAGTTAGTACCTTATGTGCAAACACTGGTAGAAAAACAATTGTGTTAACAATGCCAATTAAACAAATCAAATCTCAACATGATTTAAGTTTGACACATGCTAAATGGTTAAAACAAAAATACAAAAATGTTGAACATCATTTGTTGGAGATGGATAAAATCTTTAACTCATTTTCCCAAGTTTTAAATAAATTTGATAATGAGCATGGGTATGCAAACTCAAGAGCAAGGTTGAGAATGGCAACTTTATACCAAGTAGCAGCAGCAAATAATGGAATTGTTGTAGGAACAGGTAACAAAGTTGAGGATTTTGGCGTTGGTTTTTATACTAAATACGGCGATGGTGGGGTCGATATCTCTCCTATAGCTGACTGCAACAAATCTCAAGTGTGGGAGTTAGGCAGACATCTCGGTGTGTCCGAAAAAATAATTAATGCCAAACCCACAGATGGTCTATGGGATGATGGAAGAAACGATGTAGAACAACTTGGAATGAGTTATGCAGATTTAGAGAAGGCTATGGAAAATAAAGATGATCCAAACTATCAAAAATATTTAGAAATAAGAGAAAAAAATTTACACAAAATGAATCCGATACCGGTATGTACATTTAATGAATAGCTTAAAATTAACAAATTCTCTGACAAGAAAAAAAGAAGTATTTAAGCCAAATAATATAAAAAAGATTTCCTTATATGCTTGTGGCCCGACTGTATATGAGAGTCCCCATGTAGGTAATGCTAGAACCCTTGTAGTGTTTGATGTTTTATTTAGAGTTTTAAATGTTCTCTACAATTCAAATGTAACGTATGTAAGAAATATTACTGATGTAGACGACAAGATAATAGAAGCTTCTCAAAATAATAAAGAAGATATAAATGAAATTACTAATAAGGTGATTAAAATTTTTCATGAAAATTGCAAGAGTTTAAATTGTTTAAAACCAACTATAGAACCAAAAGCCACAGAACATGTAAAAGAAATGATTGAAATGACATCTTCATTAATCAAAAAGGGATTTGCTTACGAAAATAAAAACCATGTCTTTTTTGCTGTAAGCAAATTTAAAGATTATGGAAAATTATCAAACAAAAATTTAGATGAGTTAAAGGCAGGGAGCAGAATAGAAATTTCTGATCTAAAAAAAAATCCAATGGACTTTGTTTTATGGAAGCCTTCAAATGAAAAAGATCCTGGTTGGGAGTCGCCTTGGGGAAGAGGTAGACCGGGCTGGCATCTTGAATGTTCAGCAATGAGTGAAAAATACCTTGGTAAAAATTTAGATATTCACGGCGGCGGTCTTGATTTAATTTTTCCTCATCATGAAAATGAGATAGCCCAGTCTTGTTGTAACAATAATACCAAAAACTTTGCAAATTATTGGGTTCATAACGGATTTGTAACTATTAATAATGAAAAGATGTCAAAGTCTTTAGGCAATATAATTTCTATAACTGATGCAACTAAAAAATATTCTGGTCAAGTCGTTAGGTTAGCATTATTAAGTGCTCACTACAGTCAACCGCTAGATTGGAATAATAAACTTTTAGAAAATCAACGAGCAACCATTGAAAAATGGTATCAATTGTATGAAGAAAATAATGAAGAAATACCTTTGAAAGAGATAGACATGTTACTAGATGATTTAAATACTCCTGGTTTCATTGCTAAAATTCATGAACTTTATGCAAACGCAAATAAAGGTGATAAAAAAAGTAAAAAATTTTTTAATAGTGCTTGTAAATTAATTGGTCTATTTGATTTAACAAAAGACGAGTGGGAAGAGTTTAAAAAAGAAGATAAAGATATTTCAGAAGAATTTATTGAAAAAAAAATTAAAGAAAGATTAGCAGCAAAACAAAAAGGGGATTATAAGCTTGCTGATAAAATAAGAGTTGAACTAGCAAGAAAAGGAGTAATCATTGAGGATAAAAAAGAACAGACAACTTGGAAATTTAAATGAGTAAAGAGAAAATATATATATTTGATACAACTTTAAGAGATGGAGCTCAGACGGAAGGTGTTGATTTCTCAATTGAAGATAAAAATAAAATAGCAAAAGTTTTATCAGACATAGGTGTTGATTATGTAGAGGGAGGATGGCCTGGAGCGAACCCTGTAGATACAAAATTTTTTTCTAGCCCACCCAAAATGCAACAAACTTTATTTACTGCATTCGGTATGACTAAAAAAACTGGTCGAAGTGCAGATAACGATCCCGGTTTAGCTTCTTTAATGAATGCGAATACACCCGCAGTTTGTGTAGTAGGAAAATCTTGGGATTTTCATGTAAAAGTTGCTTTAGGAATTCAAAATGAAGAAAATTTAGAAAACATCAGAGAAACAACAAAACATTTCGTTAAAAACAAGAAAGAATTTTTGTTTGATGCAGAACATTTTTTTGATGGTTATAAGGCTAACTCAGAATATGCAATTGACTGCTTAAAGCAAGCCTACGATAATGGTGCTAGATGGATTGTATTATGTGATACAAATGGTGGCACACTACCGAATGAGGTTAGAGAAATTGTTACAAAAGTTTCAAAAATAATACCTGGAAACAATCTTGGAATTCATGCTCATAACGATACAGAAAATGCTGTAGCTAATTCTTTAGCTGCAGTTGAGAGCGGCGTGAGACATATTCAAGGAACTATTAATGGTTTAGGTGAAAGATGTGGTAATGCAAATTTGATGTCAATTATTCCTAACTTATGTTTAAAAAAATCTTTTAGCGATAAGTATGAAATTAACATTAAAAAAAATAAACTTTCTTCATTAACTGAATGTTCAAGATTGTTAGATGAAATACTAAATAGAAAACCTAATAAAAATATGGCTTATGTTGGTGCCTCAGCCTTTTCTCACAAAGGAGGTCTTCACGTTTCAGCAGTGAAGAAAGATCCAAAAACTTACGAACATATTGATCCAAAAATAATTGGAAATCATAGAAATATTATTGTTTCAAATCAAGCTGGTCGATCAAATATTTTATCTAGACTTGAACAATACGGAGTTAAAATTGATTCTAAAGATCCGAAAATCCAAAAAATTTTGGATGAAGTAAAAGATAGAGAATTTAGTGGTTATTCGTATGATGGAGCTGATGCTTCATTTGAATTACTAGCTAATAGATTATTAGGTAAAGTTCCTGAATATTTAAAAGTAAAAAGTTACGATGTGAATGTTTCAAAATTTGACAAAATACAAACAAAAGCAAGCGTAGTTTTCTTGATAGATGGAAAAGAAATTGAATGTCATGGTGAAGGGAATGGACCTGTAAATGCATTAGATAATGCGATCAGATCTAATTTTAAAAAAGTAACAAAATACTATAATTTTTTTTCAGATTTAAAGTTACTTGATTATAAAGTTAGAATTCTGAATACTGGTACTGAAGCAACAACTAGAGTTTTAATTGAAAGTACTGATAAAACAGGTGTGAGTTGGTTTACAGTTGGTGTATCTCCAAATATTATTGAAGCTTCATTTAAAGCATTAATTGATAGCTTGGATTATAAACTTTATAAAGAAAAAGCTCCTGCTAATTTAAATGAGCAGTAAATTTGGTTTCATTCTAGTAAAACCGCAAATAGGTGAAAACATAGGTGCATGTGCCAGAGCAATGAAAAATTTTGGTTTCTCAAAACTTCACATTGTAGAGCCTAAAATTAGTTTTCCAAATCATAAAGCTAAAGCAACGTCCGTAGGAGCGTATGATATTATAAATAAAGCTAAAGTATTTAATAATATTCAAGATGCAATAAAGCCTTTTAATTTGGTCGTATCTTTAAGTGCAAGACGTAGAGACATAAATAAAAAAAATATTTCACTTAAAGAATTTCAAAAAATAGTCAAAAGAAGAAATCTTAACTTGGGTTTAATGTTCGGTCCCGAAGCATCAGGTTTATCAAATAAAGATTTGTCATTTTCTAATTATATTTTACAAATTCCAACTTCACCTAAATTTAAATCTTTAAACTTATCGCATTCTTTGACTGTTATTTCTTACGAGATCTTTAAATCACTTAATGATAAAAAAATTAAGAATAATGAACTGAATTTAAAAGTTTCATCTAAATCAAAAATATCATCTTTATTAGCTCATTTGATAAGTCTTTTAGAAAAAAAAGACTTTTTTATCCCTAAAGAGAAAAGGCACTCAATGATGTTAAATATAAATAATTTAATTTATAGATTAGAACCAAACGATAAAGAATTAAGGATTTTAGCTAGTATTATAAGCACATTGAGCAAAAAATAACATTAAAGCTTAATTGACAAATCATTAGTAAAGCTTATAAAAACACATTTATTTAATATGACTAAAAGACTTAAATCTAAACACAAAGTTGATAGAAGGCTGAAAGCTAATATTTGGGGAAGGCCAAAGAGTCCATTCAATTCAAGAGCCTATCCTCCCGGACAACATGGTCAGAATAAAAAAGGAAAACCAACAGATTACGGAATCCAATTACAGGCCAAACAAAAGTTAAAAGCTTATTATGGGAATATAAACGAGAGACAATTTAGAAATATTTATAGAAAAGCATTATCTAAAAAGGGAGACACAACTGAAAATCTTATAGCTTTGTTAGAGAGTAGATTGGATACAGTAATTTATAGAGCAAAATTTGCGCCTACTGTATTTTCAGCAAGACAAATAATTAATCACGGTCATATTAAAGTTAATAAAAAAAGAGTAAATATATCCAGCTACTCTGTAAAAGATACAGATTTAATAGAGATCAGAGATAAATCAAAAAATTTGACAATTATTGATGGCTCTTTACAGAATAAGGAAAGAGATGTTCCAGAATATATTCAATTAGATAATAAAAATAAAACTGTAAAATTAGTGAGAAAACCAAAATTTTCAGAGGTTCCTTATCCAGTTGTAATGGAGCCAAATTTAGTTATTGAATATTACTCTAGATAATTAAATTAATTTTTTTTCAGCTAAAACTTTTTTTAATTCACCTTTTTCGAACATCTCTTTAATAATATCGCAACCTCCAACAAATTCCTCCTCGATATATAGTTGTGGAATAGTTGGCCAATCACTATAATCTTTTATACCTTGCCTCAATTTTTCATCTTCTAAAACATTTATACTTTTAAAATTCACGTTAAGATATTTTAAAATATTTGATACAGTCATTGAGAATCCACATTGAGGATTATCGGGTGTTCCTTTCATGAATAGACAAATTTTATTTTCTTTGATTAGAGAGAGTATTTTTTCCTTAGTTTCCATTATTTACCTTCAGTAATTAGCGATAATGCATGTAGTTCATTACCCATTTTTCCTTTAAGAGATTTATAAACAAGCTTGTGCTGTTCTATTTTATTTAGATTATTAAATACTTTGGACTTTATAATAGCAGAATAATGATTGTTATCTCCCATTAAATCCTTAATTTCAATCGTAGCGTCAGGAATTGACTCCTTTATCATCTCTTTTATTTTCTCAGGTTCTAAAGCCATTAGAAATTATTATACCATTGGTTATTTTTTTTAAATAGGTCATTTGTGTCTATTTTTACTTCACCTTCAATTTCAAAAAATGTTTTTTGTGTAATTCCAATGTTTTCATAAAATATATCATTGTTTTTTAAAATTTTTTCAACTTTTGATAAATTTTTCTTATCAATTTCTAAAACATACCTGCCTTGATCTTCGCCAAAAAAAAATTCAGTTAAATTTCTTAATTTTTTAGCTTTTTCAATTCTAACTCCAATTTTAGATTGTATTGACATCTCACTTAGCGCAACAATTAATCCTCCTTCAGAAACATCATGAGCAGAAATTACAAGATTTTTGTGTATTAAATTTAATACTGCCTCGCCATTATTTTTTTCATTTATTAGATTTATTTCAGGTGGATTACCCTCTTCTATTTTAAAATTTTCCTTCAAATAGCAACTTTGACCTAAATGCCCAAAAGTTTTACCAATCAATATAATAATACTGTTAATTTTTTTAAAATTATGATCAATAGGTTTTGATAATGTATTTATTAAACCTACTCCACCTATCACTGGTGTTGGATAAATATTTTTTTTATTTGTCCCATTATAAAAAGAAACATTACCAGATACCACTGGATAATTTAAAAATTCGCAAGCTTCTTTAATTCCTATTAAACACTCAGCGAACTCTCCCATTATTTCCTCATTTTCTGGGTTTCCGAAATTTAAACAATTTGTTATTGCTAGAGGTTGTGCGCCAACAGAAATTAAATTTCTCCAATTTTCACATACTATTTGTTTTCCTCCTGTAATTGGATCTGATTTACAATAATTTGCAGATGAGTCTACTGTTACAGCAATAGCTTTATCTTTATTGTGAATTCTAATTATAGCGGCGTCAGAACCTGATCTTTGAACAGTGTCGCACATTACCATTTGATCATACTGTTTAGTAACCCAACTTTTATTTGAATTATTTGGTGAAGATAAAATTTTTATTAAGGCATCTTCAATTTTTAGTTTTTTAAATTTTTTTAATTCAATATTTTTTTTAGTAAGTTTTTTCTTTTTCCATTTTCTATCGTACAAAGGAGCTTTAGAGGCTAAAGCTTCGATGGGAATTTCTCCTACAACTTCTTTATTGTGTTTTAAAGTTAAATTTTTTGAGTTCGTTGTTTTACCTATTACAACAAAATCAAGATCCCATTTTTTAAAAATTTTTCTGGCACTTTCTTCTTTATTATCTTCTAAAATTATCAACATCCTTTCTTGACTTTCAGATAGCATCATCTCGTAAGGTGTCATGTTTTCTTCTCTGCAGGGAACTTTGTCTAAATCCAATTCAATCCCCAATAAACCTTTCGAAGCCATTTCAACACTTGAAGAGGTTAACCCAGCTGCTCCCATGTCTTGGATAGCAATGATAGAGTCATCTTTCATTAATTCTAAACAGGCTTCCAAAAGTAGTTTTTCTGTAAAAGGGTCACCAACTTGAACAGTTGGTTTTTTTTCTTCAGAATTTTCATCAAATTCTGCTGAAGCCATAGATGCTCCATGAATACCATCACGACCGGTTTTCGATCCCACGTATACAACTGCTTTATTAACACCTTTAGCTTTAGAGTAAAAAATTTTATCTTTTTTTGCATGACCAACTGCCATAGCATTAACCAAGATATTTTCGTTATATGTATCATTAAATTTTATTTCACCTGCAACGGTAGGTATTCCAATACAATTTCCATATCCGCCTATACCTGAAACAACTCCATTTAATAAATTTTTAGTTTTAGGATGAGAGGGTGAACCAAAGTGTAAAGAATTTAATAATGCGATAGGTCGAGCACCCATAGTGAATACATCTCTAAGTATTCCACCAACTCCTGTTGCTGCCCCTTGATAAGGTTCTATATACGAAGGATGGTTGTGACTCTCAATTTTAAATACTATTGCATCGTTATCACCAATATCAATTATACCAGCATTTTCTCCTGGACCTTGAATCACTTGTTTTCCTTTTGTTGGCAATTTTTTTAAATGAATTTTTGATGATTTATACGAACAATGTTCATTCCACATTGCTGAAAAAATTCCAAGTTCTAAAAAATTAGGATCTCTTTTCAATAATTTTTGAATATTGTTGTATTCCTGTATTTTTAATCCATGTTTCTCAATAATTTTATCTGTTATTTTCATATCCATTAATTTATTAAACTAGAGAAAAGATTAACACCATCTGTATTTGAAATAACTTTATCAATCATTCTTTCAGGATGAGGCATCATGCCTAAGATATTTTTTTTCTCATTGAATATGCCCGCAATATTTTCTAATGCACCATTTGGATTAAATTGATCATTAGTAGATCCATTTTCATCACAATATTTAAATGCTATCAGATTATCTTTTTTTAACTTTTCGAGATGTTTAGTATCAGTGAAATAATTTCCCTCATTATGAGCAATATTAATTTTTAAAATTTGGTTTAAATTATATTTTGATGTGAATTTTGTTTGGTTATTCATTACTTTAATATTTACGTCTTCATTTATAAATTTAAGGTTTTTATTTCTTAAAAGAGTACCTTTTAATAAGCCAGTTTCTGTTAAAATTTGAAATCCATTACAAATACCTAAGATTAAGCATCCTGATTTTCCAGCTTTAATAACTTCTTCAACGATTAAAGATTTTCCAGCTATCGCGCCTGAGCGCAAGTAATCTCCATAAGAGAAACCCCCGGGTATTACAATTAAATCAGATTTTGGCAAAGATGTCTCTTTGTGCCATACCATTTGGTTTTTAAATTGCATTTTTTCTAAAGCGACGGCAACATCTCGATCACAATTAGATCCTGGGAAGACAATTACAGACGATCTCATTATAATTTGCTAATTTTATAGTCTTCAATGATTAAGTTTACCAATAGCTTTTCACACATTTGATTGATTGTTTGTGTTGCTTTAGTCTCGTCTTGCTCTTCAACTTCTATTTCAAAGTATTTTCCTTGTCTGATATTCTTCAAATTATTCATACCTTTGCCTTTAAGTGTATTTTCAACAACTTTTCCTTGAGGATCTAGAACATTTTTTTTTAAAGTTACTGTAACAGAGTATTTCAATTTATTTTTTTTTGAATTTGATTGGTATTGTTTTACCAAAGTTTACTTCGCTTATATTTGTTTCTTCAGGCATAATCCCTAATCTCCTTGCGACTTCTTGATAAGCTTGAATTATATTACCTAAATCTTTTCTAAATCTATCTTTATCAAGTTTTTTTTCAGTTTTTGCATCCCACAATCTGCAAGTATCAGGACTTATTTCATCAGCTAAGACAATTTCTTTTTTCCCTGACTCTTCATTCCAGGCCTTTCCATACTCTATTTTAAAATCAACAAGCTTTATACCAATTGCCCTAAACATGCCGGTTAAAATATCATTTATCCTTAATGTGCTTCTATCAATATATCTCAGTTCATTTTCTGTTGCCCAACCAAAAGAAAGTATATGTTCTTTTGATATTAAAGGGTCTTTGAGCTCATCATTTTTATAACAGTATTCTAGTAAAGGCTTTTCCAAATTTGTTCCATCCGGTATACCCAACCTTTTAGTTAAAGATCCAGTCGCGATGTTTCTCACAATAAACTCGATAGGAAAAATTTCTGCTTTTTTAATTAATTGTTCTCTCATATTTAATCTTTTGATTAAATGTGTTTTGATACCAGATTGAGATAAGTTATTTAAAATATACTCAGAAATTCTATTATTTAAGACTCCTTTTCCCTCTATTTTAGCTTTTTTAAGATTATTAAAGGCAGTCGCATCATCTTTGAAATGTTGAATTACTAAATTTTTATCTTTAGTTTCATAAATTATTTTTGCTTTTCCTTCGTATAACTTATTGCCTTTATTCATGTGATTACTTTTGTTTCAGACTTCTATTAAAAATTATATTAATTTTTTTGGTATGATAACTAAAATTAAATAATTTTTTTAGTTTATTAACAGGTATTTTGCTTGTAATTTTTTTATCTAAGATAATATTGCTTAAAAATGAAGAATTTTCCTCCCATGATTTCATTGCATTTTTCTGAACTAATTTATAAGCCTCTTCTCTTGTAAAACCTACATTAGTAAGATCTAATAAAACTCTTTGAGAAAAAAATATTCCATTAGTAATATTTAAATTTTTCATCATTTTTTTTGGATAAATATTTAAATTTTTAACAACGTTGTTTAATCTGTTTAAAGCAAAGTCTAAAGATATAGTTGTATCTGGTCCAATATTTCTTTCAACAGCAGAATGAGAGATGTCTCTCTCATGCCATAGCACAATATTTTCCAAAGCTGGTATGACATTTGATCTAATTAATCTTGCTAAGCCAGTTAAATTTTCGCTTAAAATTGGATTTTTTTTGTGAGGCATTGCGGAGGAACCTTTTTGTTTTTTTCCAAAGAACTCCTCAACTTCCAAGACTTCAGTCCTTTGAAGATGTCTAATTTCTGTCGCAAATCTCTCTACTGAACTAGCAATAATTCCAAGAGTTGAAAAAAACTGGGCATGCCTATCTCTTGGTATAACTTGGGTAGAAACAGGTTCAATATTTAGTTTAAGTTTTTTTGCAACATACCTCTCAACTGCCGGGTCAACATTTGCAAAAGTACCAACTGCTCCAGATATCGCACATGTTGAAATTTCATTAATTGACTCATATAATCTTTTCTTATTTCTTAAAAATTCTTGATAGAAAGATAACATTTTAAGACCAAAGGTAGTAGGCTCAGCGTGTATCCCGTGGCTACGACCAATACACAAAGTATACTTATGTTTCTTAGCTTGTTTTTTTATTGAAGATAGTAATTGGTCAATGTCTTTTAATAAAATTTCACCTGACTGTTTTAGTTGTAAATTAAAACACGTATCCAAAACGTCAGATGAAGTCATCCCTTTGTGAAGAAATCTTGCATCTTTACCAACTTTTTCAGTAATAGAAGTTAAAAAAGCAATAACATCATGTTTGACTTTTTCTTCAATTTGTAAAATTCTTTTTACATTAATTTTTGCTTTAGCTTTTACTTTTTTAGAAACTCCCCTTGGAATAATTTTTAATTTTTCCATAGCTTCAGCTGCCGCCAACTCAATCTCTAGCCATATGGAATATTTGTTTTTGTCTTCCCAAATACTTTTTATTTCTTTTCTGGAATATCTATCTATCATTATTTTTTTGGTAAAGTAAAAATTTCACAACCGTCTTTAGTTACACCGATAGTATGTTCAAATTGTGCAGATAAAGATTTATCTTTTGTAACGGCTGTCCAGCCATCATTTAAGGTTTTAGTTTCATATTTACCAAGATTTATCATTGGTTCAATTGTAAAAATCATTCCAGCTTTTATTTTTTCGCCAGTTCCTTTTTTTCCATAATGTAGAACATTAGGTTCTTTATGAAATTGTTGTCCAATGCCATGTCCACAAAAATCCTGAACGACAGAAAAACCTTCAGCCTCTACATGGTTTTGAATTATAGAACCAATATCACCTAAATTAATGTCTTCTTTTATAATTTTAATAGCTTTCATCATAGCTTCATAGGTAGTTCTGACTAATTTTTTTGCTTTTACAGAGACATCTCCGATTTCAAAAGTTCTACTAGTATCGCCATGCCATCCATCTTTAAAAGCTGTAACATCTACGTTGACAATATCTCCTTCTTTTAGAATTTTATCAGAGGGTATCCCATGACAAACTATATGATTTGCTGAAGTGCAGCATGATTTAGGAAAGCCTCTATAAAAAAGTGGAGCAGAGTAAGCTCCATGGTCATTTAAATATTCATAACATAAATTGTCAATTTGCTCAGTTCGGGTACCTGGCTTAGCAATTTTTGCAACTTCTTCTAATGCTCCAGCAGCTACTATTCCTGCTACCCTAGTTTTTTCAAAAGCTTCTTTATAATTTTTATTCATTAAATTTCGAACGGTATTTTACGATTCAGTTTTATTCCTTTTAATGAAAATTTACAATCATAGCAGAGTATTTTTAGTTTTTTTTTAACAGCTTTTACCAATAATTCACAATATTCAGGATCTATATCTTTTGCTAATTTAAATTTATTGCAATCATCTCTTTGAATTATAAACAAAAGATAAATTTCAAAACCCTTTTTACTTGCTTTAAGCAATTCTTTAATATGTTTCAAACCTCTAGAGGTAATAGCGTCAGGAAATTCAGCAATATTTTTGTGTCTTGAAAGAGTTACATTTTTAACTTCCATGAATATTTTTTTTGTATCTTTTACTACTAAAAAATCAAACCTTGTATTTTCACCAAACTTAACTTCTTGCTTGATATTCTCTAAATTATTTAAATTTTTTATAAAGTTTTTTTTTAGGGCCTCTAGAACGATTTTGTTTGTCAAATGGGTATTAACACCGACTTTTGATTTTTGATCCTGAATTATTTCTAATGTATATTTTAGTTTTCTATTAGGATTATCAGATCTACTTAACCAAACATTGTTACCTTTATTTAACAATCCCATCATTGAGCCAGTATTTGGACAATGTGCAGTTACGACATTATTACCAATTTTGATATCAATAAAAAATCGTTTGTATCTTTTAATTAATTCACCTGGTATTAATGTTTGTTTAAAGTTCATATATAATTAATAATCTATGAGGAAAAAAAAGAAAGTAAATGCAGCAATTTTAATAATCGGAAACGAAATTTTATCAGGAAGAACTCAAGATAAAAATATTGTATTTATAAGTAATTGGTTAAACAAAAATTGTGGAATAACCGTATCGGAGGCAAGAATTATACCTGACGTTGAAAAAATCATTGTAAAAAATATATTATTATTATCGAAATCTTTTAACTATGTTTTCACCACTGGTGGAATAGGGCCAACTCATGATGATATAACTGCCAAATCTATCGCTAAAGCTTTTAAAGTAAAATATTCATACCATAGTGAAGCGTATAAAATTTTAGAGAGATATTATGGAAAGAAAAAATTTAATGATGGAAGAAAGAAAATGGCTAAAATGCCAACAACAGCTAAATTAATTTACAATCCATCCAGCGCAGCTCCAGGATTTATAACAAAGAACGTAATTTCACTTCCAGGGGTTCCCTCAATTTTAAATTCGATGATAGATAATTGTAAGAAATATTTAATAAAAGGTTCTATGGTTCACAGCACAACGCTTAACTTATTTACTGTTGAGAGTAATATTTCAAAAAAATTAGGAGAAATTCAAAAAAAATATAAGTCTTCAGTTGAAATAGGCAGCTATCCTTTTTTTAGATTGGGAAAAATTGGAGTTTCGGTAGTATCAAGATCAACATCTCAAACAAAGTTAAACAAAGTGAATAAAGAATTATTAGACCTAGTAAAAGTTAAAAAGATAAAAATTCTTAAAATTTAAATCAAGCTAAAAACTTCGTCAACGTCAATTGAATTAATATCTTTTGTTTTATGAATTTTTTTACTATCTAATATTTTTGTAAATTTATTTTTCGGTGCAAACTTTTCAGAATTCGTTGGACCGAACAAAACAATCATTGGAATATTTGCTAGACCCATCATATGCATGATCCCATTATCAATTGAAACTCCTATTTCAAGCCTGGAAGATAAAGCAGTAACTAGAGCTGGACAGGCTAACTTAGAATGAATTTCAGGAAATATCGCAGATGGAACCTGATTTTTTATTTTATCTATTAGGTCAATTTTATTCTTTTCTATAAAAAAAACTGGAATTTTATTCTTTGTAGTTACTTTATTCGCTAATGCAGTAAATTTATAAATTGACCAACTTTTTTTTCTATATTCGTTACCTTGTGTTATAGAAAAACCAACGTAATTGGTGCTAGGCAAAAGTCTTTTTGCTTCAGATAAAATTTCTTTTGGTAAAGTATTGACCTTGAATTCCATCTCTTCAATGTTTTCTTCTAAGAATAAGCTTAAATTCTTCAAGTTACTCAAAGATTTAGAATTTATTTTTTTAGTTGAAAATAAGTAATTAAAAGTTTTTGAAAAAAATTTGTCGTGTTGAATTCTCTTTAAAATAAATGAATTACGAAATTTCGTTTGTAAATCAATAATTAAGTCGAATTTCCCAATAGCCGTTTCTGACATTCTTTTTTTAATATAAAATAAATGCCACCACCTAAAACCAAAATATTTTAAACCGGGATCAACTGTATCTAAATTTATTTTATACTCTTTAAGTTTCCCATTAAAATGATTTGTATGCGCTCCTAAATAATAAAATTTAGCTTTTTTGAAATGATTTTTAATACTGATTAAAAAAGAAAACAATTGAATGGCATCTCCTAATCCACCACCAGAATTATAAATCAATATTTTTTTACTATTCATTAGTTTTTAATTTGAATGATAAAAAGGCATCCCCATATTCTAAATCTGGATAAACATTTTTTAAGGACCAACTACCCGTTGCTGGTATCATAATAAATTGTTCGCCACCAGCTTCATATATTGTTGGAGGCGCTGAACCTATATAAGGCATTTTATAAGACCATAATACTTTTCCAGTTTCTCCGTCATAAGCGCGAATTTTTTTATCTATAGTGCCTGAAGCAAAAACTAAACCTCCAGATGATGCGGTTGCACCTCCGTAGTTTAAAGTTCCTGTATCCTCATTGAGCTTCAGCTCTTCAAAATTACCCAATGGAGATTGCCATTTAATCTTACCGTTATTGAGATTAATTGCAGATAAAGTTCCCCATGGTCTTTTAATACCTGGATATCCTTTGCTATCAAACAAAGGTTTTTGTTTTAAATCATTTGTTGAATATTTAAAATCTCCTTTAATATTTTTAGCTGAGTAAACTTCAATCAAATCAGGCAAATTATTAGAAGTTACGTAAGCAATATTATTAATAGGATCTACAGAAGCACCCATCCATTGAGCACCTCCATGAAGCGATCTGATAAGTGTAGGTTTATCTATTTCATGAGTTGGAAAAAATCCATAATTATAGTTTTTAACTTTTGATTTAACAAAATTATACTCCTCATTATTTAAGTCAGTTATATCATTTAAATCGAATTCAGATTTAAAGAATGGCTCTGGCAACTCAAGATCAGGTTGATATAAACAAGTTTTTTCACCTGGAAGATTTGAAGCAGGCGCTACTCTTTTCCTATAATCAAAAATTGGATTTCCATTTTCCCGATTAAGAATAATAGTATTACCTAACTTTGTGAAAGCTACTACAACATCTATTCTTTTATTGTTTTTACTTATAGTCGTTAGCACTGGGGGTGCGGCTATATCAAAGTTCCAAATATCATGACAAGTTTCTTGAAAAGACCATGCAATCTTTTTTTTAGTGATATCAAACGCAATTATACTATTAGAGAAAAGATTTTTTCCAGGTCTCATCACGCCTACAAAATAAGGATGAGAATTACCAGTAGTCAAATAAACGACCTTATTTTGCTCATCAACAGAGATGCCTCCCCATGGATTACCACCTCTAAAGTCTGCAGCGTTTGTATCTTCTTTATTTATTTTTCTTAAATAATATTTCCACTCTGTTTTTCCAGTATAAATATTGTAAGCTTCTATTGATGGTCTAAATGTTCCAATGATAATTTGATCATCTATTATTACTGGTGTCATTGGAGAAGAGCCAGTCTTTATTATACCATTCTTCCCAAAATTTTTAATTGGTGTTCCATCTGCAGCATTAAGGATTATAAGTTGATCATCATTATTAAAAATAATTTTATCAACTTGATTTTTTTTGTCTTCCCAAATTAATAAGCCTCTCTTTGCAACATGAAAACCTTTTTCTGCTTTGTACTTCCAAATTAATTTTCCTGTTTGTGCATCAAGGCAAACAATATGATTTCCAGGCGTAGGAAAATAAATTTTACCGTTCTTCACAATTGGATTAGCCTGAATTCCTTTTTTGCCATCTGTAGAATTATACTGCCACGCTAACCTGAGATTTTGCACATTTTCTTTATTAATTTGATTTAATTTTGAAAATCTTATTGAATTATTATTTCCGTGACTTCTAAGCCAATCTTCTTTAGGGATATGGATATCTTCTAACTTAGTGCCTTCTTTAAAATTTTCTTTTTGAGCTCTAATAATTTGATATTTTTCTAATTGTGATCTGTCCTTATCATCTATTTCCCAAAACTTTTTTTGATTATCACTTAAAAAATATAAAGTTTTAAAATAATATTTTTCTAAAAAATCGTAAATTTTTTGTGATCTTTTACTATCAAGATTGGTTTGGCTAAAATAGATTGTGTTTCTGTTCAGATATTTGCTATCAAGTGACACCAAGTCAAATAATAAAAACAAAACTGTGATAGCAATTAATATAAAAAGTGTAATAATTGATAATTTCAATATTTTCATTTATAATAATGATTTATTATTATTTATCATATTTAAGTAAAATTTTTAAAACATATTGGCGCAGATCTTAAAAACTTTAATCTCTTTATTAATTAATATAAAGGTTATTAAGACTGTTTTATGAGCATATTTGTTTAAAATGAAAAATGTAGCTTTAATAGAAGCAAGATATAATTCTACCCGACTAAAAGGTAAGATTTTATTAAATTTAAATAAAAGATACAAAACTATAGATTTTGTAATTCAAAATTTGTTAGCTTCAAATAGTTTTAATAAAAAAAATATAAAAATTCTTACCTCAAAAAATAAATCTGATAATAAAATTACAAATTATCTAAAAACTAAATATGATTTAGAAATTTTTAAAGGCCCTGAAGAAAACGTGTACATGAGAATTTATAATTTTGTTAAACGAAGAAATATTAAAAATATTTTAAGAGTAACAAGTGATAATCCACTAGTAGATCCTGATATAATAGATAATTTAGTAAATAAATTTGAGAAAAAAAGAGTTGATTACATGTCATTAAGAACAATGGAGCATTCTACAAATTGGAATGAAAAAAGTGATTTCCCCGAAGGTGTTTCTTTAGAGATTTTTAAAAAAAAAATTTTTTTAAAGTTTAAAAGTTTAATAAACAGAAAAAATCAATCTTATCCTACCTGGTATTTTTATAGTCAAAAAAACAATATTAAAAGAGAAAAACTAAAATATTTTAATATTTATAAAAAAATTAATAAAAAAATGAGAGTAACTCTTGATACAAAAAAAGACTATATTTTTTTGAAAAAGATTATTAAATTTTTTAATCTTCAACCCGGTAAAAATAATTTAAAGAAGATAATAAAAAATCAATCAATAAAAAAAATTTCTTTGATAAATATTAATAAGAAAAAGAAAATAGCACACAGAATAATTAATTCATAATTTATTAATTTTATAAGGAACATAATTATTAATAATCTTTCTCGATGCTATTGTGTAAGTTTTTAAAGAATTCATTACAGAAATATACAAAGCGTAACTTCTAAGACCAACAACAATTTTAGCACTCGATAGGGCTTTTTCAATGGGTGTATTATTGAGAAT
>CACISL010000014.1 GCA_902589305.1 uncultured Pelagibacteraceae bacterium
AAAAAAATTATTAAATTTAGATTTTTTTTTATATCATGCTCAATTTTATCTTTATTTGTAAGTATAGATATTTTTTATCAATATATATTTGGTAAAGATATTTTTGGTTTTGAAGCTGTAAACCGAAAATTATCTGGTCCTTTTGGCGATGAATTAATCGCTGGTTCATACCTTCAAAGATTTTCATTTTTTTCCTTTTTTCTAATTCCAATTTTTTTTAAAATAAAAAGTAAAAAATATTTATTTTTTTTAATCCCTTTTCTGTTTCTAATACACTTTTCAGCCATGATACTAGCAGGAAATAGAATGTCACTTATACTTTTTTTATTTATAAGCCTATTGGTCATAATATTTGAAAAAAGCACAAGAAAGTATTTTTTTATTTTTTCATTAATAGCACCTATTATATTTTTTTCAGTTATTTCTTTAAATCAACAAATACAAACAAATTTTAAAGTTTTCTATAATCAAATTATAAATATTCCAGAGATCATATTTTCTGAGCAAATCACAAATAAAGAGATTTCAGAAAATTATAATTTACCAAGCCATGTAAAAGAATTTAAAACTTTCTATCATACATGGCTTATGAATAAATATATTGGTGGTGGAATAAAATCATTTAGGAGAAACTGTCACGATAGAGCTAGTATCGATAAAACTACCGATTTCATTTGTAATATGCATCCACATAATTATTATTTAGAAATTATAGCTGATTTAGGTGTTATAGGTTTTTTGATAATTTCATTTATATTTTTAATAATCTTCACTAAATCATTTGTAAAAAAATATTTTTTTTCATCCAGTTTAAAGTCTATGCATGTTATAACTCCTTTCCTTTTTTTATATATTGCTGAAATATTTCCATTAAAAAGCACTGGAAGCATTTGGACAACCGGTAACGCAACCTATTTATTCTTAATAATGGCCATTATTGTTGGCCTAACTAAACCTAAAGAATTGAATTGAAAAAAATTGTTTCAGTTATAAGTTAATATAATGAATGATAAAGTAGTAATAACCTCAGCTTGTAGAACTGCCATTGGATCTTTGGGTCAATCTTTGAAAGGGGTATCTGCAGCAGATCTTGGTTCAGAAGTAATTTTAAAAGCGCTTGCCAAATCTAATGTACAAAATAAAGAAGTCGATGAGATAATAATGGGTCAAGTTCTAACTGGCGGAACAGGACAAAATCCTGCTCGGCAAGCAGCAATAAAATCAGGTATTCCAAAAGAGAAGCCAGCTTATATTGTTAATCAAGTTTGCGGGTCTGGAATTAGATCTATTGCTTCAGGATTCCAGAGTATAAAAAGTGGGGATTCAAAAATAGTAATTGCAGGAGGGCAAGAGAGTATGTCTTTATCACCGCACGCAATACACTTAAGAGAGGGTAAAAAACTTGGAGATACAGAGATTATAGATACAATGATAAAAGATGGTTTATGGGACGCTTTTCATGGTTATCATATGGGAGTAACAGCTGAAAATGTTGCTGAAAAATTCCAAGTTACTAGAGATGAACAAGATAAATTTGCCTTAAGGTCCCAAGAGAAAGCAATTAAAGCAGTAAAAGAGAAAAAATTTAAAGAAGAAATAATAAATTTTAAAATAAAGTCAAAAAAAGCTGAAATAGATTTCAATATTGACGAGCATCCTCGTGACTCAATAAATTTAGAAACTTTGAGAAGATTAAAACCAGTTTTTAAAAATAATGGTACAGTAACAGCTGGAAATGCCTCAGGAATAAATGATGGTGCTGCCGCAGTTACTTTAATGTCAAATGAAATAGCAGAAAAAAATGGAATTAAAAAATTAGTTTCTATCAAATCTTGGGCCAGCTGTGGTGTTGATCCTGCTTTGATGGGCACAGGGCCTATACCATCATCCAAAAAAGCCTTAGATTTAGCAGGATGGTCTGTAAAAGATGTCGACCTATTTGAAATTAATGAGGCATTTGCTGCTCAGAGTATCGCAGTTTTAAAAACTTTATCTATACCTGAAGAAAAAGTAAATGTTAACGGTGGAGCTATAGCTTTAGGCCATCCTATCGGAGCTTCAGGAACGAGAATACTTGTCACTCTTATTCATGAAATGATTAAAAGAGATGTTAAAAAAGGGTTAGCGACTCTTTGTATCGGTGGTGGAATGGGTATTGCAATGTGTGTTGAAAGATAAATATTATCTTTTGATGGAGCTACCAGTTGTAAATCACCCTGACTACGTTGCAAAAATAAATGATGATAATAAATTTCCAATAAAAAAGTTTGGTGCATTAGCTAACCATCTTATAGAAACTTCTGTTGTAAAAAAATTTCATATTCCTAAAGAGTGCTCTATTGAAACTATGAAGACTTCTCACTCTTTAAAATATATCAACGACATTAAAAATAAGACACTAGATATTAAAGCACAAAAAAAAATTGGATTTCCAATAAATGATAGTGTTGTGAAAAGATCTTTTGTAGCAACTGGAGGAACGGTTCTGGCAAGTAAATTAGCTTTAGACTCAAGGCTTGCTTGTAATACTGCAGGAGGTAGCCATCATGCAACTTTTGATTTTGGAGCAGGATACTGTGTTTTTAATGATACTGCAGTTGCAGCAAACTATTTGAAAAATAAAGGTTATGCAAAAAAGATTTTAATCTTAGATTTAGATGTTCATCAAGGAAATGGAAATTCAGAAATATTTCAAAATGATAAAAATGTTCTTACTTTTAGCATGCATTGTGCCTCTAATTATCCTGCAAAAAAATCGAAAAGTGATATCGACATTGAACTTGAAGATAATATGGAAGATCGAGAATACATTAATGTTTTAAAAGATAATCTTAAAAGATTAAATCAAAATTCCTATGACTTTGTTTTTTATATTGCAGGAGTTGACATTCATCATGAAGACAGGCTGGGTAAGCTTAAAATTAGTGATGAGGGTATTAATATAAGAGATCAAATAGTAATTGAAAATTTTCACTCAAAGAACATACCCTTGTGTGGTGTGCTTGGTGGTGGCTATAATAAAAGTTTTGATAAGCTAATACAGCTTCATTCAATGCTACATAAAAATTGCGCTAAATATTTTTGATTGGTCCTGGCTTTAGATGGACTAAACTTAGGGACTAAAGCCAAGACTTAATTAAATTATAATTCTAAAAATCGTTGATCTTAACGTATAAAACTGACGCGCTACAATTTAAGCTGAGGAAGATTTTCAAAAAACTTAAGGGAATCAGGATTTGCGATTGCCTCTTTATTATTTATTTTTTCACCATTTATCACCTGTTTTACTGCCAACTCTACAATCTTTCCGCTTTTAGTTCTTGGAATTTCTGGAGCTTTAATGATTATTGCAGGTACATGCTTTGGAGAACAGTTTTTTCTAATCCTAGATTTTATCAATTTGATTTTTTCATCATCAATATCTTGATCATTTTTAGTACTTACAAATAAAATAATTCTAACATCATCATCAAAGTCTTGGCCCACAACTAGTCCCTCTGTAATAAAATCTATATCTTCTACTTGCTGGTAAATTTCAGAAGTTCCTATTCTTACTCCTCCTGGATTTAATGTAGCATCAGACCTACCGCGCATAATAAATCCATTTTTATTAGTTCTTTCAATAAAATCTCCATGGTGCCAAATATTTTTAAATCTTGTAAAGTAAGCTTTGTGATATTTTTGACCATCATCATCTCCCCAAAACTTAATTGGCATAGATGGAAAAGGTTGTTTAACAACTAATTCTCCTTTATCTCCATCTGCTGTGCTATTTCCATCATCGGTAAAGACATCGACATC
The DNA here is from genome assembly GCA_902589305.1 of uncultured Pelagibacteraceae bacterium. GTDB lineage: Bacteria > Pseudomonadota > Alphaproteobacteria > Pelagibacterales > Pelagibacteraceae > Pelagilacustribacter. The sequence goes on from CACISL010000014.1 coordinate 3,802, forward strand.
AATACCTAAGCTTTGTCCTTGGATTTCACCTTTATGAACATTTGAAAAAAGATTTCCAAGCACTAAACATCCAACCAAATCTGTTCCTCCAGCAATGGAAGCAAGGTGAACATCTTTCTTAATATTTTCGTATACATATTTAAAACTCTCTTCTGCTAACGGGGACCCAGTCGAAGTAATAATTTTAATAGAATTTAAATCTAAATTTTTACTGTTATACTTTTCATTCTTAAGATGATCTATATATTTTGCACTAACGCCAAATAAATTAATTTTTTTATTTTGACAATATTCAAGCAGAACATCTATCTTTGGATAAACTGGAGCCCCATCAAAGAGAAAAATTGATGATCCTGTAGCAAGCCCCCCTACCAACCAATTCCACATCATCCAACCAGTTGTTGTGTAATAAAACAACTTTTCATTATCTCTTATATCACAATGAAGCATGAACTCTTTATTATGTTCAATTAACACATTGCCAGTTCCATGCGTAATACATTTTGGTTTTCCAGTCGTACCACTTGAAAAAAGAATATAAATTGGATGATTAAATTCAAACCTTTCAAAAGAATCATCTGACTCAATATTTAAAGCCTCTTCAAAATCAATAAAATTTTTTAAGTTTTCTTTTTCCTTTTCGTAATAATTATAAACTATTACTTTTTCAATCGATGGGATTTGTTTAATCACCTCATCAACTTTGTCTAAAATATTAATTTTTTTTCCATTATAAAAATAATAATCACTTGTAATTAAAACTTTTGGCTCGATTTGTTTAAACCTATCAACCACACCTTGAACTCCAAAATCTGGAGAACACGATGACCATATAATCCCATTTTTAGCACAAGCTAAAAAACTGATTATGGTTTCTATTTTGTTTGGTACATACGCAGCAACTCTATCACCTTTTTTTAAACTCAACTTTTTAAGATAATTAGAAAATTTACAAACCTTTTCATTTAAATTATTCCAAGTTATATTTTCTTCAAAACCTTTTTCAGACAAAAAGTTTATAGCGATATCATTTGATTTTTTCTTAAGAATATTTTCTGCATAATTTAGTTTTGAGTCTGGAAAAAATTTTGATTTGTTAAAAACTTCATCTCTTTGAATTATTTCTGATCCTTTGTCTCCTATAATTTTTGAGTAATCCCAAAACTTTGACCAGAACTCTTCGGGATTTTTTACTGACCATTGCCATAACTCTTTGAAATTACTTGAGGATTTAAAATTTATAAAATGACAAAAATCTTGTAAGACAGAATCCTGTTTTAACTTCTGAGAAGGTTGCCATAGAGGTTTATTCATAAGAGCTAATTTAGCTCTTATGAAATTATTTTAATATATATTTTTTTAGAAGAAATTTCTGAACAATATGACCATGATTGCCTCTAATTTCCTTCTTTTTGAACAAAAAATTTATTAACCATTTCATACTTAACTAAAGCATTTAGACATGACAAAAAGTGGCAAAAAATGTGTCAAAAGTTAAACTATTCAACTAATAAGCGCTATTCTTTCTAGTTTATTATTCAATAACTTTTTTATATGTTCCATCCAGTTTATAATAAGTTTTATGGCTCAGAATATTTCAGTTCCTGATATAGGTGATTTTAAAGACGTAGAAGTAATTGAGATTTTAGTAAAACCAGGCGATCAAATTAATAAAAATGATCCGATCGTTACAATCGAAAGTGATAAATCTAGTGTTGAAATTCCATCACCTTCTTCAGGCAAAATAAAAGATTTAAAAGTAAAGGTTGGTGATAAAGTGTCAGAAGGTAGTTTACTTGCTACTATAGAAAATGGCAAAGCTGCTCAAGCCCCAAAAAAAATTAAAGAAACCAAAGTTGAAGAAATTATAGAAAAACCTAAATCTAATGGAAATTTAAATCCAGTAAAACAAGTTAAAAAAGTATTTGCTGAACCTGCCTCTAAAGATGATATTGATCCTGTTGAAACAAATGAATGGATAGAGTCATTAAATTCAGTAATTGAAAATGATGGAGCTCCTAGAGCAAGTTATCTTTTAAATAAAGTTATAGATCAAGCTTATAAGTCAGGCTTAGTTCTCCCCGATACTAGAACTACTCCTTACATAAATACGATCCCTCCTGAAATAGAAGTTAAATCTCCAGGTGATCAAAATATAGAAAAAAAAATCAGAGCCTACATTAGGTGGAATGCTGCTGCTATGGTTGTTAAAGCTAATAAGAAAAGCTCTGAGCTAGGAGGCCATATTGGAACATTTGCATCTGCTGCAACTTTATATGACGTTGGTATGAACCATTTCTGGAGAGCAAAAAATAACAAGTTCGGTGGAGATCTTATTTACTTTCAAGGTCACTCTGCTCCAGGTATGTACGCAAGAGCATTTTTAGAGGGAAGAATGACTGCAAAACAACTAGATGGATTTAGACAAGAGGTTGCTAAAGGCGGCTTGTCTTCTTATCCTCATCCTTGGTTAATGCCAAACTTTTGGCAGTTCCCGACGGTCTCAATGGGCTTAGGGCCAATTATGGCAATCTATCAAGCACGTTTTTTAAAATATCTTATTAATAGAGGTTTAGTTAAAGATGAAGGAAGAAAAATTTGGGTTTTCCTTGGAGATGGTGAAATGGATGAACCGGAGTCTTTAGGTGCAATAGGTTTAGCTGCAAGAGAAAAATTAGATAACTTAATTTTTGTTATCAATTGTAATCTTCAAAGGTTAGACGGTCCAGTCCGAGGTAACGGTAAAATTATTCAAGAATTAGAAGGAAGTTTTAGAGGAACAGGTTGGAATGTAATTAAAGTTATATGGGGATCTTATTGGGATCAATTATTAGCAAAAGATAAAACGGGTTTACTTGTTAAAAGAATGAACGAGTGTGTTGATGGTGAATATCAAGCATTTAAGGCTAAAGGTGGTGAATATGTAAGAAATAATTTCTTTGGAAAATACCCAGAACTTAAAGAACTGGTTTCTTCAATGACTGATAAAGATATTTGGAGGCTTAATAGAGGAGGACATGACCCACACAAAGTATATGCAGCTTACCATGCCGCAATGCAGCATACAGGAACTCCTACTGTGATCCTTGCCAAAACAATTAAAGGTTATGGTATGGGTAAGTCGGGAGAAAGTATTAATACTACACATCAACAAAAAAAATTAGATGAGGAGGATTTACTCTATTATAGAGACAGATTTGGAGTTCCTCTTACAGATAAACAAGTTAAAAATATTGAGTACTATAAACCTGGTGAAAACTCAGAAGAAATTAAATATTTAAAGGAAAAAAGAATTAAGCTTGGTGGATTTATTCCAGAAAGATCGTCTTTTGCAAAAGCAATCAAGGCTCCTCCAAAAGATATTTTTGATAATTTTATGAAATCTACGGGGGATAAAGAGATGTCTACAACAATGGCTCTCGTTAGAATGTTAACTGCTTTACTTCGAGATAAAAATTTATCACCCAGACTAGTGCCAATAATACCAGATGAGGCAAGAACTTTTGGAATGGAGGGTTTCTTTCAGAAAATTGGAATTTATGCCCACGAAGGGCAAAAGTATGAACCCGTTGACTCAGAGCAACTAAGTTCATATCGAGAAGATAAAAGCGGTCAAGTGTTAGAAGAAGGTATTAACGAGTCAGGCGCAATGTCTTCTTGGATCGCTGCAGGAACCTCGTACACAAATCATGATTTAGAAATGATACCAATTTATATTTTTTACTCTATGTTTGGTTTTCAAAGAGTTGGGGATCTTGCATGGGCCGCTGGTGACTCCCAGGCTAGAGGTTTTTTGATTGGAGCAACTGCAGGAAGAACTACTTTAGCTGGTGAAGGACTTCAGCACCAGGATGGTCATAGTCATTTGTTAGCATCTAATATCCCAAATTGTGTAAGTTATGATCCAACTTTTGCATATGAGATGGCTATAATACTTAGAGAGGGATTAAAACGAATGCACGAGAAAAAAGAAAATGTTTTCTACTATATTACAGCAATGAATGAAAATTATTCTCATCCTGAAAAACCAAAAGGAAGTAGAGAAGGTATTTTAAAGGGAATGTATTTGTTTAAAGAAAATAATAATAAAGGAAAAACAAAAGTACAACTCCTTGGTTCAGGAACAATTCTAAGAGAAATAATTGCCGCCTCAGAAATATTATCAAAAGAATATGGTATCGACTCTGATATATGGAGTGTAACAAGTTTTAATGAATTGAGAAAAGATGGAATGGAAACTGAAAGGTGGAATTTATTAAATTCGAATAAAAAGAAGAAATCCTATGTTGAAAAATGTTTAGAGAAGAGAGATGGTCCAATTATTGCTGCATCTGATTATACAAGGGCATTTTCTGATCAGATAAGACCCTATACTGAAAAACCTTTTTACTCTCTAGGGACAGATGGTTATGGAAGAAGTGATACAAGAAAAAATTTAAGAAAGTTTTTTGAAGTTGATAAAGAACACATTGTTGCTTACACATTAAGTGCTTTAGCTAAAGAACAATTAATAGGCTCTGAACAAGCTGAAAAAGCAATAAAAAAATATAAAATCGATAAAGATAAAGAATTTCCTGCAAATTTATAATTATGTCTGATCTTAAAATTACAGTTCCTGATATGGGTGATTTTAAGGATGTAGAAATTATTGAGGTACTTGTTAAAGAGGGTCAAACAATAAATAAAAATGACTCTTTAATTACTCTTGAAAGTGATAAATCCAGTGTTGAAGTTCCATCTACTGAATCAGGTACCATTAATAAAATTAATGTGAAAATCGGTGATAAGGTTAATCAAGGTGACCTTATTTTAACTTTGAAATCTTCTGAAAAGGTTGAGCAAGTAAAAGAGCCTGTTGCAAAGACACAAGCAGAAAAAATAGATGTAGAAAAAGATCAACCTAAGAAAATTAAAACTCCTCCGCCTGCAGCTGTTAAGACAACTAAAACAGGTACAAAATTAGCTAGTCCTAAAGTAAGAAAATTCGCAAGAGAATTAGGAGCGAACGTATTAGAGATCCCTGGTTCTCAAAGATCAGGGAGAGTCTCAGAAGAGGATGTAAAAGAATTTGTTCGATCTCAAGTAACTGTCAACAAAGGAGCGGTCGAGAAAAAAGAATATAAAGAAGAGTTTTCTCACGAGGAATTTGGTCAGATTGAAATAAAGGAAATTCCTAGAGTAAAAAGATTGTCTGGTCCACACTTAGTAAGGTCTTGGACTGAGATTCCACATGTTACTCAACATGATGAGGTAGACGTAACTGAGATGGAGCAATTTAGATCATCATTATATGACTATTACTCCGGTGATGTTATTAAAGTAACTCCTTTAGCATTTATAGCTAAGGCTTTAGTAAGTGCTTTAAAAGAGTTCCCTAATTTTAATGCTTCTATTGATTCAAATCAAAAGAAGATTGTATATAAAAAATATTTTCACATAGGTTTTGCGGTTGATACTCCTCATGGATTAATGGTGCCTAAAATCAGGGATGTGGATCAAATGAGTATTAAAGAAATTGGAGAAGCTTTAAAAAAAACTAGTAAGCTTTGTAGAGAATTGAAGATTGATAAAAAAGAGTTTTTTGGTGGTTCAATGACAATCTCAAGTTTGGGAGGGATAGGTGGAACATTCTTTACTCCAATAATTAATCCGCCGGAAGTGGCTATTCTTGGAGTAGGAAAAACTTTCGATAGACTAGTTAAAATAAAAGGGAAAATAGTTTCAAGAAAAATACTTCCTTTATCTTTATCTTACGATCATAGATTGATTGACGGAGCTGAGGGTGCAAGATTTTGTGTTTATTTAGGAAAGTGCCTTGGTAAAGATTTTGCTTTTAAACTTGCCGTTTAACCAATTATAAAATAGTACAAAGCATGAATAAAAAAGTTTTCTCTCTTATTTGTGCTGTAAGTTGCTCTTTAATTTGGGGATCTGCTTTTGTCGCCCAAGATATGGGTATGGATTATAATGGTCCATTTACTTTTACTTTTGGTAGACTATTTCTTGGATTTCTCACATTAATCCCATTTTTGTTTATTTTCGAATATAAAAAAGTTAATTCAATAATTTTTAGGAAAGAAAATATCTTAAACCTTTTGCTTATTGGATTTCTTCTCTCGATGGGAAATGTTTTACAGCAGTTTGCTCTTCTGTATACAGATGTAGCAAACACTGCAGTTTTTACAATCTTTTATGTGGTTTTAGTTCCATTTGTGGCTTATTACTTTTTTTCAAAAAATATTCATAAGTCTGTTTGGCTATCTATCATTATTTGTTTATTCGGTGGTATCCTTTTAACTGAATTTGACAATATTCAAGTAAGAATAGGAGATAGTATTGCAGTTTTTAATGCATTGTTTTGGGCGTTTCATATTGTTTTTATCTCAAGATTTTTAAGAATATTTAATTATCCAATTACTATTGCGTGCCTTCAATGTCTGATCGCATCAATATTTGCATTAATGCCAGCTTTTGTTTTCGAAAGCGTAAAATTTTCCAATATGATTTTGGATGGAAAAGAAATGTTATATGCTGGAGTTCTATCTAGTGGAGTAGCCTTTCTTCTTCAAATTTATGGACAACAAAATCTTTCTCCAGCACCTGTAGCTATTATATTTTCTCTTGAGGGTGTATTCGCTTCAATTTTCGGATGGATAATTTTAAGCCAGTTTCTAAACGAAATAAAAATTATAGGAATAATTCTTATTTTATTTGCAGTTATTTTTTCACAATTAGCTCCGTTATATGATAAAAAAAAGTATGGACGAGTCTAATCAAGGGTTTATGAAACATCTTGGCGGGTTAGAGCTAAAAAAAATTAGTGATACTCAATATGAGTTTACAGTAGAGGTAAAAGAAATACATTTAAACACTGGTAAAATTGCACATGGTGGTTTTCTTTCTACTATAGCAGATACAGGTATGGGAACGGCTGCTCACAGAGTTGCTGGTGACAAGAGATGTGTAACAATTAATTTAGATATGAAATTTATCTCTGTAGGCCAACTTGGTGATAAACTTATTGGGAAAGTGAAAATATTAAAAAAAACTAAGACGTTAGTTTTTATAATCTGTGAAATTTCTAAAAATAAAGAAATAGTAGCTTCTGCATCTGGAACCTGGAAAATACTTTAAACAACTCTTCTATAATTTAAATATCCAAAAACTAATAAAAATAATAATGCAAAAGGATATACCATTGCTTTATTGGGTCTTTCTGGATTTTCAATTTTAAAATTACTTATGATATCACCCATTTGTATACCGGATTTTTTGGCCTCCCCTTTCCAGTTTAATTTATCAACAATCAGTTGGTCATTCTGATCTGTTAAGGTCACGCCGTATTCTTCTAAGGTATAGTTATTTTCAAATTTCCCTTTATCGATAACAAATAGTTTATATCTTTCTCCGTACTCAGTAATTCGTGTTACTTTTATATGAACTTCTTTTGAAGGGTCAAAAGACAAATTTTGAATACTTTCCGCCGAAAGTTTTTGCTCATTAAATTTAGGATAGAATTTACCTAAAACATAATCTGGAGCTAAAAAAGATAAAGATATTATTAAAAACGCTATGATTTCATACCATCTTAACCTATTTATAAACCATTGTTGAGTAGCAGCAGTAAAAACTAAAATTCCAACCAGTGAAGTTACTATAACTAATAAAGCTTGCCAGATACTATCTACCCCAATTAATAGTAGCTCATGATTAAACAAAAAGACTATAGGTAAAATTCCGGTTCTTAAACTATACCAAATAGCTTGGAGTCCTGTTCTTAAAGGATCGCCACCAGAAATTGCGGCTGCTGCATAAGATGCTAAACCGACGGGGGGTGTCACATCGGCCATCAATCCAAAATAAAATACGAATAAGTGAACAGCAATTAAAGGAAAAATAAAGCCTGAGGCATTTCCAACATCAACTAAAACTGTAGCCATTAGAGAAGCCACTACTACATAGTTTGCAGTTGTAGGAAGACCCATACCAAGTAACAAGCAAAGTATAATAGTTAATAAAATTAATATAATTACATTATCTCTTGCTATCGTCTCAATCACTATGATTAAATTAGTACTTAGACCTGTAGAGCCCACTGCGCCAACAATTATACCTGCTGTAGCGATTGCGATCCCTACCCCTACCATGTTAATTGCGCCTTTTTGAAGACCAACTATTGTTTGATTATACCAATCAATTAAACCAGTTTTAAAATCTGGATTTTTAATTATACGACTTACTAAATTTACTAATATTAAAGATAACGTTGCATAAAAGATAGAAAAGCCCGCTGTATATCTCATATAAACAAGTAAAAAAATTAAAACAAAAATAGGTATTAAAAAATGCAAACCAGATAAAAAAGTTTTTTTTAAATGAGGAACATCAGCATCATCCATTCCTTTTAATCCTAATTTAAGAGCCTCTAAATGAGAGATATAAAATAAAGCAATATAAGAAATGATAGCAGGTAAGAAAGCGTGTTTAACAACTTCAAAATAAGTAACACCAATAAAGCTTGCCATAACAAATGCAGCAGCGCCCATAACTGGAGGCATAATTTGTCCATTAACAGATGAAGAAACTTCAATGGCTCCTGCTTTCTCTTGAGAGAAACCTGTTTTTTTCATTATGGGAATTGTAAATGTACCTGTTGTTACAGTGTTTGCAATTGAAGAACCTGAAATCATACCAGTCATCCCAGATCCTAGTATTGCGGCCTTAGCTGGACCTCCTCTCATTTTTCCAACCATTGCAAAAGCTAAATCTAAAAAATACTTTCCTCCACCAGCGGTTTCTAACAAAGCTCCAAAGAGTACGAATAAAAATATGAAATCAACTGAAACTCCTATTGGAATTCCAAATATTGCTTCTTGATCAAACCATTGGAATCCTACTAATCTTTTTACAGAAAGTCCGCCGTGTGAAATAATATCAGGAGCATATTTTCCAAAATATGAAAATAAGAGAAAACAGAATGCAATTATAACTAAAGGCAAACCTATTGCTCGTCTAGTCGCTTCTAATAAAATTAATATACCTGTGGCCCCAATTATAAGTTCAACTGGAACTTTAAAACCGAATATTTCTTTTACTAGAAGAATCCCGCCCCTATTTACTAAGTCATCATAAAAAAAATAAATATATAAACAACTTAATGCTCCGGTTATACTGATAATAATATCAAATACCGAAATCTTTTTTCCTCTTACGGCCGGGAATATTAAAAAAGCTAGTGTCAAAGCAAAACCTAAGTGAATGGCTCTAGCAGGTAATCCTTTAAACATTCCAAAATTAAACCAAAAAGGAAATGGAGAGGCATACCAAAGTTGAAAAAAGGTCCAGAGTATTGCTATACCAAAAACTATTTTTAAATGGATGCCTGATAAATTTCGAGTAGGAGAAATATCTTCTTGTATTTTATCTTTAATCTTATTTTGAATGTTTTGACTCATTTTGGTTAAGATACCTTATTCTAAAAAAAAAGGCCCAAGAAATTTTGGGCCTTTTTAAATTAAACTAAAAAGTTGAATTACATTAATCCAGCTTCTTTGTAGTACTTGATCGCACCTGGATGTAATGGAGCCGATAAACCATCAGCTATCATATTTTTCTTCTCCAGAGGTCCGAAAGCAGGATGTTGAGCTCTGAAATCATCAAAGTTTTCCATCACCGCTTTTGTAACTAAGTATACAAGCTCTTCAGAAACATTAGCGCTTGTAACAACTGTAGCTTTTACACCAAAAGTTGTAGCGTCTTTTTTCTGATTTGAGTAAGTTCCTTTTGGAATAACTGCTTTAGCATAATAGTCTGCTCCATCAATTAAACCTTGAACTGGTGCACCAGTTAAATTAATTGGGCTTGCTTTAGCTTTACAAGTAGCTGCTTGTTCCATAGCTCCATTTGGAAATCCTACAGAGTAACCAAACGCATCTATTTTACCGTCACAAAGAGCTTTTACTTGTTCAGAAGAAGTAAGTTCAGTAGTTGCTTTAAACATACTCATATCTGCTCCCATAGCTTTCATTAATTCTTCCATAGTTCCTCTTTGACCAGAACCTGGGTTACCGATGTTTACTGTTTTTCCTTTTAGGCCTTTAAAATTCTTAATTCCAGATTTTTTACTTGCCCAAATTTGAAAAGGTTCGTTGTGAACAGAAAATACAGCTCTTAAGTCGCTAAATTGTTTTCCTTCCCATTTGCTTGAACCATTGTAAGCATGGTACTGCCAGTCTGATTGAGCAACACCAAATTGAAATTCACCATCTTTGATTTGTCCAATATTGTAGTTTGAACCACCTGTTGAAGGTGCAGTACATCTATAAGCTTTAGCTGTACCTTTTTTTCTACCGTGATCAGCACTAATAGCTGATTTGTGTAACATTTTACAAATTGCGTTACCTGTTTGGAAATATACTCCAGTAGGTCCGCCAGTTCCTATCGTAAAGAACTCTGCTGATTTTGCGATTGAAGTAATAGGGCTTGAAAAAGCAAACATTACTAGTACCGCTGAAATCAATGTCATTATTTTTTTCATGTGTACCTCTCTTGTTATTATTATGAATTTAACTACTTAATTAGTTAGAGGTCAAAGAGATTCTTATAAATTTTTGGCCCAATTTGAGAGTTTAGAAACCCCTTCTACTACATTTGGAGCGAATTTTTTTATCATCTCATCATCTATCTGGCTACAATTTGTAACGTTTTTAAAAAATTCTGTGCCATTAAAATCAGTGTAGCTTAATCTCGTCAGCATCTTTTTAGGTTTAAAGCCAAAATCTGAACCTGGCAACATAGCAACACCAGTTTCATCCAGTATTGCTTCACATAATTTTGAGGAAGTTTTATATTTTTTATTTTTAAATTCAGGCATTAAGTAAAAAGCCCCTTGAGGTGGAGCTATTAAAATTTTATTAGATTTTAAATTAGTATAAACATAATTTCCTACTGCATTAAGTATAGCTCTAACTTTAAGTTTATATTGCTTATGCTCATTCGCATAAGCCTCTATTGATGCATATTGAGTTGGAGTATTTACAGTAGAATATGACTCACTTGCAAGAGATTTCAAGCTAGATAGAAATTCAGTTAATTTTTTTGGCACAGCAAGAAAACCTAATCTCCAACCACCTGCGCCGCACCATTTACTTAAACCGCCAGTTATAAAGGTTAGTTCAGGATAATATTTAGATATTGATTTATATTCATTAGAAAATGTTAAGTCAGTATAAATTTCATCTGATAGAACTAGAACTTTATGTTTTTTTGCTACTCTAGCTAATTCTTCCAAATTATTACAAACTGTTCCAGATGGATTATTTGGAGAATTAAGTATTAAAATTAAATTATTTTTTTTATTTATTGATTTAATTTTTTTTTCGAGCTCTTTTCCAGTTGGAAACCAATTATTAGATCTAGAAGTTTCTAACCAATGCACCTTGTTTGAACCTATTTCTGCTTGAGGTTCATATGAAACCCATCCTGGAGCAGGAATTATAATTTCACCATTAAAAGCAAGATGTATTAGAAGCATTGCTTCTTTTGAGCCAGGAGTAATTAATATATTTTCTTTCGGATAATCGTTTCCTGTTCTAGTTAATAAATATTTTGAGATTTTTTCTCTTAGTCTAGGTAAACCTTGAATAGGTAAATATTCTTTTCTATAAGCATTTTTTTTTAACTTTTCAACAATTTCATCTGGAATAGGAAATGGAGATTGGCCAAAACCAAATTGGAATACCTTTTTTCCCTTGGAAATTAGGTCCTTTGATTTTTCGTTTATTACTAGTGTAGAAGACTCTTTAAGTTTTTGAATTTTCTTTTTAACTTTAGAAGACATTTACTTTCAATAACCTATACGGGGACTACCTATTAAAAGTCAAATCAATTGTTAAAATAGGAACATTTGACAAATTGATTCGGTCATGTTTTAATCTTACTTTGTTCTCAACTGTGGTCTACATATAGTATAAAACAAATTAGCTAACACAAAAAAATGGCAAACCAATCGGAAAAAATAATAGCATTACTTGGCCCTACCAACACAGGTAAAACTCATATTGCGATTGAAAAAATGCTTAAGTTTAAAAGTGGTATTTTTGGATTGCCCCTAAGGCTACTTGCTAGAGAAATATATGATAAATGCGTTGCTAAAGTTGGTATAGAAAAAGTGGCTTTAATTACAGGAGAGGAAAAGGTTGTTCCAAGTAGTGCAAATTATTTTATTTGTACAGTAGAATCTATGCCCAAAAATAAAGAGGTTGATTTTGTGGCCATTGATGAAATTCAAATGTGTGCAGATAGAGAAAGAGGTCATATTTTTACAGAAAGACTTTTAGAGTCTCGAGGTAGAAAACTTACGATGTTTTTAGGTTCTCAAGTAATGGAAAGTATTATTTCAGAATTAGTAGATAATGTAGAATTTGAAAAAAAAGAAAGATTTTCAAAATTAAGTTATTCAGGAATTAAAAAGATATCAAGATTAGAGAGAAAAATTGCGATAATAGCTTTTTCTATTGAAGAAGTTTATGCGATTGCAGAATTGGTGCGAAGACAAAAAGGTGGTGCTGCGGTTATAATGGGATCTTTAAGCCCAAAAACTAGAAATTCACAAGTGGGGCTATACCAATCTGGAGACGTTGATTATCTAATTGCAACAGATGCAATAGGGATGGGTCTAAATATGGATATTAACGAAATTTATTTTTCTAATTTAAAAAAATTTGATGGAAAAAAAACAAGAAGATTAAATTTAATAGAGATGTCTCAAATTGCGGGTAGAGCAGGCAGGTATAAAAATGATGGCGGCTTCGGAACAACTGGTGAATGTGATGCTCTTAACTCAGATGAAATAGAGAAAATTGAAAAACATCAGCTGCCCTCCACTAAAACAATTTTTTGGAGAAATTCGTATTTAGATTTTACAAATCCGGAAAAATTGATTTTTTCTCTAGAACTTAAACCAAGTAAAAAAAATCTTTTAAGAACAAATGACTCACTTGACGAAAGTGTGCTTAGATTTTTTTTAAAAAAAGGAGCTAATAATATAATTTATCACAAAAATTTAGAATTACTTTGGGAGTGTTGCCAAATACCAGATTTTGAAAAAAAAGCTTATGGGCAACATATAAATGTTATTGATAAGGTTTTTCAATTTCTTACTACTAAGAAAAATAGAATACCAAGTTCATTTATGAAGGAACAATTAAAAGGTCTTGAAAAGGATCATGGAAATGTTGATCTTCTCTCTCATAGACTTTCAAATGTAAGGACTTGGTCGTATGTTGCTAATAAAAAAAATTGGGTAGAAAATTCAGATTATTGGATTCAACTTACTAAAAATATAGAAGATAAATTATCTGATAAGTTACACGATGAATTAACTAAAAGTTTTATCGATAAAAAAATAAGTATTCTATCAAGAAGCTTAAAGCAAGACTTGTTGTTAAATACAGAAATAAATAAAGACAATAAAATTTATATAGACAGACAGTTAATTGGAGAATTAAAAGGATTAAAATTTTTAATCGAGATTACTTCCAAAACTTTAGACACAGATATTAAATCAATCAGAAAAGCTGCGAGAAAAGGTGTTGAAAAAGAACTTGTTAAAAGAATTGATGAGATATTGAGAACAGGCGAATTAAGAATGAGTGAGGAAAACAAAATTATTTGGAGGGATAATCCAATTGCTAGATTGAAGAAAGGTAATGACTATTTAAGTCCTGAGATAGAAATAATTGCTGATGACTCTCTTAATCAGGAGTCAAAAACAAAATTAACTAATTTTTTAAGGAGATGGCTTGATGGCTACATTAGTGAGTTGTTAGGTGATCTTATTAAATTAACAAAACATAAAATAGCCAATCAATATTTAAGAGGTTTAGTTTTTCAACTTTACGAAAATAATGGGGTTATAAAAAGAAATAGCATCGATACAATAGTAAAATTAATACCTCCTGACGAGAGAAAAAAATTATGGGTCATGGGAATAAAAATAGGAAGATACCATGTCTATCTACCAAAAATGTTAAAACCAAAGGCTGTTGAATTTAGAATTAATCTATGGAAATTATTTAATAATCTCTCGAATGAAAATAAAATTCCTAAATCAGGATTAAATTTTTTAACAAATATCAGTTATGATAAAAATTTTCTTTTATTATGCGGATTTGAAAAATTCAAAGAATTCTATGTTAGAATTGATATATTAGAAAAACTTTTTTTAAAAATCATAGAAAATACTAAAGATAGGAAATTTACTGTAAATTCTGAAATGATGAACTTATTGGGATGTTCTAAGGAAAATTTTTATAAATTAATGACTTATATGAATTATAAAAAAGATAAAGCTCTAGATACTTACATTTTTAAAGGCGAAAAAAAGGAAAAAAAGAAAATAATACGGTTTGACAAAAAAGAAAATCCATTTAATAAGCTTCTCACTTTAAATTTAAAATGAATAAATTAGATAAGGAAAGTGTAATAGGCATATCTGCACTGTTAGTTCACGCTGCAAAAATAGATGAAATTTATTCTGATCATGAAAAAAAATTGATTTTAGAATTTATTAAATCTTATTTGAACAAAGATAACGCAACTGAAATTTTGAAAATAGCTGAAGAACTGGAAAAAAACTCAAATCAATTACTTTCTTATACTAACTCAATTAAAAAAAATTCTATGGATATTAAAAAAGATATTATTGAGCATCTTTGGAAAGTGGTCATATCGGATAACTCTGTTGATCAGTACGAGTCTAATCTTATGAGAAGAGTTTGTGGTCTTATTTACTTTCCTGATAAAGAGTCCGCAGAAATTAAACTTAAATTATTGAGCTCTCAATGACCTATATAGTAAAAGATGCTTGCATAAAATGTAAACTCACTGATTGTGTTGAAGTCTGTCCTGTTGATTGTTTTTATGAAGGTGAAAATATGTTAGTCATTAATCCTGATGAATGTATAGATTGTGGTGTATGTGAACCAGAGTGTCCTATCGATGCGATAAAGGCAGATAGTGATGAAAGTGTAACTGATAAAGAAAAATGGTTGTTGCTAAATAAAAAGTTTTCTGCAATATGGCCTAATATTTCAAAAAAAAAAGAACCTATGAAAGATCATGAAAAATTTAGAGATTTAAAAAATAAACATGAAAAATACTTTTCTGAAAAACCAGGTAAATAATTAAAATGCCAAAAAAGAAAAAAAAAATAAAAAAAATCAAAAAAGTTAAAAAAATAAAAAAATTAAAAATAAAAAATTTATCTAAAATACCTGAAAAAAAGAGCGGTGTTGCTGGTCAAGAAGAAAAGCCAGAAATCAAAAAAGTAAAGAAGCAACCTTCTGAAAAAAAAATATACAATCTTAAAGACTTTGTAGTTTACCCTAAACACGGAGTAGGTAAAATTACATCAATTGAAAAAGCAACTATTGGTGAAATAGAAATTCAATTTTATAAAATTTTTGTTGAAAAAGAAAAACTCACACTAACAGTTCCAATAAACCAACAATCGAAACTTAGACCTATTTCATCTATCAATCAAATTAATAAGTGTATTTCGATATTAAAAACTAAACCAAAAATTAAGAGAACTATGTGGAGTCGAAGAGCTCAGGAATATGATCAAAAAATAAACTCAGGAAAAATTTACGAATTAGCAGAAGTGGTCAAAGACTTGAATAAGAATACAGACATAATTGCTGATCAATCTTACTCTGAAAGACAGCTATTCGAAAAGGCATATGATAGACTTAAATCTGAATTTGAGGCTGTTTTAAAAATAAATCCAGAAGATGTTGAAAAAAAAATGGATAAAGCTTTAGGTAGAACAAAAATTTCTGAAGAGGCATAAAAAAAACGCCCTCTTTAAAATTATAAAAATTATAAAAAGGGCGCCTAGTTAAAGAGAAAACTATCTTCTTCTTCTTCTCTTTTTTGCTTTCTTTTTAGTTTTCTTTTTAGCTTTTTTTCTTCTTTTAGCCATCTTTTCTCCCTTGTTAGAAACAAATCTTAATGATTCGTTTGTTAATTAATACATTAATTAATTAAGAATTCAT
>CACISL010000015.1 GCA_902589305.1 uncultured Pelagibacteraceae bacterium
TCTTGTTTTTCATTTTCCAATTTTTTTACAAAATAGAAAGCTTGAGTAATGTTTCCTGAGTTTACTAATGAGTATAAATATTTAGATGAATAGGCAAAATGACTTTTTTCGAGGCCATCTAGCTTTTTTAAAAAATTAAATGACTCGCTATATTTATTTTTATTTAAAAGTAAAATTCCAGAAAAATAGTCGGATATTTTGTCAGCTTTCTCAAACTTATCTATAGCTTTGGAATTTGATGTGGAAAACAAAATAAAAATGATGACAAATAATATATGTCCTGTAATCTTATTTAGTTTCCTATATGTGGGCATAAAATGTTAAAAAAAAATAATAAACTTAAATTAATAAAATATTATAATCTTATAAATCATAATTTAATTTACAATAATAAAGCAATCAATAGATATAAAAAAAATAATTTTCAAATATCTGAAAATAAGTTTAAAAGTTTAGAGCTTTTGAAAAAGTCTATTACCGATTTGAAAAATTGTGATCTAAAAAAAAATGCTAAGAATATGGTTTTTAGTGATGGTAATCCTAAGTCAAAAATAATGCTAATTGGAGAAGCTCCAGGTGCAAATGAGGATCAAGAAGGTTTGCCTTTTGTCGGAAGAGCTGGAATGTTATTAGACAAAATGTTAGCTGCTATAAATTTAGATAGAAAAAAAGTTTATATATCTAATATTGTTAATTACCGACCTCCCGAAAACCGAAGGCCCACAAATGAGGAGATTGAAAAATATTTACCCTATATAATAAAGCATATTGAAATAATTAACCCAAAAATACTTATTCTTCTAGGCAGTACAGCAATGAACGCACTTATTGGTAATGATATCGTTATTTCAAAAATGAGAGGCAAGTGGATTGAAAAAAAATTTGGGAGTTGTAACACATCTGTTATTATTACTTTTCACCCTGCGTTTTTAATGAGACAACCAGCCCAAAAAAAAATGGCTTGGATTGATCTTAAGATGGTAAGAGATAAAAAAAATAACCTTAATATTTAATTGAAAAGGTTAATTACAGCGGGTGTTGATGAAGTTGGCAGAGGATGTCTAGCTGGACCTGTTGTTTCTGCAGCTGTTGTTCTCAAAAAAGGTATAAATCTAAAACTTTTAAAAGATTCAAAAAAAATTACATTTAACAAAAGAGAAAAAATTTCAAAGCACATCAAAGAAAATTCTTATTTCGCTATCGGGATTGCTTCTGTAGAAGAAATTCTTAAATTAAATATTTTACAAGCTTCACTTCTTTCAATGAAAAGAGCGCTTAATCAACTTACAATAAAACCAGACATAACTTTAATTGACGGAAAATTTGCACCAGAAGGTATTAAAAAATATAAAACAATCATAAATGGGGATGAAAAAGTAAAAGCTATAAGCGCTGCTTCTATCATAGCAAAAGTTTACAGAGACAATCTAATGATTAAGCTTTCACAAGAATTTTCAAATTATGCTTGGGAAAGTAATTTTGGTTATGGAACTAAGGCTCATTTAGAAGGTTTAAAAAAATTTGGTGTCACCTCGCATCATAGAAAAGGTTTCAAACCCATACACAAGATATTGTCGAACTAAGAATCTCCAACACAAGAGGACTCATTTTTCTATCAAAAGGGTTTGACCCTAGATTCAATTTCGGGTTGAATCCAAAAAATGTTAAAGTTTTCAAACCAAATTATTAATGGCGATTGCTCAAAGGAAATAAAAAAAATTCCTGATAAATCCTTCGATTTAGTTTTTGCCGACCCTCCTTACAATATGCAAATTGGTGAAAAATTAACTCGGCCTGATGCAAGCAAAGTGAATGGTGTAAATGATAAGTGGGATCAATTTAATAGTTTTAAACATTACGATAAATTCTGCATTGCTTGGCTAGATGAATGTAAAAGAATTCTAAAAGATAATGGAAGTATCTGGGTAATAGGATCTTATCATAATATTTTTCGTATAGGTTATCACTTACAAAATTTGGATTTCTGGTTGCTTAATGATGTCATCTGGAGAAAAAATAATCCCATGCCAAATTTTAGAGGTACACGATTTACTAACGCTCATGAAACTCTCATTTGGGCTTCAAAAAATAAAAAATCAAAATATACATTTAATTATCAATCACTAAAATGCTTAAATGATGACTTGCAGATGAGATCAGACTGGACGTTACCTATTTGCAACGGAAAAGAGAGACTTAAAAAAAATGGAAAAAAAATTCATTCAACTCAAAAACCAGAGGCACTTTTACATAGAATTATTTTAGCTACCACAAACAAAGGTGATGCTATCTTTGATCCCTTTTTAGGCACTGGAACAACAGCAGTGGTTGCTAAAAAGTTAGGTAGAAAATATTTTGGTATAGAGAGAGATAAAAAGTATTTTAAAGCTGCTAGTGAACGAATTAAAAAAACCAAAGTAATTGAGGATGAATACTTAGATACTGTTGAAAATAATAAATCAAAACCAAGAATTCCTTTTGGTTCTCTTGTAGAACTAGGAATATTAAAACCTGGCACTACCCTGTTTGATCAAAAGAGGAAGATAAATGCTAAAATTATGGTTGATGGAAGTATTAAATGTAAAGAGTCCGAAGGCTCTATTCATAAAGTAGCAGCAACAATTATGGGCACTGAAAGCTATAATGGCTGGACTTATTGGCATTGCAATATAAATGGATCTACAGTTGTAATTGATAGCTTAAGACAAAAATTTATTTCCGAAACTAAAGCCTAATTCTTATAAACTTTACCTAAATAACTTTTTACAAAAAATTTACGCTTAACTAAAAACTTTAGAAATATATTTCTTATTTTTTGAATGATCGAGTTTGAAAAATGGAACACAAAGAAATTAAAGCTTGATCTACTCCTTATAATTTTTGCCCTTTTTGCTCTAATCTCAAAATAATCATTATCTTTATCAAGCTTATCATTTTTTAATAAATTAAATATTTCAAAAGCGCTTTCTATAGATTGTCCAGCACCTTGTGCAAGAGTTGGTAAAAATCCATTAAAAGCATCTCCAATATAAAATACTTTTTTGTTAGTAGAAGGAATAATTTTGGGAGAAAAATATAATGGCCATGTTTTCATTTCGTTGTCGAAAATGTTTTTTAATTTTGGGTTTTGTTTTAAAATTATGTCTTGAACTAGCTGTTTAATATTGTCTGGTTCATATTTTTTACATCTCATTATGCAAACCATATTTAGCTCTTTTTTTTTATTAATCGGATAAAGAACAATATGACTATTACTACCAAGCATGAGACTTACATTTTCCTCGTTTATATTAAAATCAGATTTTGAATTTAATATTACTCTTACTGCTATAGCTTTCTTAAATTTTGGCTCTATTTTTTTCTTTTCAAAAAAAGATCTTGTATTAGAAAATATTCCGTCAGCAGCAATTACAAAATCTACAAGATCATTTGTATTGTCATCAAATTTTATTAAAACTTTATCTTTTAGCTCAGAAACTTCTTTAATTTTTTTCCCAAATCTTAAATGTTGTGTGTAAATATCTTCTTTTAAAAATTCGATTAAGGTCGATCTTTGAAGAGTTGTATATTTTGCCTCAATACTATTAAATTTGGATAAATTTAAATCACATATTTTGTTATTTTGAATATTATAAAAATCAATTATTTTTGGATGAAATATTTTTTCATTGTTTATTTTATGAAAATTTATTTGATTTAAAACTTTGACTCCGTTTACTCCTAATTGGATACCATAACCTTCCTCAAGAGATAAACTTTCTTCTCTTTCATATACCATAAATTCATGATCTGAATATTTTTTTATAAAATTTGCTAGAGTTAAACCCGCTATACCAGCGCCTATGATAGCTAATTTTTTTTTCATTAAAATAAAGTTGAAACTTGTCTAAATATTTTTTTTGTAAAGTTAGGAATAAATTCTTTATTTTTTTCTAAAGAATACCAACTGTATGACGAAGGGATTTTGTTAGAAAATTTGTAATATATTTTAACATTCAATTTTAAGTTCGAGATAGAATTTTTATAGCTTTTAAGAAATTTCCAATCTTTAATTCTAAGTGAGTTAGTAGACTCTTTAATTTTTGGCATATAAAAATTTTTTAAAAAACTAATTTGACTATTTTTAGCTAAAGCAATTTGTTTTTTTTTGTTTATGTAACAAAAAATATCATAATTTTTATTTTTAATCATTTTTTTTCTAAAGTTTTTTACTTTTTTATTAGATTTAAAATAATTACAATATTTATTCAAACAACATGTAAGACAATTTGGGTTTTTTGGCTTACACTTCATTGCGCCAAATTCCATCAAGGCTTCAACAAAATCAGCATTTCGATTTGTATTAAAAAGGTTTTTTTTATTCTTTTGAATTAATTTATTAAAATTTATTTTTTTTTCCTCTTTATTTAAAATTCTTGAGAAAACCCTTTTTACATTTCCATCTATTGCTAAAGTAGGTTTGTTATGTACTAGTCCTAGTAATGCGTTGCCTGTATAATCTCCGATGCCTGGAAATTTTTTTAATTCTTCAAGTTTATTTGGGAGCTTCGAGTCATATTTATTAACTAGTTCTTTTGAACAAGCTAATAAATTTCTTGCTCTTCTATAATAGCCAAGCCCTTCCCACATCTTTAAAATTTCTTTTTCTTTACCTTTTGATAAAGCATTTAATGTTTTGAATTTTTTTTTAAAATTATTAAAGTAAGGGATAACTGTTTTAACCTGAGTTTGCTGCAACATAAATTCACTTAATAGTCTATAATACAGCTTTTTTGGTGATTTTTTGCCAACACGCCAAGGTAATTTTCTTTTGTTATTATCATACCAAGCTAAAATTTTTTTTGATAAAGTCGGATTTATATGCATGGCAAAAATAATAATAAAATGCAGACTTTCATACAAGGACTTCGTCCTTTTTCAAGCTCTATTCCCAAAACATTAAAGAAATATTTAAGAAAAGGCGGTTTTAATTATTCGAACATAATTGATAATTGGACAAAAATAGTAAGTAAAAAAATATCTGATTCCTGCTATCCTATTACAGTAAAAACAGGCAAAGAGATGAAAGATGGAACATTGGTTTTAAATGTAATACACGGAAAAGAAATAGAAATAGAGTATGAAAAAAACAATATAATCGATAAAATTAATAGTTTTTTTGGGTATAATTGTATAAAAAGTATTAATCTCAAAATAGTTCAAAATAAAATAAAAAATCAAAATAAAATTTTACCTAAAATTAAAAATTTAAATAAAATTGAAGAAAAAATAAAAAAAGTGAATGACATAAAACTGAAAAGTTCTTTGAATAATTTTTTGAAAGCTTACAATGAAAAAAACAAATAATTTTTTTTTAAAAATTATATTAATATATTTAATTACTTTTTCTGTTAAAGCAGAGAATAATATTTTAAGTATTGGAAGTTCTAACGCAAAAGTTACAGTAAAGGTTTTTTCTTCTCTGACTTGCCCACACTGTGCAAGTTTTCATAATGAGATTTTTAATAATTTAAAAAAAGATTTTATTGATAATGGTTTAGTGAGGTTTGAACATCATGCCTTTCCTCTAGATTTAGCAGCATTAAATGCTGAAATAATTGTGCGATGTCATGATGATAATATTAAAAAATTTAAGCTTTTAGATAAGATATATGAAAAACAGAAAGTGTGGGCTGTTGGATCTGATATAAATAAAATAAATGAATTAATTAAAAAAGTTGGATTAGAAATAGATTTAGAAAATAAAAAAATGGATGAGTGTTTGGCAGATGATGGAGCTCAAAATGATATTTTAAATCAAAGAATTAATGCCCAAAAAAATTATAAAATTGAGTCCACGCCGACAATTTTTATAAATGAAAAAAAATACTCAAGAAGTATAGATTATGAAGAATTTAAAAGAACAATAGAAAAAAAACTTTAAATTTATGAAATTTAAAAATTTAGAAATCACAGGATTTAAATCTTTTTCTGAAAAAACTACTATTTTGATAGAAAAAGGTTTAACTGGTATTGTTGGTCCTAATGGATGTGGAAAATCAAATATAGTTGAAGCTCTTAGATGGTGCATGGGAGAAAATTCTGCAAAAAGTATGAGGGGATCAGGAATGGAAGATGTTATTTTTTCTGGAACCTCTAATAGACCATCAAAAAATATTTCAGAAGTAACTTTATCATTAGATAACCAGGAAAAAATTGGACCAGTCCAGTTTAAAGAATTTGATGAGATCTCTGTAAAAAGAAAAATTGAAAAAGATAAAGGATCAAAATATTATATAAATGATAAAGAAGTTAGAGCTAGAGACGTTCAAACTTTTTTTGCAGATCTTTCCACTGGCGCCCATTCACCCTCCCTAATTAGTCAAGGTAGAATTGGTCAACTAGTGACATCAAAACCAATCGAAAGAAAGTCAATACTCGAAGAGGCTGCTGGTATTTCAGGAATCCATGCTAGGAGACAAGAAGCTGAAACAAGGTTAAACGCAGCTGAAAATAACCTTAAAAGAGCTGATGAATTAAAGAGACAACAACAAAAACAGCTTGATAATCTAAAAAAACAGGCTGAAGAAGCAACTAGATACAAAGAAATTTCAAACCAAATAAAAAGAATAGAAGCAGGCTTATATTACTTAAAAATAAAAGAAATTGAAAAAGATAAAAAGCTAATACAAGAAAAGTTAAGTGAACTTGATGATGAAATTAGTGCAATCAATATTGACTATAATCATAATAATACATTATTAGAGGAGGAGAATAAGAAACTTTCCCCCCTTAGAGATAAAAAAATGGAGAGTGTTGCAACACTACAAAAGTTAAACTTGGATATGACTAATCTTGTTGAGGAAGAAGCTAGAATAAAAACTCTTCAAGAAAAGCTTGAGAAATCAATCAAAACTATCGAATCTGATCTTGAAAGAGAGAAAAGTATATCGCTTGATGCAGATCTTAACCAAAAGAGAATTTTAAAGGAAAAGGAAGATCTATTAAATACTGAAAATAAGTTATTTGATGTTGAGACAAATTCCTCAAAAGAACTTCAAATATCAAAAAATGAATTGGAAAATTTACAAAATCAATTAGATATGATGTTGGATCGAATTGAAAAAGACATAGACAACAATAAAAAATTATCAAAAGAGTCATTTAAAGAATTGAAAAAACTTGTAAAGAAAATTACTTTTTCTCAAGAGGAATATGCTGAAAAATATGGAAAAAATAAATCAATAGAAAGCGACTCAATAAAAAGGAAAGAAAGAATTAAAAACATCGATGTTGAATTAGAAAATTGGAGAAATCTTAAAACAAATTCGGAAAAAATGGTTTCGGAGTTAACTGATAGAAAGAATAAGGTTAAATATGAAATAAATGAAAATCAAAAGAATCCTGAGAGAATAGCAACTTCAAAAGGTCAAAATTTACAAAACCTTGAAAATATAAAGAAAAGAAATGACGAAATTGAAAACGAACTTATTGAAGCTGAAAAAAAGTATTCAGCGATAAATGAAAACTTAAGAGAGATTCAATTAAAACTTACTGATCTTAAAGAAAATAAAGCGAGGAATGAAGCTACTATTGAGGGAATTGAAAATCGAAAAAAAGATTTACTTTATTCCGTCAAAAATGAACTCAATATTGAGAGTGAAACGTCTATTTTACCACAGTCTGATTTAAGTGAAATAGATGTTCAAAACTTTCCTACAATTGAGGAGCAAACTGAAAAAATCGATAAAACAAAAAAACAAAGAGAATCTTTAGGTTCGGTAAATTTAAGAGCGGACGAAGAAACAAAAAAATATGAGTCAGAAATTAAAAAGATGGAAGATGATAGAGCTGATCTTTACTCTGCAATTGTAAAATTAAAATCAAGTATCGATGAATTGAATCAGAAAGGTAGGGAAAGATTATTAGAAGCTTTTACAAAAGTTAATAGAAAATTTAACGAAGTATATACTAAACTTTTTAATGGAGGGACGGCAAAAATTGAATTAGTAGACTCAGATGATCCACTTGAAGCAGGTTTAGAAATGTTTGTTTCGCCCCCAGGCAAGAGACTCCAATCAATTACTTTACTTTCTGGTGGGGAACAAGCATTAACAGCTTTGTCTCTAATATTTGCAGTTTTTTTGGTAAACCCATCTCCTATATGTGTATTAGACGAGGTAGATGCTCCTTTAGACGATGCGAACGTCACAAGGTTTTGTGGTCTCTTAGATGATCTTACTAAAATTACTAACACAAAATTTATTATTATTACTCACCATGCTTTAACTATGTCCAGGATGGATAGACTTTACGGTGTTACTATGGCTGAACAAGGAGTTAGTCAGCTTGTATCTGTGGATTTACAAAGAGCAGAAGAGTTGGTTGCTTAATCATAATCATGACAATACCCAAAGATTTTAAAACTCGCCTAGAAATTGCAAAATCAAAAATTAAAAAAGAATTGAATAATGATAATGGTAAACGAGGTTCATTTATGGGAAACGCCTTCAAATTAGGCACAGAACTGGTGGCCGCAGTCGTAGTTGGGACAATAATTGGGTTTATTTTGGACAGCTGGTTTGATACTAAACCTTGGTTAATTATAATTTTCTTTTTTTTAGGAGCGGTAGCTGGAATGTTAAATGTAATACGAACCGCTAATAAAATGCAAAAAGAGGATTAGAAAGTTTATATGGCAAGTAATCCAATGCAACAATTTACAGTCCACCGAATTGGACCAGAGATAAAAATCGCAGGTATTGATTTATCTTTTACAAACGCAAGTTTGTTTATGATTTTAAGTGCTACACTAATTTTATTACTATTATTTGTTGGTTCAAAAGAGAAAAAAATTATCCCGGATAAAATACAATTAATCACTGAAATGTTTTATTCTTTTGTAGCTAAGATGATTAGTGACACTGCCGGTTCAAAAGCTAAACCTTATTTCCCATTCATTTTTAGTCTATTTATGTTTGTTTTATTTTGTAATATGGTTGGGATGCTTCCTTACTCATTTACAGTGACAAGTCATATAATAGTTACTCTTATAATGGCATTATTTATTTTTGTAGCTGTTACTATAATTGGTTTTATAAAACACGGTTTTAAATATTTAAGTATATTTGTGCCCAGTGGTGTTCCAACTGTGCTCATGCCATTAATAACCATAATAGAAATAATTTCTTATTTGAGTAGACCAGTAAGTTTATCAGTGCGTTTATTCGCAAATATGATGGCCGGTCATACTATGTTAAAAGTTTTTGGAGGATTTGTTGTAAGTTTAGGAATATTAGGTGGATGGTTACCGCTTAGTTTTTCAGTAGCACTAACAGGCTTAGAAATATTAGTAGCTTTTTTACAAGCTTATGTTTTTGCAATATTAACCTGCATATATTTAAATGATGCATTAAATTTACACCATTAATTAATAAAGGAGGAAAAATGGAGTTAGAAGCAGCAAAAATGATTGGAGCGGGTCTCGCTGCAATTGCATTGGCTGGAGCAGGTGTAGGTATCGGGATTATTTTCGGTAACTACCTCTCTGGAGCAATGAGAAATCCGTCAGCAGCTCAAAAACAATTCCCTAACTTGTTATTAGGATTTGCTTTGGCAGAAGCGACAGGATTGTTTGGACTTGTAGTAGCTTTAATTATTTTATTTGCATTTTAGTAAATTTAATATGAAAAGTTTTTTAAGTTTTATATTAATTATTGTAAGTGTAAACACAGATTTATATGCGGCTGAGGCAGGTATGCCTCAGCTGGATCCAACCTACTGGGCGTCTCAAGTATTTTGGTTAATTCTTGTTTTTTCAATTCTTTACATTTCAATAGCTAAATTTTATTTACCTAAAATAAAAAATAATCTTGATAACCGGGAAAATAAAATCAAGGAAGACTTGGAAGATGCAAATAAATTTAAAGATCAATCTGAGATAAAACTTAAGGAATATGAAAAAATTTTAGAAAATGCAAAAAAAGAAGTTTCTAAAATATATTTAGAGTCAAAGAATAATTTGGACAAGGAAATTCGATCAAAAAAAGATAAGATTGAAAAAGAAATTGAAAATGAAATTGTAAAAGCACACCGAGAAATTACAGCACTTAAAAAAAATTCCATAACTTCAATACAAAATATTTCAGTTAATATTGCAGGAAATATTATAGAAAATTTATCAGGTGATAAATTAAATGAGAGCAGTGTAAAAGCTGTTGTGGAAGATGTTTCAAAAAAAAATTTAGATAAATATTTATGATTTTAGATGCAACTTTTTGGGTAACTATTTCTTTCTTAATCTTTTTAGGAGTACTGATTTATTTTAAGATACCTCAAAAAATCATATCGACTCTAGATCAAAATATTTTAAATATCAAAAATCAAATTAATGAAGCAGAGAAACTTAAGGAGGATGCAAAAAATATTCTGACAGAACATGAAAAAAAGATTAGTGACTCAAAAAATGAAGTAAAAGAGATGATTGGTAAAGCTAACGACGAGGCAGAAAAGAATGTATTAAAAACTCACGAAGAATTTTATAAAGTAATGGAAAATAGGAAAAAAGCTGCTGAGGAGAGGATCAAACAAATTAAAAACCAAGCTTTAAAAGATATAAAAAATACGTCAATCAAAATTGCTATAGAGTCTGTTGAAAAATTACTCAAAAACTCTTTAGATAAAAGCAAATTAGATAAAATATATACTTCTAGTATCGAAGAAACAAAATTAGCACTTAAGAAAAAATCCAGCTAATATAGGCCATAAACAAAATGGCAAAAAAAACAACTGTTATTGGTTCAGGTTTTGGAGGATTGGCTGCTGCGCTTAGATTAAAAGCTAAAGGCCATAAAGTTACTTTAGTAGAAAAACATCCTGATCTGGGTGGTCGAGCAAGAGTTTTTAAAAAAGATCAGTTTATTTATGACGGTGGTCCAACAGTAATAACCGCCCCTTACCTATTTGAAGAATTATTTTCACTATTTAATAAAAATATTTCAGATTACGTAGAAATAGTACCTTTAGATTTATGGTACAGATTTGTATTCAGTAACGGTGATACATTCGACTACAATGGTGATGATAAATCTATGGAACAACAAGTGAAAAAATTTAACCCTACTGATTTTGAAGGATATAAAAATTTAGTGAATTTTACTGAAAAAATCTTTGATAAAGGTTTTACAGATTTATCTGACAAACCTTTTAATAATTTGGTTTTTATGATGAAACAGATTCCATCTCTATTAAAATTAAAAAGTTATAAGTCTGTTTATAGTTTAGTTTCAAAATATATATCTAATGAAAAATTAAGAAGAGTATTTAGTATGCACCCTCTTTTAGTAGGAGGAAATCCTTTTAGCACTACTTCGATATATACTTTGATTTTATTTTTAGAGAAAAAATGGGGTATTCATTATTCAATGGGAGGAACAGGTAGTGTTGTTAAAGCTTTAGAAAAACTTATGATTGAAGAAAATATCAAAATTTTTAAAAACGCTGAAGTTACTGAAATACTTACAGAAGACAAAAAGGTTAAAGGCGTTAAAATAAACAATTCAAAAATAATTAATAGCGACTATGTAATCTGTAATTCCGATCCTCCAAATGTTTATAATAATTTAATAAAATCAAAAGAGGATTATAATTTTTTGTTTAAACAAAAAATGAAAAGAATGGATTATTCAATGGGATTATTTGTTTATTATTTTGGCTCGAAAAAAAAATATAGTGATGTTGCACATCATACTATTTATTTTGGAGAGACTTATGAAAAACATCTTGATAAAATTTTTGAAAAGAAAATACTTTCAGATGATATAAGTTATTATTTACATCGACCATCTGCAACAGATCCTAATATGGCTCCAGAAGGTCAAGATGCTTTTTACGTATTGGTTCCAGTTCCAAATAATTTATCTAAAGTTAATTGGATCAAAGAAGGTGATAAATTCAAAGATTTAGTTTTAGACAAAATGGATAAAACTGTTTTACCTGGTATTAAAGAGAATGTAGTAAGTGATTTTTATTTAACGCCTGATTATTTTGAAATAGATCTATCAACTCTTTATGGATCTGGATTTTCAATTCAACCAAAATTTTCTCAGTCAGCTTATTTTAGATTTCATAATCAATCTGAAATTTATAAAAATTTATACTTTGTTGGAGCAGGTACACACCCAGGTGCTGGAATGCCCGGGGTTCTTTCATCAGCAAAAGTCTTAGACAAATTATTTTAATGAAAAGTAATTTATTAAAAAAACATGCTAAATCTTTTTATTGGGCAAGTTTTTTTCTTTCGAGGCATACATTAGACAAATGTTCATCTTTATATAATTTCTGTAGAACCTTAGATGATATAGTTGATGCTGATAATAATCTAAGTTTAAAGAAAGAAATTTTCTCAAAATTCAAAAGAGATTTTGAGAATAAAAATCTAGATAATCAGATTATAAAAGATATGTGGTCAGTTATAGATAGTGAAAATATTTCTAAACAAGTAATAATTGATTTATTTGATGGAATTGAAACAGACTTAGAGGAGAGAGTAGTGATTAATTCAAAAAAAGAATTACTTGTTTACTCTTATAGAGTAGCTGGAACAGTTGGATTAATGATGTCGAAAATAATGAAAGTAAAAAATAAAGAGGCTTTAAAAGGCGCGATTGATTTAGGAATAGCAATGCAACTTACTAATATCGCTAGAGATGTTTGTGAAGATAAAGCGCGTAACAGACAATATATTAAACACGATTTTTCATCAATTCGTGCTATAATAAATGAGTCTCAAACATTTTATGAAAAATCATTTACATCTATTAGCAGTATACCAGTTAAATCTAGATTTTCAGTTATTGTTGCAAGACGAGTTTATAGAAAAATAGGTGACTATATTCTCAAACAAAATCACATAGATAATTATGATAAAGCCGGCAAAATCTATGTCCCAGTATATGAAAAGATAATTCAGACTTTTTTATCAATTATTGACTTTATTAAGTTATTATTCATAAAAAATTTAAATTACGACAATCAATTAAATCATAATATTTTAGAACAAGAGATTAATTTGAATGAAAGAATTTGATTACATTATTGTTGGAGGTGGGTGTGCGGGTTTATCTTTGGCCTATGAGCTTGAAATAAATGATAAGTTAAAGGAGAAAACTTTAGTAATAGTTGAAACCCGTGAAGAGTATAAGAGAGATAAAACTTGGTCATTCTGGAAAGTATTTGATCATAACTTTGAAGATTGTGTAATTAAAAGTTGGAATAATTTTACAATTAATACTGCTGAAAACTCTAAAGAATTATCAAGTAAAAAATTTCCTTACCAAAGTATCGATAGTGGAAAATTTTATAAAAAAATAAATTCTAAACTATCCACAAATTCTAATATTAGTTTTTTAAGAAATCTAAACAATGTCAATTCAGAAAATTCAATAATTTTTAACAGTATTTTTGAAAAAGAACTTGATAAATCTGGGTTATGGCAACACTTTCAAGGTATAGAAATAGAGACAGCTAAGAACATTTTTGATGAGGAAATAATAAACTTAATGGATTTTAATTGTGATCAGAGAAAAGATGTACATTTTTTCTACACATTACCATTCAGCAAAAATAAAGCTTTGATTGAAACTACTTGGTTGTCAGATTTAAAGGATCAGAGCCTCAAAGATTATGATCTTCAGTTAGAAAATTATATTGAGAATAATCTGGGTATTAAAAACTATAAAATAAATTTTACTGAAAAAGGAGCAATACCACTCTTTTCTCCATCATTAAGAAATAATAATAAAATAATTAATATTGGATCAGCTGGAGGGATGACTAGGTTAAGTACAGGTTATACTTTTTTGAACATTCAAGAGCATAGTCGTTATATTGTAAAAAACATTGATAATATTAATAAAGCAAAAATATTCTCCATAGGAAAAAAATATCAATTTTTAGATAAAGTATTTCTTAGAGTATTAGAAAAATATCCCGAAAAGATGCCTAAAATTTTTTTTAATATGTTTAAAACTTCTTCAAATACGATTATAAAATTTTTATCAAATAAAAGTAATATCATTGAAGACATAAATATTATTAGCAAAATGCCAAAACTAATTTTTTTAAAAGCATTATTTAATTAATGGAAAATATTAACTTTAAGCACTCAATTATATTTTTTAATTTTTGTATTTTGATAAGCCCTCTTTATCTAATGCTCAATTTTGAACTAATTATATTTTGCTTGTTTTTAATTTTAATTTTGGGAATTTCTCATGGTGCATTAGATAATATCAAAGGAAAAAAACTTTTAAAATTATTTGGATACAAAAAAACTATATCCTTTTATCTTGCCTATGTATTAATTTCATCATTGATAATAATATTTTGGTTGATATTTCCTGATACAATTTTATTACTATTTTTGATTGTGGCTGCCTATCATTTTGGAAAAGAAGATACAGTATTTTTTTTTAGAAAAAAGTTTTTTATATCTGAGTGTTTGTTTTTCTTAAAAGGGTCAACAGTAATTATGGCTCCATTATTATTAAAGAGAGAAGAAACTTATGAAATTTTTAGGACTCTAAATTTTAAAGTTTTTGAAGCAAGTTTTTTTAGTAATGAATTTTTAATTGGAATGTTATGTCTTGGTTTTTTATCATCTATGTACATTTCAAAAAAAGAAAACACAAATCTAAAAGGTGTCATGATCATGGACTTTTTCTCTTTAATCATACTAAATCTTTTTTTGTCGCCTATTTTAGCTTTCACTCTTTATTTTTGTTTTCTTCACTCAATTAGGCATTCGATTACTCTTATTTTTGAGTTAGATAGATCTTTCAAGTCAGGACTTAAAAAATTTATAATTAAAGCTATCCCATTAACTTTTGTAACTGCAGTAATATTTTTATTTGCAATATATTTTTTAAATAATTTTTATAAGCTTGATGAGGCTATTTATAAGGTAATATTTATTGGTTTGGCGTCACTTACTTTTCCGCATATATTGCTAGAATATCTTTTAGAAAAAAATGAAAAAAGAACTTAAAATTTATTTAGCTTCACCAAGAGGATTTTGTGCTGGTGTTAAAAGAGCAATTGAAATAGTTGAAAAATCTATCAGCAAGTTTGGAGCTCCAGTATATGTTCGTCATGAAATAGTGCACAATAAGCAGGTTGTTGAAGAGTTAAAAGAAAAAGGTGCAATTTTTGTTGATGAATTATCTGACGTAGATGACGCAAGTAGACCTGTAATTTTCTCAGCTCATGGAGTACCAAAGTCAGTTCCAGAAGAGGCCAAATTAAAAAATTTATCCTTTGTAGATGCAACTTGTCCATTAGTTTCAAAAGTTCACAGAGAGTCAGAGCAATTAAATAAAAACGGTTTCGAAATATTATTAATTGGACATAAAAATCACCCTGAAGTTATTGGCACAATGGGTCAGCTTCCAAAAGGATCGATTAAACTAATCGAGACAAAAAATGATGCTGAACTGCTTAAACAAAACGATTTTAAAAAACCTCTTGCATATATTACTCAAACAACCTTGTCCGTAGATGATACAGCTGAAATAATTGAAGCTCTTAAAAACAAGTTTCCAAAAATTAAGGGCCCTATTAAAGAGGATATATGTTATGC
This sequence comes from uncultured Pelagibacteraceae bacterium, assembly GCA_902589305.1. GTDB lineage: Bacteria > Pseudomonadota > Alphaproteobacteria > Pelagibacterales > Pelagibacteraceae > Pelagilacustribacter. The sequence goes on from CACISL010000015.1 coordinate 15,617, forward strand.
TACTACCAACAGACAGTCTGCTGTTAAAGAGATAGCTTCCAAGTGCGATATGTTCTTTGTAGTAGGGAGCCGTAACTCGTCTAACTCTGTAAGATTAGTTGAAGTCGCAAAAAAAGCTGGTTGTAATAATTCTCATTTAATGCATTCCGAAAAAGAAATTCCTTTTAATGAAATAGAGAATTCTGAAACCATTGGAATATCTTCTGGAGCGTCTGCACCTGAAAAGCTTGTTCAAAATTTATTGGATAATATAAAAAAAGATAGAAAGGTTTCTATTGAAGAAGTAATGGTTGCAGAGGAAAAAGTTGTGTTTAAATTGCCGAAAGAACTCAATTAATGGCTGTCTATACAAAGTTAAATCAAAATAAAATTGAGGAAATTTTATCTAATTATAGTTTAGGTAAGTTGGACTCATTCAAAGGAATTGAAGAAGGTATTGAAAATACAAACTATTTTTTATCGATTAATAAAAAAAAATTTATATTAACTATTTACGAAAAAAGAGTTAAATCTGCTGATCTTCCTTTTTTTTCTGATCTAATGTCATCTTTAAATAAAGCTAACTTTAAATGCCCTGCTCCTATTTCTAATAATAATAATGAAACTATAACAAATTTTGGGGGAAAAAAATTAATGATTGTGTCATTTCTTGAGGGCAAAGCAAAACAAAATTTATCTCCAGACAATTGTAAATCAATCGGATCTGAAATAGCTAAAATGCATGATCTCACAAAGAATTTAAAACTAAAACGACAAAATGACCTATCCGTAAATTCATGGAGAAAATTATTTAATTCAGTCAAAGATAGGTGTGAAAATATACATAAAGATCTGCCAAGATTAATTGAGGAAAATCTTAATGATGTTGAAAAAAATTGGCCAAAAAATCTGCCAAAGGGAATAATCCACGCAGATTTATTTCACGACAATATTTTTTTTATTCAAGATAAATTTAGTGGTGTGATAGACTTTTATTTTTCATGTGAAGATTTTTTTGCGTTTGAAATCGCTATTTGCTTTAACGCTTTGTGTTTTGACGGTCTAAAAAGTAATTTAAGTTTTAACGTTACTAAAGCAAAAAACTTTATAGACGGATATACTTCTATAAGAAAATTAACTGATGAAGAATTGAATAATATAAAGGTTTTATCTCAAGGCGCTGCTTTGAGGTTCTTGTTAACTCGAGTATTTGACTCTTTAAATAAAGTTGAAGGAGCAATTGTTAAAATTAAAGATCCAATGGAGTATTTAAAAAGATTAGAATTTCACAAGAATGCAAAAAATCATGAGGATTATTTTTTTCAATGAAATTAAAGATTTATACTGATGGTGCTTGCTCTGGAAATCCTGGAAAAGGAGGTTGGGCTGCAATCATATTAGATGACTCTAATCAATCTAATATTTCTGGAAGTGAAAATAATACAACTAATAATAGGATGGAATTAATGGCTCCAATCATGGCATTAAAAAAAATAAAAAAGAAATCAGAGATTACAATTTTTACTGACTCGAAATATGTGAAAGATGGAATAACTGATTGGATTAAGAAGTGGAAAGTTAATAATTGGAAAAGTTCAAATAAGAAACCAGTTAAAAATAAAGATCTTTGGATTAAATTGGATAATGCTTGTCTTAAACATAAAGTTAGTTGGAAATGGGTTAAGGCACACGCTGGCAACAAATACAATAATCTTGTTGATGAGTTAGCAGTTTTGAACACTAAATAGATTTTAAAAAGCTTTCGGCTGAAGATAATTCACAAGTAGCTGTTTCTTTTTCTTCCTCTACTTTTTTAACTTCGCCTTTCTCCACAAGCATAGTGTATCTATTTGATCTAATTCCTAATCCTTTTTCTGATTTATCTACTTCTGCTCCAATAGCTTTTGTAAATTTAAGAAAGGGATCGCCAGCCATAAAAATTTTACTGCCAGCATTTTGGTTTTCACCCCAAGCCTTCATAACATTTGGATCATTTACAGCGATGCATATAATTTTTGTAATTCCTTTTTGAGTAGCTAAGTCGTAATTTTTTATATACCCAGGAAGATGAAGAGCCGAACAAGTTTTAGTAAAAGCTCCAGGCATACCTAAAATAATAGTCTTGCCTTTACAAAGATCTAAAATATCAATTTTTTTTACGTCATTATTTTGGTCAAGATAAAGTAACTCCGAGTTAGGTAGTTTGTCTCCTATTTTTATTCTCATTGAATTTTGCCCAAAATATAATTTTTTACTTCTGAATTTGAATTCCTGATAATATCAAATGTTTCCTTTTTATCTATATTCAATTTTAAATGCTCAGGTGAATCTAAATTTTTTCCTATAGCTTTTTTAATAGTATCATTAAACTTATAAGGATGAGCTGTACCAATAACAACTATATCTCCTAAATTATTAAAACTTTTTGCTGCTCCTACTCCAGTAGCAGTATGAGGATCAATTATAAATTGATGCTCTTTATAAATTTCATTAATTATAGATAATGTCTCTTCATCTGTAACTTTTACAGCTTCAAAATCCTTTTTAATTTTATCGATTTCTTTTTTTTCTAAATTGAATATACTTTTTGATGATAGATCATTCATTACTGACCCTACCTTACTATCGCTTTCATCTAATATATAATAAAGCAGCCTCTCAAAATTACTGGCAACTTGTATATCCATACTTGGTGTAATGGTTGCTTTCACTTTATCAGGTTTATATTCTCCTGTATTAATAACTCTTTGTAAAATATCATTTTTATTTGTAGCGACTATAAGTTTATTAATTGGTAATCCCATTTTTTTTGCAACGTATCCAGCATAGATATCTCCAAAATTACCAGTTGGTACTGAGAAGCTTATATTATTTTTTTTTAATCTAAAGAAAGAATAAAAATAATAAACAATTTGACAAACAATTCTCGCCCAATTGATAGAATTTACGCCTGACATATTTATTTTTGATCTAAAACTATTTTCATTAAAAAGGTCTTTTACAATTTTTTGACAATCATCAAATGAACCCTCAATAGCTATATTATAAATATTTGCTCCACCAATTGTTGTCATTATTTTTCTTTGAATATTTGAAATCTTATTATGCGGATGTAGTACAAAAAGATTTATATTTTTTCTATTGCTTAAAGCAGCTATAGCCGCTGAACCAGTATCTCCTGATGTAGCAACTATGACATTTACAGTTTTATTTTTAGCGACTTCTAAATGGTCATACATATTGCCAATTACCTGCATTGCAATATCTTTAAAAGCTAAAGTGGGTCCATGATAAAGTTCGAGAAGATTTATATTTCCAATTTTTTTTATATTTACGACTTCTTTATCTTTAAAACTACTATAAGATTTTTGTATCAGTGAGCTAAGTTCGTCCTTTTTAATTTCACCTGAACAGAAATTAAAGATAATTTCTGTGGCAAGTTCATTATAATTTAGTTGACTTAAATTATTAAGTTCTTCTTGACTATACTTCTTGATTTCAGCAGGCAAAAATAACCCTCCGCCTGGTGCAAGTCCTCTTAAGAAAATATCTTTAAAGCTAAATTCTAAAGATTTATCTCTAGTGCTAAAATAATTCATTTTTTTCTTCTAAAATATAAATAATAAAAAATTATCGAGATTGATATTGCATACCATGTTATAGCATATTTAAGGTGATTATTTGGCACATCTATACTTATCTTTTTAGGAAGTGGTGTCTTGGCTTTATTATCCTCCAAAAAAATTACAAACTCATTAAATTGCTCTCCCGTAGCTTCTTTTAAATCTTCTAAATTTAATGAAAACCAAATATTATTTGAAATATCATTATCTGGTTTAAATATACTTGGTTTATAAATTTCTCTTAAAAGACCAATTATTTCACTATCACTTTCTGCTTTGGAGTTTATGCTCGCGCTACCTTTTAGTTCTTTTTTAATCCATCCTCTATTAATTAAAACATTTTGATTTTTGTCAGTCCTAAATGGAGTGACTACATCATATCCAGGTTTTCCACTATCATTTAAGCTATAAAGGTAAATTTGCTTATCAAAATTAAATTTTCCTTTTGCGCTTACTCTCTGATAATTTTTCTTAATTGAATTAGAGTACTCTATTGGTTTAGAGTCTAATCCAAAAGTAATTTCGCTTATTAGT
>CACISL010000016.1 GCA_902589305.1 uncultured Pelagibacteraceae bacterium
TCTTCTGATAAGTCTATCAAGTGGAGTAAAATTTTACATCTCTCTATATGTCTTAAGAATTTATCTCCAAGTCCAACACCTTTATGTGCACCCTCTACTAATCCAGGTATATCAGCTAAAGTAATCTCTTTACCTCCATAGTAAGATACTCCCAAGTTTGGATTTATTGTTGTAAAAGGATAATTCGCAATTTTCGGCTTAGCTCTTGTTAACGCTGCAAGTAGACTAGATTTGCCAGCGTTTGGTTTGCCTATGATCCCAATATCGGCGATTACTTTTAATTGAAGCCAGACCCAAAATTCTTCTCCTAATTTTCCATTTGTCTTTTTTCTTGGAGCTCTATTTGTCGAGCTTTTAAATCTTACATTTCCAAGACCACCTTTACCACCCGAAGCTACAAGATATTTTTCTTTATTTTTTGTAAAATCATAAATTAAAGTATTGTTGTCTTCTTCATACACTTGAGTTCCAAGAGGAACTCTTAAAATTAAATCTTCTCCATTAGCTCCAGTTTTATTTCTTTTACTTCCAGGCTTTCCATGTTGAGCTTTAAAATGTTGTGCATATCTGTAATCAATTAATGTATTAAGATTTCTATCAGATTGAACAATTATAGACCCTCCATCTCCACCATCTCCACCATCTGGCCCACCATACTCTACAAACTTTTCTCTTCTGAAACTCGCAGAACCTGATCCACCATTTCCAGCTTTTATATAAATTTTTGCTTGATCTAAAAATTTCATACTTATTATAATACAAATAACTTAGGTTATTTATATAGATTTAATTGGGGATTACAGAAACAAAAGTTCTGTTTAATTTTGATTTTTTAAATTTTACTTTTCCTTTGACTAGAGAAAAAATCGAGTGATCTTTACCCATGCCAACATTATCACCAGGATGGATTTTAGTTCCTCTTTGTCTTACTATGATGTTCCCAGGTATTACAATTTGATCACCATATTTTTTGACTCCAAGGCGTCTACCTTTACTATCTCGGCCGTTCTTCGATGATCCACCTGCTTTTTTTGTTGCCATTTAATTTCCTATTTTTTTACTTCCTTTTTTACAACTTTTTTCTCTTCTTTTATAGGTTTCTTTTTTTCTACTATTTTTGCTTCTCCTATAACTTTACCGCCTTTTGCTAAAATTTTTGTAATTTGTATTTTAGAATGACGTTGTCTATGACCATTCTTTTTTCTAGAGTGTTTTCTTCTTCTTTTATGAAAAACTAATACAGTTCTATCTTTAACATTGTCTAAAAGTTTAGCTTCTACTGTAGCCCCCTCGACTCTAGGACTTCCAATTTCTGTACTTTTGTCGTCATTTAAAAGCAAAACATTGTCAAATTTAATAGTTTGACCAACTTTGGCATTCAGTTTTTCAATCTCTAATATTTTACTAGCGGATACTTTGTACTGTTTTCCACCTGTTTCAATTATAGCAAACGACATAAAATCTCTTTTTATTAATTTCCACGCAATATAGCCTCCAGTGCTAGCAAGTCAAGATTTTAGAAGTTAAAAAGAATCCTTTAAATCTCGTAATTTTGAAAAAACTTCAATTTCAGATGAATCTTGAAGGCCTAAAGTATGCTTAATTTCAGGAACATCACACCTTAAGAAAATATTTGTTTTAATTTCCTCATCTAAAGTAGATGGGATAGTTGGTTGATTAGTATTTAGTTTTTTTTGAATATCTATTTTCTTTTCATTTAAATAATTATTTTTGGCATCATAAACCAAACAGAAATTTAAATTTGATTTAGTATATTCATGTCCACAGTAGATTCTTGTATCAAGAGGAAGGTTTTTTATTTTACTTAAAGAATTAAACATCTCTTCATAAGTTCCTTCAAAAACTCTGCCACATCCTAATGAAAATAATACATCTCCAGTAAAAGCAACTTTTTCTTTTTTAAAAAAAAAAGCAATGTGACCTCTTGTGTGACCAGGAACAAAAATTACCTCAAATTCTAGATTTCCGATTTTTTGTCTTTCTTTTTCTTTAAGAAATATATCTATTCCAGGAATACGATCTTTATCCAAGTCTGGACCTAAAACCTTTGAATTATATTTTTTTTTAAGTTCTAAGTTTGCACCCACATGATCAGCATGATGATGAGTATTTAGAATAAAATCAAGTTTTTTGTATTTATTAATTACTTTATCACACGCCTTAAATTCACCGGGATCTACTATTGAAATAGTATTAGTTTCTTTCTCTTTAATTAAATAACTGTAATTGTCGCTTAAACATGGAATAATTTCTATTATCATTTTATCCAATCAAAAAAATACCCAGTTTAGAAAAAAGATTTTTAATTTCTAAATTACTTTTATTTATCAAAGATGTTTTATCTTCGTTTACTCCAATAACTTTTTTAATATTTATATTTTTTTCATCACAAAAATTAAATAAATCTTTTATTGTACACATATGTAAGTTTGGTGTGTTATACCAAGTATTAGGAAGTGTTTTTGTAACCGGCATTTTACCAAAAAATAAAAGTTTAGTTCTAACTTTCCAAAAGCCAAAATTTGGTATTGAAATCACAACAGACTTTCCAATTCTCAACAAATCTCTTAAAACTTTTTCAGGATCATAAAAAGCTTGAAGTGTTTGACTAAGAACAACGTAATCAAAAGATTGGTCTGGAAATTGATGTAATTCTGTTTCTGCATTACCTTGAATAACCGGTAGACCCTTGTGAATACATTGCTGTACATTTTCTTGATTGAGCTCCAAACCACGAACTTCTATGTTCTTTTCTTTTTTTAGAAGATCCATTAAAGAACCATCACCACAGCCTACGTCAAGGACTCTAGTATTACCGGATAACAAATCTGCAATAACTTTAAACTCTTTTTTCATTTTTAAATTTCTCATGCATTGAATCTATAAAACTTTTAAGGGTTTTTAAAAACTCAGGTTCATCTAGTAAAAAGGAGTCATGACCTTTATCAGTTATAATTTCAGAGTATGAAACATCTGCTCCTGAGGCATTTAACGCTATAACAATATCTTTATTTTCCTTTGTTGTGTAAAGCCAATCTGAAGAAAAAGATATTATTAAAAACTTAATTTTTTGATCGTTGAAAGCTTCAGTTAGGCCACCTTTAAACTGTTTAGAAAGATCAAAATAATCCATAGCTCTTGTTATATAAAGTATAGAATTTGCATCAAATCTTTCTGTAAACGCATAACCTTGATGTCTTAAATAACTTTCAACTTGAAAATCTGCATTGAAACTAAATTCATAATCTGCTTTTTCTTGTAATTTTCTTCCAAATTTTTCTTGCATACCTTTTTCAGACAAATAACTTATGTGCCCAACCATTCTTGCTACAGCTAATCCATTTTTTGGCTGAACATTTTTTAAAACATATTTACCGTTATCCCACACAGGATCTGCCATTATTGCCTGACGTGCTAATTCATTTAAAGCAATGTTTTGGGCGCTATGACTAGAACTACAAGCTATTGGAACAGCTGAAAAAGTTTTATCAGGAAATGTCGTGCAAAATTGTAAAAGCTGCATACCACCCATGGACCCACCGGTTGCACATAAAAGTTTTTTTATACCAAGATGCTCCAGTAAAGACTCCTGAGCTCTAATCATATCTTTTATAGTAATAACTGGAAAATCTAATCCATAAGGTGTCTTTGTTTCAGGATTAATATTTCTTGGACCTAGAGAGCCCATGCAACCACCTATGACATTCGCACAAATAACAAAATATTTTTTTGTATCTATAGCCTTACCAGGTCCTACCGCAGTTACCCACCAACCTTCTTTTTTAGTAATTGGATTAATGCCTGTTACAAATTGATCTCCTGTAAGGGCATGAAAAACTAAAATTGCGTTATCTTTATTTTCATTTAATTTTCCATAAGTTTCGTATGCAAGAGGAAAATTATTAATAGTTTTTCCACAATCTAATTTTAGTGGCTTGTTAACTTCAAGTTTCTTTATATTCTCAAGTTTTATATTCATCCAAAAAAAAAGCCCAGCTAAACTGGGCGTCCCCTTTTTAGCTACATTTGTTATGCGCTTGCAATATGGTTAAATCAGCGCGAATAATGTTTACTAAATCATCATAAACTTGTCAATTTTATATAAGATAAAGACATATAGAAAAACTCTAACAATTTAGATAATACTTTAATAAAATGACATTTCCTAAACCAAATAATATTGTAGCTGAAAAGTACGTAGCTGGAATGAGCTTATTTAAAAGTAAATTGGCTAAAATAAAACTATCAGCTAATGAGTCTGCTCTCGGCCCAAGTCCTAAAGCCAAAAAAGAATACATTAACGTATCAAAAAGTTTTGCAAGATACCCAGACTCTGACGGAACATTTTTAAGAAAAACTTTATCAAATAAATTTAAATTAGACAGTAATAGAATTATCTTAGGATCAGGATCTGATCAAATCTTTGAACTAATCTGCAAATCTTTTTTAAAAAAAGGGGATGAGGTTATTGTTCCTAAATATAGTTTTATTATTTACAGAATCTATAGCAAAATGAACGGTGCTAAAGTAGTTTATTCCAAAGAAAATAATTTTAGAGTTTCAGTAAATGAAATATTAAAAAAAGTTTCAAAAAAAACTAAAATTGTTTTTTTAGCAAATCCAAATAACCCAACTGGAACTTATATTAAAAAAGATGAGTTGCTAGCTTTAAGAAAAAAATTAAGAAGCAATATTCTTTTGGTAGTTGATGATGCTTATTTTGAATATGTCAAACAAAAAGACTATCTTTCAGCTTTAAAAATTTTCAAGAATTATAAGAATGTTGTAATGACGAGAACATTCTCAAAAATATATGGGTTAGCAGGTTTAAGAGTTGGCTGGGGTTATGGATCAAAGGAAATCATAAATGCTCTTAATAAAGTTAAACCACCCTTCAACGTAAGCAGACCAGCTTTATTTGCTGCATCTGCAGCTGTAAAAGATAGTATGTGGCTCAATAAAGAAATAAAGCACGTAAATAAATGGAATAAAAAGATGTTTAATGAATTTAAAAAAATGAAAATTGAAACAAATAAAAGTTTTAGTAATTTTTTATTAGTCAATTTTGATAAAGTAAAAATTAATTCATCCAAAGTTTTTAAACTTTTAGCTAAGACTGGAATTTTAGTTCGTAAAATGGATGTATACGGTATTAAGAATTCATTAAGAATTACAATTGGAAAAAGCGATGAAAATAGAAAATTAATTTCAAAAATGAAAAAAATATTGAATGTTAAATAAAATAAGTATAATTGGTTGTGGCCTTATTGGATCTTCTATCTTAAGAGCAGTAGAAGAAAAAAAACTAGCATCTAAAATAAGTGCTTACGATAAGTCATCAAGTGTGACTAGTTTTTTGAAAAAAAATTTCTCAGCGGAAATCTGTATAAATATTTCTGACGCAGTAAAGGACTCTGATTTGGTAATAATCGCCTCTCCACTGAGTAGTTACAAAGAAATACTTTTTTCTATAAAATCTAACTTTAAAAAAAATACAATTTTAACAGATACTGGTTCAGTAAAGAAAGAAGTCAATAAAATTATTAGCAACTTGAATCTTAAAAATGTAAACTGGATTGCCTCACATCCCATAGCTGGAACTGAATATAGCGGTCCAGAGGCAGGCTTTTCAAGTTTATTTAAAAATAGATGGTGTATTTTATCTGCTGAAGAAAAAGTTGAGAAAGATAAAATAAAAGTTTTAGAAAACTTTTGGAGCAAGCTTGGTTGCAAAACAAAAATAATGACATTTGAGGATCATGACTATGTCTTATCTCTTACTAGTCATTTACCTCACGCAGTAGCTTACAGTATTGTGAAAACAGCAATAAATAATGAAGGTAAATTTAAAGATGACGTCATACAATATAGCGCAGGTGGTCTTAGAGATTTTACAAGGATAGCAGCATCTGACCCTTTAATGTGGAAAGATATATTTATTGATAATAGCGAAAATATTCTAAAAGTTTTAGATAATTATTCCAAGAATCTTAATGAAATTAAAGATGCTATTAAAAATAAGGATAGTAAAAAACTTCTAGAAATTTTTTCTTCAACTAAAAAAGTAAGAAAAGAAATTATCGAAGCTGGCCAGGATACTGATAAACCAGGTTTTGGAAGAAAATGATTAAGAAAACTTTTTTATTTCAGTATAAATTTTATTTTCTATATCTTTAGTAAATTCTTCGTTGTCTTTTCCCGATGTGATCGGCTCTAAAAATGAAATATGAATGTCTCCTGGATATTTCATAAAACTGTTTTTTGGCCAAACTTTCCCAGTGTTTAACGCTACGGGAATACAAGGTAAATCTAGAGCATTATAAATTCTACCAACCCCTTTCTTAAATGGAGGCTGTTCATCAAACTTTACTCTTGTTCCTTGTGGGAATATTAGAAGCGGTCTTTTACTTTTTTCAATTCTTGCTTTCACTTTATCAAAAAAATTTAAATTTTCTTTTGTTGTTGTTTCTCTAACAATTGCTATTGCACCTATTTTTCTCAAATACCAACCAAATAGTGGAATACTAAGAAGCTCTTTTTTTAAAATAAAAATTGGACCATCTAAAGGTATCTGAAGAGCAAAAGTTTCAAACATTGATTGATGAGCTGAGGCAACAAAAAAATTCTCTTCCTTTTTAAGATTTTCAACTCCGTGAAATATTACTTTTGTATTTAAAATAAGTCTTAAAATAAGCACTATATATTTTGCTGATAATCTACCAAAAAAAATTGTGTATTTACTTGGTAAAACTAATGTTGGTATAGCAAAAATAAAAATTGCCACCAAACCAAAATATAAAAATAAATTAAAGATTAATGATCTAATAAATTGCATTAAGAATTTATCAATTTAAGTAAATTTTGTCTCTTTCTGATATATCTAAGTTTATTTTTATTAATTAAAATTTCAGCAACTAATGGTCTAGTGTTATAATTTGATGATAATGAGGAACCGTATGCTCCAACATTAGTTATAGCAACAAACTCATTTTCATCTATTTTAGGATAGTTTTTATAAACACCAAATTTACAAGTACTTTCACATATTGGCCCTACAAATTCTATTTTACCTCTCATTCTCGATGATTTTTTTGAAATTGGAATAATTTTATGAAAAGCTTCATACAAAGCAGGACGCATAAAATCATTCATACCAGCATCTAATATAATAAAGTTTTTATTAGTTCCTTTTTTAATAAATTGTATTTTACTAATTAGTAGTCCTGTATTACCAATAATAGATCTGCCTGGTTCAAAAATTATTCTACAATTTAATTTTTTAGAAAAATTATGCACCATTTTAGAATATTTACTTAAATTAATTGGTTTTTCTTTATCAGTATAATTAATACCGAAACCACCGCCCAAATCGACATATTTTAAATTCAGTTTTAATTCTTTTATTAATTTACTCATTACATTTAAAGTTTTTCTAAAAGGCGCATCATTTAAAATTTGACTACCAATATGCACACTTAATGCATCTAATTTTACGTTTTTAAAAGATTTTACAGTTTTTAGGAAAACTCTAAAATTTTTAATCGATAAGCCGAATTTATTTTCAGCTTTACCAGTTGATATGTTTTTATGTGTTTTAGCATCCACATTAGGATTTAACCTAAAACCAATTGAAACTTTTTTTCTTATTTTTTTAGCTAAATTATTTACTAATTTAGCTTCACTTTCAGATTCGCAATTGATTAATAAAATTTTCTTGCTAATTGCAATTTTTAACTCATCTTCTGTTTTTCCAACTCCAGAAAAAACAATTTTGTTGGGTTTGATACCTGCCTTTAAAGCTTTTAATAGTTCACCGCCTGAAACCACATCAGTTCCAGCACCTAATCTTCCAAGTACACGAAGTATGTTTAAATTACTATTTGATTTTGCAGCAAAACAAATTAAAGGATCAGTTTTTTTAAACGTGTTAGCAAACTTTAGAAAATTGAATGCAATTTGATTCTCTGAATAAATATAAAAAGGTGTCTTATTTTTTTTTAAAATATTCTTGATTGAGAGTTTTTCAATAAATAAATTTTTACCTACATATCTTAAATTTTGCATAAGATTATGAAATTATTTTGACCTGACCTATTTGACCCTGGTATTTAGGCTCAGATTTTTTTCCGCAACTAGTTAAAATAAAAATCATTAAGAAAAAAGCAGTTATAATTTTCATTTAATTTCCCTTTTGTATTTTTTTATCATTGATTTAACATTAATTACAGATGTTCCTCCATGTGATTTTTTCATATTCATAGAATTTTTAACATCAAATACTTTTAAAACGCTTTTATCTAAATCTTTATAAAATTTTTCGATTTCTTCCAAATTTAATTCAGACAACATCTTTTTATTTTTTTCTGCGTAATTAACAAGTTTTGCTGAAATAACATAAGCCTCTCTAAATGATAAATTTTTATTTTTAACAAGATAGTCTGCAAAATCAGTTGCGGTTGTGTAACCTTGGTTAGCCATAAAAAGCATATTTATTTTATTTGCATTCACAGCATTGATTAATTCAGCACTCATAGTTAGAGATTCTTTTAAAGCATCAAAGCCATCGAAAACTAACTCTTTGTCATCCTGCATATCTTTAAAATATGACATAGGGAGACCTTTCATTATTGTAAGCATTGCATTTAACTTTCCATAATTTATTCCAACTTTTCCTCTAATCAGTTCTGCAGGATCAGGATTCTTTTTTTGAGGCATAATTGAAGATCCTGTAAGCATACTGTCTTTAAATGAAATTAAATTAAAGGCATCAGAATTATAAATAATAAAATCTTCAGCTAATCTTGATAAGTGCATTGCACAAATAGCAGCAGCATATAAAAAATCGATTGCAAAATCTCTATCAGATACAGAGTCCATGGAATTATCCGTAGGTTTTTTAAAACCAAGTTTTTTTGCTGTATAAGTTCTATCTATCTTATAAGATGTTCCTGAGAGCGCCACAGATCCAAGCGGACACTCATCTAAAAGATCAAGATTATTTTCAAATCTTTTTTTATCTCTTTTTAACATTTCATAGTATGATAATAAATAATGAGCGAATGAAATAGGTTGTGCATTTTTTAAATGCGTCAATCCAGGCATAACCGTATCTGTATTTTTTTCAGCTTTTTTAATCAGATTTTTCATGACAACTAAAATGTCTTTTATAATTTCGTTTGATACTTCTTTAATCCATAATTTAAAATCAGTTACCACTTGATCGTTTCTTGATCTTGCAGTGTGCAGAAATCCAGCTGAAGGACCAATGATCTCGAACAATGCTTTTTCTATATTTAAATGGATATCTTCATATTTCTCTTTAAACTCAAAATTTCCCTTATCTATCTGAGCTTTAATTTTCTTAAGACCACTGATAATTTTGTTACCGTCTTCACTTTTAATAATCTTTTGTTTCATGAGCATTTTAGTGTGTACAAGAGATGCAGCTATATCTTGTTTATAAAGTCTTTTATCAATATGAATTGAAGACCCAATCTTTTGAAAAGATTGAGACGTTTTGTATTTAAATCTATTAGACCAAATTGTTTTATTTTTCATTTTACTGTGTTATTTCTAATTTAAATTAATATGAAAATTAGTAAATCTTTTAAAATCTATATTCACATAATAGTTTTATCTCTCTTTAGCCAAAATCTAATTGGAGCTGAAGATTTTTCAAAAAATGTTGTTATTCACGAAAAACCAATAGCTATTAAAGAAATTAAATTTAAAGATTCTGATCTTCTAGCTGTCGATTTAACTAATAAAAAAGGCAATATCATGATTATTAATTTTTGGGCAACCTGGTGTGCTCCTTGTAAAAGAGAAATGCCTTCACTTGAAAAGTTAACTTTCAAATATCCTGAAATAAAAGTATTCGCAGTTAATACTGAAAAACCAAATAAAATGAGGACAAGAGATTTTTTTAGAAGTGTCGGAGTAACTACATTAAATACCTACTACGACCCAGATCTTAGCTTGGTTAAAACTTTTAAACTTAGAGGCCTCCCTACAAGCATACTGATCGATAAAAATGGGGAGGAATTTGGAAGAGTTATAGGCGAGGTAGATTTTGCAAGTGAGGATTTCTTAAATTTAATGAAGAAGTATATTTAGTCCTTAAAAAAATAAGCCAACAAAACCAAAACAATTATTGCAATAAATTGCAAAAGAACTCTAAGCTGCATTAGTTTATTGGAATATTTTTTACTAGTACTTCCACCTTTAAATAAAGTATAAATACCCATTATTAAAACAATGGCAACAGCACCCAATAAAGTGAAACCAATAAAATTAAATAAAAATTCAGACATTGTTATTTTATCTACATGACCTTTTCGTTAAACACAATTATTTTAGAGCCGCTTTCGAAAGAAAAACCTAAAAACGCTGTAATACTTTGCCACGGATATGGAGGCGACGGTAAGGACATATCTATCCTTGCAAGTTATTGGAGGGCTCATTTGACAGAAACAATTTTTATTTGTCCTGACGCACCTGAAAAATGTGCAGCAAGTCCGACAGGATTTCAATGGTTTGATTTAATGGATCAAACCCACGAACAAATTTTATCTAAGTCTTTAGTAGCTGAAAGTAAACTTAATAAACTAATAGATGAAGTTAAGAAAAAATATGATTTAAAAGCAAATGAAATTATCATTGGAGGTTTTAGTCAGGGTTGCATGATAACTTTGCAAACAGGAATAAAAAGAAAAGATACTATAAATTCTATTCTTGGTTATTCTGGAAGAATAATAAGCACAGATCACCTTTCTAAAAATATAATTTCTAGACCTAATATAATCTTAATGCATGGTGATATTGATCAAGTTGTTCCAATAGAATCACTGCTTGAAGCTAAAGATTTTTTTGGAAAAATTAATTATGAAATTGAAACAAAAATATTTAAACAATGTGAGCATCGTATACCAACGGAAGGGTCAAGTTTGGGTCTACAATTCATAAAAAAACATTTTAATTTATAACTATTTTACCTGTAACATAATTATAACTTGATAAAATTTTTCTTATCAGTTAGCTTTAACTATGATTATTTCTTCAGCAGATAAAGTCCCGTTAGAAAAATGTCCGGCATTAGTTCTTAATGCTGATTTTAGACCTTTGAGTTATTATCCGCTTTCTATTTGGTGCTGGCAAGATGCTGTGAAATCAGTTTTTTTAGATAGAGTGAGCATTGTTTCAAATTATAAAAGAAAAATAAGAAGTCCATCTTTTGAAATGAATTTACCAAGCGTGATAGCTTTAAAAAATTTTATACAACCATCAAAAAATCCAAACTTCACAAGATTCAATGTATTTTTAAGAGATAAGTTTACGTGTCAATATTGTGGTGATAAAAAAGATTTAACTTTTGATCACCTTCTTCCAAAATCTAAAGGGGGTTTAACAGATTGGAACAACGTAGTGACAGCTTGCTCGAGTTGTAATGTTAAAAAAGGTGGAAAACTTTACAAAGATTGCGACTTAAAATTGACTAATAAACCTTACGCTCCAACCGTGGAAGACCTTCATAGAAATGGAAGAAACTTTCCACCTAATTTTTTACACGAAAGTTGGATGGACTATCTATATTGGGATATCGAATTAGAACCTTAATTAAATTTTTTCAGATATTGTTATAGCTATTCTTGATGAAGTTTTAATCACTTTATCTAAGATCCCAAATAAGCCTTTTTTCGTTGCACCATTGTCATAAGCGATATCTTTATGGTCAAGTTCATCTTGTCTGAATTTCATGATTTTTTTTTTTAGCTCTTCCTCATCTTTACCAAGTTTGTAAGTTTGATCTTTATAATGACCATCTATTACCTCCTCAACTGAGGCTGTACATAGCATAGCTGCTTTCTCACCAAGCATCGCTGTTCCGAAACCTAGAGTAACTCCCATTAAATCCCAGAGAGGCAAAAGTTTAGTCGGTTGTATATTTCTCTTTTTAATTTCATTATCAAAATATTCATAATGCTCTCTTTCGTGTTCTTTCATTTCTTCAATTTTTCTTTTTAAGGAAGCGTTTTGTTTGAAAGTTTTAAGAGCAAGTAATTGGCCTTCGTAGATTTTAATTGCTCCACGTTCTCCAGCGTGATCAACTCTAATTATTTCCTCTAAAGTTTTTTTATTAGTTTTTTCCATAATTCTTTATTACTTTAATCATAATACCACTTAAAAGAATTGATATAACTGTATTTATTGTAGCAAGAGAGAATCCAAAAAACCTAAAAGTCACGTCTTTACAGCTTATTGGGGCTTTATTCTGAAGTTGTTTAAGTAAATCTTCTTTTGACATGTTTCCATTAGTTGAATTCAAATCGCAAACAAAAGACTCACTAAAAAATCCTTGTTCAATCCCCACATGGTAAAAAGAAACTACCGAACCAAAAATAAAAAATAATAGCACAATACTAGCAATTAATTTTTCAAATTTATTAATTATAAATATTAACGAAATAAGTATTAAAGACGCTAAATAGGGAATTCTTTCAATTAAGCATAAATTACAAGGTTCATGTCCTAATATGTATTGGATGAAATAAGCTGTAGCCAAAGATAAAAAACTAAAGGCCAATATACTGTTTAAAACTAACTTATTGTTGTTCAACATTAGGTGAAAATTATATAAAGGACGAGTGCTAAAACCACAATAAAAATTCCAGTTAAAGTAAACCATAGCGCACCTCTTTTTTCGATGAAATCACCGAATTTTTTTCCAAAAAGAAATGTTAAATAAGAAACTAAGAAAAATCTTAGCCCTCTAGTAAATAAACATATAAAGAAAAATACTGGAAAATTATAGGCGATCACTCCACTTGTAATAGTAAAAACTTTAAAAGGAAGAGGGGTAAAGCCTGCTAAAAACATAATTCCAAGCCAAGCTAAAAATCCACCTTTTGTAGACATCTTATCTTGCATTTCAAAAACTTTTTCTTCATAACCATAAAATTCAATAATAACCATTGATGCATCTAAAAAGAAAACTCCAAGCATATATCCAAACAAGCCTCCTAAAACAGAGCCTGTAGTAGCGATAAGAAATATTTTAAGATAATCCTCTCTCTTGGCCACTACCATTGGAACAATCATTAAGTCAGGTGGAACCGGAAAAAAGAAACTTTCGATAAATGCCACAAAACCCAATAAAGGCTTTGAAAATTTATGTCTAGCAAGCTCAACACATCTATCGTATAATTTTTTTAAAATCATGAATTTAAAATGCACAATCCTTAGGTATCTGGCAAGTTTAATATTATCTACAGTTGCTATTTATTCAATCGTTATAGTTGCAGGAATGTTTGGTGCTGATTACGGTTTTTCGCCGGAGGGAACGTTTATTATTTGGATCTTGATGGCGATTTTAATCAATCAAAGTGTAACTTGGAAAAAGTAAAAGTAAATGTCTAAGCCAATAGATTTAAAAACTGTAAAAATTTTCGAGCCTTTAAAAAAAAAACCATCTTTTGAAAACAAAATTTTTAATACATTAAATTCTGACGAGGTTTACGAAGTCTTATCCAAAAATTCTAATGATACAGTTACTTTGTGGTTTAAGTTACAACAAGCCTGGTGCAATAATGCTTATAATACCTTTAAAGATTACGATAGTTACTTAATCTTAGTTTATTTAATTAATACTGTTTTTCAAAAATATTCTGATCGTTTTCAGTATTTATCTTATACGGAATTTTATGAAAAAAATGAGCTTTTGATTGATAAAATTAACTTAATTGAGATTTCAAAAGAATTAAATATTCCAAAAGAAACCATAAGAAGAAAAGTAAATTTTTTACAAAATGAAAATATTATATTTAGAAAAGGAAAATCAATTTATTTTAATAGAAAGATTACTGAGCTTCAAAGACCAGCAAATTCAAAAAGATTCATGGCTAATTTTTTAGAAAAAACTAGTCAAATTCTCTCAAAAGAATCTTGGTTTGGTAGAGCATTTTCAAAAGAAGAAATAGAAGCATTTATTGATAAATATTTTACAATATGCTGGCAGCATTGGTTTAGAATGCAAATTCCTTTTTTAGTTAGACATAGATCTTTTTTTGGTGACTTAGAAACCTGGAATGTATGGGGTGCGATTGGTATTTCACAATTTACCGACTATTCAAAACAAGTAAAAGGCAGAGTTGTTGAGGATCCTAGAACTTATGCAGACCTATACTTGCACCTTTTAAGACATACTCCTAAAAATGGAATAAACGCCTCTTCTATTTCAGAAATTTCAAGTATCCCAAGAGCTACAGTAATTAGAAAATTAAAGTTTCTTTTAAAAGAGAAATTAATTACGAAAAATAAAAAGCTAGAATATATGCTTCTACCGTCTCCTAAAAATATCAAATCCTTTGAAGAAAACTACATGCATAACCAAAAGCATAAAGCTGGTTTCGTAACTACAATTTTCGACCTCATGAAAAACTCTTCCTTTAAAGTAGAATAAAAGCTTATAAAATTATGGAAATCGTAACTACAATAGCACCCGTATGTCTTGCCATAATAATGTTCGGTTTAGGTCTTGGCTTAACGATTGGGGATTTTACAAGGGTAATAAAAAATCCAAGAGACTTCTTAGTAGGTTTTTTATGTCAGGTTATTTTGCTTCCAATAATTGCTTTTATTTTAATTAGTATTATTTCACTTCCACCAGAAATAGCTTTAGGAGTTATGGTAATAGCTGCAGCACCAGGAGGAGTAACCTCTAATATTCTTACTAAGTTTGCCGATGGAGATGTTGCTCTATCAGTCAGTTTGACAGCGATTGTCAATTTATTAAGTATTTTGATTGTTCCATTTATAGTCTTTAATTCGGCTGCATATTTAGGGATTGAAACTGCAAAAAATATATCAATGCTTAATATAGCATTGAAAATGTTCTTTGTAGTAACTGTTCCTGTTATTTTTGGAATGATTGTTAGAAGTTTAATGACTAACTTTATAATTACTAAAACTCTTATTATTCAAAGATTATCAGTAATTTTATTCTTAATAGTATTTATTGCAATTTGGGTAGAGGAATGGGACAGAATTGTTTCTTATATTACTAGAGCAGGTTTAATAGTTTTCATTTTAAATATGACTATGATTTTCGTAGGATATTATGTTGCAAAATTTTGTACATCAGGAATTGCGCAAAGAAAATGTATTTCATTAGAATGTGGCTTACAAAACGGAACTCTAGCAGTGTTTGTAACAACACAATTATTTGATGAAATTGTATTCATGGTACCAACAGCAGCGTACGCTTTAGTGATGTTTTGCACCTCTATTATTTTTGTTCTCATAGTAAGAAAAATCAATTAGATTATCTAAAAAAGGGCGAATGGTGGAACTGGTAGACGCGCCGGACTCAAAATCCGGTGGTAGCAATACCTTGAGAGTTCGAGTCTCTCTTCGCCCACCAAATTATGGATATAAGTAAATTAAATAGCTTAGTTGAACTTTACTTTAAAAAGACAGAAGAAGTTGATGGTAAAAGACCATTTTTAAAATGGTTAAAGCCAGATAAACGAAACTATAATTGGGAAGATATAACTGAAAGAATTTATAAACTTACTACAAAAATTAAATCGTTAATAAAACAAGGTGATAGATGTTTAATACTTTCTGAGAATAGACCTTATTGGTTAATGACCGATATTGCTATCATGAATGCAGGCGGTATTTCAGTTCCTATTTTTACAACTTATTCAGCAAACGATTACGAATATATTTTGAATGATTGTAAGCCCTCATTGGTATTTGTGTCAAATCAAAATCAATTTGATAAAATTAAAAAATTTATAAGAAGCGATGTAAAAATAATATCTTTTGATAAAATAGACACAGCAAGTTTATTAATCAAGGAAATTCTAGATGAAGAAATAAACGAAAAAATAGTAAACAAAGATTTAAAAAGAAATATGCCTGCTTGCATAATTTACACTTCAGGTACATCAGGAAATCCTAAAGGGGTTGTTTTAAGTCATGGTGGTATTCTGTCAAACTGTGAAGGGGCGGTTGAGTTACTAGAAATTTTAACTAAAAAAAAAGATCCAGTATTTTTGACCTGGTTACCTTTATCGCATTCTTATGAACACACAGTTCAATTCATACAAATCATAGTTGGAGCAAAAGTTTTTTATGCCGAAAGTTTAGAAAAACTTATCTCCAATATGGGGATTGCAAAACCTACAATCATGACAGCAGTTCCTAGATTTTATCAAAATCTTTTTACAAAAATAAATATGAATTTTGAGAAGCAATCTGGATTAAAAAGAAAACTTATAAACCAGACATTAAATTTAGGTAAAAAAATACTCAAAAGAGAAGAATTAAAATTAAGCGAAAAAATCATAAATTTTTTGTGTGAAAAATTAGTTAGAAAAAAAATCAGAAATCAGTTTGGAGGAAATCTTCAAGCTTTTGTATCTGGGGGAGGGGCTTTAGATCGAAATATTGGAGAATTTCTAAATGCTGTTGGTTTGCCCACGCTGCAAGGATACGGTCTAACCGAGGCTTCTCCGGTCGTAAGCTGTAATTTACCAGATCTAGTTAAAGTCGAATCAGTAGGACCTCCGTTTAGGACCAATAAAGTCAAAATAGCAGAAGATGGAGAAATACTAATTAAAGGTGAAAACGTTATGTTGGGGTATTGGAATTTGAAAAAGGAGACAGAAAAAGTAATTAGAGATGGATGGCTTCATACAGGTGATATAGGTGAACTCGATAGCAATAATTATTTAAAAATTACAGATAGAAAAAAGGATATCATTGTAAATCTTGGGGGAGATAATATTTCTCCTAGTAAAGTAGAAAATATTTTATGTTTAAATGAAAATATCAAACAGTCTTTTGTTTATGGAGACAAAAAAAATTATTTAGTTGCATTAATCGTAAGTGAAAAAGAAAATAGTAAAGAAAAAATTAAACTTATAATTGAAAATATAAATAAAAGTTTAACTTTAATTGAAAAAATTAAAAAATTTGCAGTAATTAACGAAGAATTTACAATTGAAAACGGAATGCTTACACCAACATTAAA
>CACISL010000017.1 GCA_902589305.1 uncultured Pelagibacteraceae bacterium
TGTAAATTTATCGTTTTTCGTATCATCTATTACTTCTCCGTGCCATAAAACATTATCTATAACAATAAGTCCATTTTTATTAATAAGATCCATAGATGCTTCGTAGTATTTAAGGTAATTTTCCTTATCAGCATCAATAAAAATTAAATCAAATCTTTCACTTGAATCTTTCAATTCATTAAGGCTTTCAGTAGCAGGTTTTACAATTTGCTTTATTTTTTTTTCATTTGCTTTTTTATAAAATGATTGTGCTTTCATACTGAATTCAGGACTTTTATCTAAGCTAATTAGAAGGCCATCAGATGGAAGGACTAACGCCATTGATAAAGCGCTAAAACCTGTAAAACTTCCTATTTCTAAAATCTTTTTAATATTAGAGATTTTAATTAATGTTTGTAGAAATTGTGCTTGAGAAACTGAAATCTGTAATCTCTGTTGATCACCAAGACTTATATTATATTGAATTATCTCTTTCTGAACATCAGTTAAAGATTCTGAATGATCAATAATGTATTTTTCAAGATTTTCAGTTAAATCTAATTTCTTAGGCATAATTAGCCTTTTAAAAGTTTTTTTAGAATTTCATTTGTCAATTGAGGGTTTGCTTTCCCACCAGATAATTTCATAACCTGTCCAACAAAAAAACCAAACAATTTTTCTTTTCCAGCTTTATATTGATCAACTTTATCTTTATTTTTTGATAGTATTTCATTAATCATCTTCTCTAATTCCTTAGGATCGCTTTGTTGTTTCATCCCTTTTGACTCTATGATTTTTTTTGGGTTATCGCCGCTTTCAACCATAATTTCGAAAACTTCTTTTGCTATTCTTCCTGAAATCTCTCCAGATTTAATTGATTGAACTAACTCAGCAAAATTTTTAGCAGAAATTGGTGAGTTAGAAATATTAAGTCCTTTGTCGTTGAGCATTGCAAATAAATCACCCATCATCCATGTAGCTGCTAGTTTTTTATCAGATAATTTTGCAACTTCCTCATAATAATCAGAGATTTCTTTTTCGGAAACCAATACGTTTGCTTCGTATGAGTTAAGCCCATATTCTTGAATAAATCTCTCTTTCTTATTATCTGGCAACTCAGGCAAAGATTTTTTTAAATCATCAATAAATTTTTGTTCAAGTTTTAAGGGTAAAAGATCTGGATCAGGAAAGTATCTATAATCGTGAGCATCTTCTTTTGATCTCATTGATCTTGTTTCATTTTTTTTTGTATCAAATAATCTTGTTTCTTGATCTATCTCTTTTCCATCTTCTAGTAATTCAACCTGTCGATTAGCCTCATATTCAATCGCCATTTGCATAAATTTAATTGAATTTACATTTTTAATTTCACATCTTGTGCCGAAATTTTTATCACCTATTTTTCTTACTGATACATTTACATCTGCTCTTAATGAACCTTCTTGCATATTGCCATCACATGTGCCCAAGTATCTCATAATGGTTCTTAATTTTTTTATGTAAGCATTTACTTCATCGGGCGAACGAAGATGGGGTTTGCTAACGATTTCCATTAAAGCTATTCCAGATCGATTTAAATCAACATAAGTGCTTGAAGGATCCATATCATGGATACTTTTACCTGCGTCCTGTTCTAAATGAAGCCTTTCAATGCCAATTTCTTTTGAACCATAAGGCATATCCAGTAAAACTTTTCCTTCACCAACAATAGGATTTTTATATTGGGAAATCTGGTAGCCCTGTGGAAGATCTGCATAAAAATAATTTTTTCTATCGAATACTGAATAATTATTTATTTTTGCATTTAAACCTAAGCCTGTTCTTACAGCTTGTTTCACGCACTCCTCATTGATAACTGGTAGCATTCCGGGAAAAGCAGAGTCAATTAAACTTACTTGTTTGTTAGGATCAGCTCCGAATTTAGTTGAGGAGCCTGAAAAAAGTTTAGAATTAGAAAGGACTTGAGCATGAACTTCTAAACCTATAACTACTTCATACTTCCCTTTCTCACCATTTATAAAATAATCAAATTTTTCTTTGCTCATGACCACCACTTTTTAATTTCATTTTTATAACCACAATTCTTTTCGAATGCGTAACCAATATTAAGAATTTTTTGTTCATCTAAGGCTTTACCTATTAATTGTAAACCAAGTGGGTAGCCCTGTTTATCTAATCCAGCAGGAAGAGATAAGGCTGGTAATCCAGCTAAATTTACTGGCACCGTAAAAATGTCATTTAAATACATTGATACAGGATCATTGGTTTTTTCTCCTATCTTAAATGCTGAGCTTGGTGTTGAAGGTGTTAAAATAGCATCAACTTTAGTAAAACTATCATCAAAATCTTTTTTTATTAATTGTCTTACTTTTTGGGCTTTTAAGTAATAGGCATCGTAATAACCAGACGATAAAACATAAGTGCCTATTAGTATTCTTCTCTTTACTTCATCACCAAATCCTTCTGATCTAGTGTTTTCATACATTTCAATTAAATCTTTTCCTTTTTGGGATCTGTGGCCATATCTTACGCCATCATATCTTGCTAAATTTGATGAAGCTTCCGCAGGAGCAACGATATAGTAAGTAGGCAAAGCGTACTTGGTGTGGGGTAATGAAATATCAATTAACTGAGCGCCTAAATCTTTTAATATTTTTTTTCCTTTTTCCCAAAGTTCGTCAATTTCTTTTGGCATATTATCTACTCGATACTCTTTAGGGATACCAATTTTCAATCCTTTGATATTATCTTGTAAATTTTTTGAGTATGATTCTTTTTTTTTATTAATTGAGGTTGAGTCTTTTTCATCAAAACCAGACATTGCTTCAAGCATAATTGAACAATCATTTACTGTTTTAGTCATTGGTCCTGCTTGGTCTAATGAAGAAGCAAAAGCAACTATACCCCACCTCGAACAAAGACCGTAAGTTGGCTTGAGACCTACAGTGCCAGTAAATGATGCAGGCTGCCTAATAGACCCACCTGTATCTGTTCCAATTGTTGCAGGAGTAAGATCAGCCGCCAAAGCAGAGGAAGATCCCCCTGAAGAACCACCTGGAACTAGATGATCTCCGATAGGATTAATAACGTTTCCATAAAAACTTGTTTCATTCGAAGAACCCATAGCAAATTCATCACAATTTAATTTTCCAAGTAAAAAAGCTCCATTGTTCCATAAATTTTTTGTTACAGAAGACTCATATGAAGGAACAAAATTATTTAAAATATTACTTCCAGCTGTAGTTTTAACATTTTCAGTACAAAATAAATCTTTTACAGCTAAAGGTACCCCGCTAAGAAGTTGTTCATTATTTGGTTTGTTATCAAATTTTTTTGCATTTTCTAATGCTTGATCAAATGTTGTAGTTACAAAAGCATTTAGTTTTTTTGCATTTTCAATGTTCTTTATATATGCTTGTGTAAGTTCTAATGAAGATATCTTCTTAGACTTTATACTTTCCAAAATTTCACTTAAACTTTGATTAGTTATATTGCTCATTACTCAACCACCTTTGGAACTACAAAAAATTCCTCATTTTTTTTTGGAGAATTTTTAAGAATTTTTTCTCTTATCTTGCCATCACTGATTTCGTCTTTCCTTGATCTCAAAGACTGGTTTAAAATCGATGTTAATGGTTCAACTTTATCAGTATTCAGTTCATTTAATTGTTCAATAAACTTGAAAATTGAGTTTAAATCTTTGGTTAAGCTATCTACTTTAGCTTCATCAACTGAAATTCGAGCTAATTTTGCTACATGTTTAATTTTTTCTTTATCTAAGGACATTTGTGCAATAAGTTAATTTAAATGTGTTTTATCACAAATTAGGTAAATTTCATGCTCGATATTGACGTATTTATTGAAAAAACCAAGAAAAAATCAAGATTAATAGGTATTGATCCTGGCGGCAAAAGAATAGGAATAGCTCTATCAGATGAAAATAAAATTGTAGCTACGCCATACACCACGATTATTAAAGAAAATTATAGAGACCTAGTTGATCAAATTAAGAAAATTGTCAAAGAATATGACATAGACGGAATAGTCATAGGTAATCCAATTAATATGGATGGTACGGAAGGGCCTTCTTCACAATCAGCTAAAGATCTAGCTAAAAATCTTTCAAAAGATATTACAGAAAATATCACTTTATGGGATGAGAGACTATCTAGCCAGGGAGCCTTTAATCTATCTAATGATTTAGCAATTAATTCATCAAAAAAAGTGAAGAAATTAGACGAGAATTCTGCACAATTTATACTTCAAGGGATTCTAGATTATTATCATAAAAAAAATACTTGATATAATATAGTAAAAGGCCTATAGAGTTGATTTTAATGGCAACTGAAAAAAAAGTTACAGCTATTAAAAACACTCCCAAACATCTATTAGGTATTCAAAATTTATCAGTTCTCGAGGCAAAAAAGATTTTAACCGAAGCAAAATCCTTCATAAAATTAAACAGAGGAAGTTCTAAAAAACTAGATGTCCTTAGGGGAAAAACTCAAATAAACTTATTTTTTGAACCTTCTACTAGGACACAGAGTTCATTTGATTTAGCTGGAAAAAGACTAGGAGCGGACGTAATGACGATGAATATGGGTAACTCTGCGTTAAAAAAAGGTGAAACATTAATTGACACTGCCATGACATTAAATGCCATGCATCCTGACATCATTGTTATAAGACATCAAGACTCGGGTGCACCAAATCTTCTTTCACAAAAAGTAAATTGTACTGTCATCAATGCAGGTGATGGAAGGAGAGAACACCCTACACAAGCCTTACTTGATGCTTTAACAATTATTAATAGAAAAGGTAACATTGAGGGATTAAAAATCGCAATATGCGGAGACATACTTCATTCAAGAGTTGCTAGGTCTAACATTTATTTAATGAATATGTTGGGTGCAGAAGTAAATGTCATTGCACCAAAAACTTTAATGCCCAAAGGAATAGATAACTTAGGTGTTAAATCATTTACCGATATGAAAAAAGGATTAGATGGGTGTGATATTGTTATGATGTTAAGATTACAAAATGAAAGAATGCAGGGATCTTTTCTTCCATCAAAGAGAGAATATTACGAATTTTTTGGACTAACGCCAGAAAAACTAAAGTTTGCAAAAAAAGATGCTTTACTAATGCACCCTGGTCCAATGAACAGAGGTGTTGAGATTGATACTAAATTAGCAGATGACATAAATGTTAGTCTCGTGAAAGAACAAGTTGAATTAGGTGTAGCAGTTAGGATGGCATGTTTAAAATTGTACTGTAAATAAATGAAAGAAAAAATTTTGACAAATGTGAGAATTATCGACCCATCTCAAAAGATGGATGAAATAGGAAATATAGTTATCGATGAGAAAGGAAAAATAAAATCCATTGGAAAAAAATCAGGTACATCTAAATCAGCAGAAAAAATTGATTTGAAAGGCCTAGTAGCTATTCCTGGATTAGTTGATATGAAAGCTTTTGTTGGAGAGCCTGGCTTTGAATATAAAGAAAATTTTAGAACATTAAGCCAAGCAGCTTTGGCAGGTGGAGTAACTTCAATTGTAACTATGCCAAATACTAAGCCGGTTATAGACAACGTATCTATGGTGGACTTTATAATTAGAAGGGGTAGAGATAAAGCTAAGGTAAATCTTTTTCCATGTGCTTCGATTACTAGACAGATGGAGGGTAATCAGATGACTGAATTTGGTTTATTAAAAGCAAGAGGAATTATTGGGTTTAGTGATGTTAATAAAACTATCCAAAATTCTGAATTGATGTCTAGAATAATGAACTATGCTTCAGACATTGATGTTCTGATTATGCAACATGCCGAGGATTATGAATTAGCTAAAAATTCATGCATTAATCAGGGCGAAGTGGCAACAAGATTAGGTTTACAAGGTGTCTCGGATATTGCTGAAAAGATTATCATTGAAAGGGATTTATCTTTGTTAAGTGAATTTCCTTGCAGATATCATATTAATCAA
The DNA here is from genome assembly GCA_902589305.1 of uncultured Pelagibacteraceae bacterium. Lineage (GTDB taxonomy): Bacteria > Pseudomonadota > Alphaproteobacteria > Pelagibacterales > Pelagibacteraceae > Pelagilacustribacter. Next base: position 5,967 of record CACISL010000017.1, read on the forward strand.
ATTTCCTCAAAAAATTCTCTTAATGTTATTAAAAAAAATAAATCTAATGGAATAAAATTCAGCACAGGGGTTTCTATTAACAATTTGTCGTTAAATCAAAATGACATCGGGGAATTTAGAACTTTTTTGAAATTGTCTCCCCCTCTTAGAAGCGAGGAGGATAGACTTTCATTAATAGAAGGAATAAAGAATGATCTCATTAATGTAATTGTATCAGATCACATTCCTGAAGATGAGGAAAGTAAAAGACTTCCGTTTGCACAAGCAGCTACAGGTTCTATCGGTATAGAGACATTGCTATCTTTATCTTTAGAGCTTTACCATAATGAGTCATTGCCTTTGGAAAAAATAATTAAGTGCTTAACGATTAATCCAGCTAAGGTACTAAAAATAGATAAAGGATCCCTTAAAGAAGGATCGGACGCAGATATTTGTATATTTGATCTGGAAAAACCATGGGTTGTGAAAGCTGAAGAACTTAAATCAAAATCAAAAAATACTGCGATTGAAAATAGAAAATTACAAGGTAAAGTGAAAATGACTTTGCTTCAAGGCGAAGTAGTATATTCGAACTAATGGACATAGATTTAATTATTGTAGCAATTTACTCATACCTTTTGGGATCAATACCATTTGGATTACTCTTAACTAGGATATTTCTAAAAAAAGATATTAGAACTGTTGGCTCTGGCAATATCGGAACTACAAATGTGCTTAGAACCGGAAATAAATTTCTCGCAATAACTACGTTAGCTCTTGATTTATTTAAAGGATACATTTCAGTTTATATAACAATATTTTATTTTGAAGACTTAACCTCTCTATCTGCATTAATTTGTTTCATCGGACATATTTTTCCTGTTTGGTTAAAATTTAAAGGAGGAAAAGGTGTCGCAACTTACCTTGGAGTAATTTTAGCTTTATCTAATAAATTTTTTTTAATTTTTATCATAGCGTGGATTTCTTTATCGTTATTATTTAGATTTGCATCATTATCTTCAATGATTTCTTCGTTAATAGTTTTTCTCTATGCATATTTTTACGAAATAAATAACAATATCCTAGTACTTTTTATTTTTTTTGTGATGATTCTTTTTACTCATAAAGAAAATATTTTAAGACTTAAAAGTTCTACAGAAAATAAAATTAAGTTATAAGTGCTGTCTTTTCTGGTTTTTCAATAATAAATTTGACAAACTCGATTAATTTTGAAAATAAACAGTTAATGAACTTAGTAATTGTTGAAAGTCCAGCTAAAGCAAAAACAATAAATAAATATTTAGGAAAAGATTATTTAGTTTTAGCAAGTTATGGTCATATAAGAGATTTGCCTTCAAAAAATGGATCTGTCGATCCAGAAAATAAATTTCAAATGGAATGGGAAATTGATTCTTTTTCCAAAAAATATTTAAAAGAAATTACAAATGCTGCCGAAGACTCAGATAAAATTATTTTAGCAACAGATCCAGATCGTGAAGGTGAGGCTATAGCTTGGCATGTTAAAGAAGTTTTAGAAAAAAAGAAGTTGCTGAAAGATAAAAATTTGGAAAGAGTTGTCTTTAATGAAATTACAAAAAAAGCAATACTTGATGCTATTAAAAATCCTAGACAAATCCATTTGCCTTTAGTCGAAGCTTACTTAGCTAGACGAGCGTTAGATTATCTTGTCGGATTTAATATCTCACCAATTCTTTGGACTAAATTACCTGGATCAAAATCAGCAGGAAGAGTTCAATCTGTGGCCTTAAAGCTTATTACCGAAAGAGAAAAGGAAATAGAATTATTTAAACCAGATGAATATTGGACTCTTACATCGGACTTTACAAATAAAAATAATAAAAATATTTTTTCAAAATTAAGTTTATTTAATGGAGAAAAAATAGAAAAATTTTCTTTCAAAAATAAAGAAGAAATACAAAAAGCAGTTGATGTAATCAATAAAACAAAATTTAAAATTACAGATGTAAACACAAAAGTATTCAGACGTAATCCCCTAGCCCCTTTTACCACTTCTACCTTACAGCAAACTGCTTCAGGACGATTTGGTTTTGGAGCTTCCAGAACAATGCAAATTGCACAACGACTGTATCAAGGAGTAGATATCGAGGGTGAAACTACCGGATTAATTACTTATATGAGAACTGATGGAACTAATATTTCAAAAGAAGCAATTGAAGATTTTAGGAAATTCATTACTGTTGATTATGGTGATAAATATTTGCCAGAGGGACCGAATAATTATACTGGAAAAAAAGCAAAGAACGCTCAAGAGGCTCATGAAGCAATTAGGCCAACTAATATAAGTAGAAAACCCTCTGACATCAAAAAATATGTAAATGCAGATCAATTTAAACTCTATGAATTAATTTGGAGTAGAGCCTTATCATCTCAAATGACACCAGCAGAATTTGATAGAAATACGATTATTATTTCGTCAATTGATAATAAAATTAACTTTAGAGCTAGCGGCTCAGTAGTAAAATTTGATGGATTTCTTAAAGTTTATCAAGTTCAAGAAACTGACGAAGATGCAAAGAATATTTTGCCTGAAGTCAAAGTTGGTGAAGAAATTAGCATACTTAAGTTACATGATGAGCAGCACTTTACAGATCCACCGCCACGTTACTCTGAGGCTAGTTTAGTAAAAAAGATGGAGGAGTTAGGCATCGGTAGACCCTCCACTTACGCTAGTATTATTTCGGTATTATCAACTAGAAATTATGTTGAATTAATTAATAAAAGGTTTAATCCAACTGATAGAGGCAAGCTAATTTCAGCTTTTTTAGAGAAATTATTCTCTAAATACGTAGATTATAATTTTACTGCGGACCTAGAAAATCAGCTAGATGAAATCACTAGTGGTAAAATTGAATGGGTTCAAGTTTTAAATAATTTTTGGAAAGATTTTTATGAAAATGTGGGAAAAGTTAAAGAAAAGAGAACTAGAGAGGTATTAGACTTATTAAATGAGAGTTTAGGGGCTTTAATTTTTGAAAGAGATGATAAAGACGCAATCGATCGAAAATGCAAGTTGTGTTCCAATGGAGAATTAAGTCTTAAAAATAGTTTTAGAGGTGGAGCTTTTATAGGTTGCTCAAATTATCCGGAATGTAAATTTACTAGACCTTTATCTAAAGCTAAAGCTGCAGCTCAATATAATTTAGCAGAGCCTAAATTACTGGGTCAAAATGAAAAAGGTAAAGATATATATTTAAAAAATGGTAGATTTGGCCCCTACTTGCAATTTGAAAAAGAAGAAGAGGAATTAGAAACAAAAAAGAAAAAAGGTAGAAAGAAAAAAAATGAGAATGAACATCTTAAAAATGTGTCAATTCCAAAAGGAATTGAAGTTGATAGTGTTGATTTGGATAAAGCTAAATATTTATGTTCACTTCCAAAAGTTTTAGGTCAACATCCTGAAAATGGCCAAGATATAACATTAAATTCTGGAAGATTTGGCCCGTATCTTAAATGTGAAAATAAATCTGCAAGACTTGAAAATGTTGAAGATCTTTTTTCAATTGGTTTGAATAGAGCTATTACATTAATTGCTGAAGCTAAACCTGGAAGGATTTCTTCTTCACTTATTAAAGATCTTGGTGAACATCCTGAAGATAAAAAACCTGTCAGAATTATGAAAGGACAATATGGTCCTTATATAAAATATAAATCTCTTAACGCAACTATACCAGAAGAAAAAGATCCAAATGAACTTACTATGGAAGAAGCACTTATATTAATTGAAAAAAGAAAAGAATACGATAAAACAAAAAAAAAAGGTAAAAGAAAATGAGTGAGATTGAAAATAAAATAAAAAGTTTAAATATAAATTTACCTGAACCAAAAGCACCAGTTGGAGCTTATGTTGCAACTAAGATTGTTGGAAAACTATTATATATCTCTGGTCAAATATCTATTGATGAAAACGCAAAACTTATAACAGGTAAGATTGGAAAAGATTTAGATTTAGATAAAGGTTACAAAGCCGCTGAAAGATGTGGTTTAAGTATTGTCGCACATGTTAAAAATGCTTGTGGAGGAGATTTAGATAAAGTTAAATCTTGTGTAAAATTAACAGGTTATGTAAATTCTACAGATGATTTCAAAGATCAACCAAAAATTATAAACGGCGCTTCAGATATTATAGCTAAAATTTTCGATAAAAAAGGTGAACACACGCGTGCTGCAGTGAGTGTGAATAGTTTACCTTTAGGAGTAGCTGTAGAAGTTGATGCAATTTTTGAAATTAATTAGTGTTTGGTCTACCAACAGAATAGTATTTAATCTTATTTTTTTTCATTTCTTCAGCAGAATAAAGATTTCTTAGGTCGTATACTTTAAATTTACTATTTTTAACAATTTTTTTGAAATCTATTGATTTAAATTCGTCCCATTCAGTGAGTAAAACTACTAAATCTGCGCCAATACAATTAGATTTTATGTTGTTCGTGTAATTGCAGTTTTTGATTTTTCTAAACTCTTTTTTTTCTCCAGAAGGATCATAGTAATTAACTTTAGCTCCTTTTTTGCATAAATAAGGTATCATCTTGAGGCTAGTAGAATCTCTCATATCATCAGTGTTAGGTTTAAATGTAACGCCTAAAAAAGAAATCTTTTTATTTTTTAAATTAGAGCCTAAAATTTTATGAACTCTCTTAGTAAGTAAATTTACTCTTTGTTGATTAGATTTAATTACTGATTTTACAACTGATAAATTTATTTTATATTTCTCCGCAGCAGATACAAGGCCTTTAGTATCCTTTGGGAAACACGATCCACCATAGGCTGGACCAGCACGTAAAAACCTACCGCCTATCCTATTATCAGAGCCCATACCTAGTGAAATATCCTCAACATTCACTCCAGACTTTTCACATAAGTTAGCAAGTTCATTAATAAAAGTAATTTTGGTTGCAAGAAATGCATTAGATGCATACTTTATCAATTCAGCTCCCCTTCTTGAAGTAGTAAAAAATTTTGAGCCCTTATTAGTTAATGGTGCATAAAGTTTATTCATAATACTAAAGGCCTTTTTTTCGTTAGATCCTATTACAATTCTATCAGGATATCTAAAATCACGTATTGCTTCACCTTCTCGCAAAAATTCAGGATTTGAAATTACTGTAAAAAGTTTTTTCTTTTTTTTTACAATTTTTTCAATCTCATCTCCTGTTCCTACTGGTACAGTAGACTTTGTTACAATAATTTTTTTTCTCTTTGAATATTTTAATATTTCTCTTGTGCATTTATAAACGAAAGATAAATCAACTTTAATTGATCCTTTTCTTGTAGGCGTTCCCACACATATAAAAATTATGTCTGATGTGCTTATAGCTTTATCAATATTTGTAGTAAAGGAAAGACGTTTAGCTATAAAATTTTTTTTTATTAATTCATCTAATCCTGGTTCATAGATTGGGGAAATTCCAGAGTTAAGTTTATCTATTTTGTTTTTATCTTTATCAACGCAAACAACCTGGTTACCTATGTCAGCAAAGCAAACTCCACTAACTAATCCAACATAACCAGTTCCTATCATGCATAGTTTCATTTATTTCCCTTTAGAAATTTGAATTCCTGAATTAATATATCCACTTAAAGTTCCACAATCTAAATATTTTCCCATAAAAATATTTCCGAAAAATTTATTTTCTTTTTTAATTAAACCTCTAATTGCGTCAGTAATATGTATCTCTCCACCTTGACCAGGTTTTAATTTTTTAATTTCTCCAAAAATTTTTGCTGGCAATATATATCTACCGATAATTGCAAAATTTGATGGCGCTTTTTTGATGCTAGGTTTCTCTACAACGTCTTTAATTTGAAAATGTCTTTTTTTTTTATTTATAATTGATAAAATTCCCCATCTTGATACCGTATTTCTCTCTACTCTT
>CACISL010000018.1 GCA_902589305.1 uncultured Pelagibacteraceae bacterium
GAGTGAGAGCATTCTCTCAGTTCTAATTGGAAGGTTTGATTCAGTGACATAACTTTTAAGTCTATTTGGTATGTTTTTAGCTTTCCCAATATAAAGGATTTCACCAGTGGAACTAATCATTTTGTAAACACCAGGGTTTTTTGGTATTAGCGGTATTTTTTCCTTAATTACTTTTTTTCCTAACTCTAAACTATTCATCATACTTTTGATTTTGATACTTCGATACCAACAGATTTAGTTTTTTTCAAGATATCTAACTTTTCTATCTTAAGATTTATCTTTTTAACAAGTTTATTTTTAAATATCATATTAAAAATATTTTCTGCTAGATCTTCGAGTAGCTCGTGATGTCTTAAATATGAAATTTTTTCAATTTTACCAACAATTTCTTCATAATTGATTATTGAATTTAAATCTTTACTATTAGGAAGTACATATGGATTAGTTAAAATTTCAACATTAAATTTTACTCTTTGCTTCTTTTTTTTTTCAAAATTATGTATCCCTATCGAAATATTTAAAATTAAATCTTTTATAATTACTTTTCTTTTATACCTAAATTTTTCTTTCTTTTTGAATTTAATTATTTTCATTCTTTTGTATTAATAATATCTGGTGTTTGCCAAGCAAGTCTTTGCCCGCTATCGATATTTATTATTTCTCCTGTTATACTTTTATTTTCAATAAAAAACCTTACCCCGTTACATATGTTATCTAGGTCTACTTTTTTCCTTAATAGTGTAGATTTCCATTGTTTTTTGAAATGCGCTTCAGATTGTCTTTTGTTTTTTAAAGTTGGCCCAGGTGAGATACCATTCACTCTTATATTAGGTGCTAACTTCATGGCTGATGTTTTTGTGAAAGTGGCCAATGAAGACTTACTTAAAGTGTATGAGAAAAAAAAAGGGGTTAATTTTTCAACTCTTTGATCAATTATATTAATGATACATCCCTCTTTATTTTTAACTAGCTTTTTAAAACTTTGTGTTAAGATTGCTGGTGCTTTTAAATTTATATTTATATGTTTAAAAAATGATTTTTCGGAAAAATTCTCAAGATTATCATTTTCAAAAATAGAAGCATTATTAATTAAACAATCTAATCCTTTCATAGTTTTATGGGCTTTTTTTATTAAAATTTGGGTTTGTTTTAAATTATTTAAATCAGCTTTGAACAAATATGCTTCAGCCCCAAGTTCTTCTAATTCTTTTTTTAATTTTAAGGCGCTACTTTTAGATTTATTATAGTGAATACCTATTTTTGTTTGAAAGTTAACTAAACTCTTTGCGATTGCAGACCCTATTCTAGTAGCTGCACCAGTAATTATTATTTTTTTGGCTTCCATTTTTTTATCGCTTTTCTTGGTTTAGTGCCCGGCATACCCATTGTTGATCTACCTTTTGGGTATACCTTACTTTTTAAATTATATTGGGAAATTTTTGGATTTAAAGTAATTTCAAGTTCACTTGCCTCTAATTTTCTCATTTCATCTCTTAGTTTAGCTGCCTCTTCGAATTCTAAATTAGATGCAGCTTCTTTCATTTTTCTATTTAAAGCTTTCAGATGTTTTTTTAAGTTTCCGCCTACATTTGAGCCCTCACTAATTTTTACGTAATCTTTTTCGTAAACGGACTCCAAGATATCACTTATCTCTTTTTTAACTGACTCAGCAGTTATTCCATTTTTCTTATTATATTCTAATTGTTTATTTCTTCTCCTATCTGTTTCCTTAATGGCTTTTTCAATACTCTTCGTGACTTTATCAGCATATAAAATTACTTTACCATCAACATTTCGCGCTGCTCTTCCAATTGTTTGAATTAAAGAAGTTTCAGATCTTAAAAATCCCTCTTTATCAGCATCTAAAATTGCTACCAAAGCACATTCGGGAATATCTAATCCTTCTCTCAACAAATTAATTCCTACAAGAATATCAAACACTCCCATTCTCAAATCTCTTATGATCTCAATTCTTTCAAGAGTATCAATGTCAGAGTGCATATATCTTACTTTAAGACCGTTTTCGTGGAGGTACTCAGTAAGATCTTCAGCCATTTTTTTTGTCAGCGTTGTAGCAAGAACTCTATATCCTTTTTTTACAATCTCTTTTGCCTCGTGCATAAGATCATCAACTTGAGTTTTGGCTGGCCTTATTTCAACCGGTGGGTCTATCAAACCTGTTGGCCTAATGATTTGGTCAATGTATTTATTGCTTGTTTGTTTTAGTTCCCAAGGTCCTGGAGTAGCAGAGACAAAAACAGTTTGTGTTCTCATTAAATCCCACTCTTCAAATTTCAAAGGTCTATTATCCATGCATGAAGGGAGTCTAAACCCGTATTCAGCTAACGTACTTTTTCTTGTCCGGTCACCTTTATACATTCCATTTAATTGAGGGACCGTTACGTGACTTTCGTCTACAAATATAATTGCATTATCTGGAAAATACTCAAACAGAGTAGGAGGCGGTTCACCAGCTTTTCTTCCTGATAAAAATCTTGAATAATTTTCTATCCCAGCACAAGTTCCGGTAGCTTCAATCATTTCTAAATCGAACTTGGTTCGTTCTCTTAATCTCTGCTCTTCTAAAAGTTTATTGTTTTCTCTATGTTTTTTTAAAGTCTCAGCTAATTCAGATTTTATTTGTCTTATTGCTTGCTCGATAGTAGGTTTAGGAGTTATGTAATGGCTATTGGCGTAAATTTTTATAATTGAGTAATCATTTGTCCTATCTCCAGTAAGCGGATCAAATTCTTCAATTTTTTCCAATTTATTTAAATTAAAACTTATTCTCCAAGCTCTATCTTCTAAGTGTGATGGAAAGATTTCTAAATTTTCACCTCTTACCCTAAAAGTCCCTCTAAAAAAATTTTGATCATTTCTTTTGTACTGCAAGTTTATAAATGCCCTAATTAAATCGTCTCGCTCGTAATCATAATTCTTTTTTAAAGTAATTGTCATTTTTGAGTACGCCTCTACAGAACCTAAACCATAAATACATGATACACTCGCAACAATAATTACATCATCTCTTTCCAACAAAGATCTTGTAGCCGAGTGTCTCATTCGATCAATTTGTTCATTTATTGAGGCTTCTTTTTCTATATAAGTATCAGATCTTGGAACGTATGCTTCTGGAGTGTAGTAATCGTAATACGATACAAAATATTCTACAGCATTATCTGGAAAAAAACTTTTAAACTCTCCGTACAATTGAGCGGCTAACGTTTTGTTTGGCGCTAGAATTAGAGCTGGTCTATTAGCATTTTCGATAACTTTTGCCATTGTAAAAGTTTTACCCGATCCTGTGACCCCTAAAAGCACTTGTTCTTGTTTGTTATCTTTTAAGTTTTTTAATATTTGCTTAATAGCCTCTGGTTGGTCACCGCTAGGTTGAAAATCACTTTTGATTTTAAAGTTAATACCTCCCTCTAACTTCTTAATTTTTTTAGAGTTATTAACTTCTAGGTCAGCCAATTTTTCTTGATAAGAATTTTGCATTTTGTGTTAATAATAAATTAATTATATTATAAATTTCAATGAGCATAGTTTCCAATAGTTTAAAACGTATAAAACCGTCACCTACCATAGCAGTTACCTCAAAAGCCAGGGAAATGAGAGCTGCCGGAAAGGATGTTATAGGTTTAGGGGCTGGAGAGCCTGATTTTGATACTCCAGATAATATTAAAGAAGCAGCAATAGAAGCTATTAGAAAAGGCGATACAAAATATACTGCGGTGGATGGAACTCCAGCGTTAAAAAAAGCTATTCAAGCAAAATTTTCTAGAGAAAATGATTTATCATACGGTCTTGATCAAATTTCTGTCGGAACTGGTGGCAAGCAAGTTTTATATAATGCTTTTATGGCAACCATAAACAAAGGTGATGAGGTAATTATTCCAGCTCCTTATTGGGTTTCTTATCCTGACATTGTTTTGTTAGCAGGGGGAAAGCCCAAAATAATTAAATGTGATGAAAAAAATAATTTTAAATTAACGCCTGAAAAATTAACAAAAGCAGTTTCAAAAAAAACAAAATGGATAATTATAAACTCTCCATCTAACCCTACAGGCTCTGGGTATACTAAAGATGAGATTATAGCTTTATCAAAGATTTTAATAAAATATAAAAATTTATATATTTTAAGCGATGATATTTACGAACATATTACTTATGACGGTTTTAAATTTTTTACAATTGCGCAAATTGAAAAATTAAAAAGCAGAACTTTAACCATGAATGGAGTGAGTAAATCTTACTCCATGACTGGCTGGAGAATAGGTTATGCGGCAGGTCCAAAAGAAATAATTAAAGCTATGGCTAAAATTCAATCCCAATCAACAAGTAATCCTACATCTATAAGTCAAGCAGCTGCAGTAGAAGCTTTGAATGGAACACAAGACTTTATTATAAAAAGATCAAATTCTTTTAAAGAAAGAAGAAATTTTGTTGTTGATAGTTTAAATAAGATAAAAGGTATAAGCTGTTTAAGTCCCGAAGGAGCTTTTTATGTTTTTCCAAACTGTAAAAAATTACTTAATAAGAAAACAAAACTTAAAACTGATAAAGAGTTTGTAGAAAAATTGTTAGAAAAAGCTGAAGTAGCTGTAGTTCAAGGTTCTGCCTTTGGTTTAGACGGTTACTTTAGAATATCTTACGCTACTTCAATGGATAATTTAAAAAAAGCATTGGACAGGATCAAAGCTTTTTGCGAAAGCCTTAGTTAACCTCTGATAGATATTTTTCAGCCTCAAGTGCCGACATACAACCCATTCCAGCAGCAGTAACAGCTTGTCTAAAAATTTTATCTTTTACATCGCCAGCTGCAAAAACTCCTGGTATGTTTGTTTCTGTTGAGTCTGGTTTAGTTATTAGGTATCCCTCTTTATCCATTTTTAATTGATCTTTAAATAAAGATGTAGCTGGGTCGTGACCTATGGCAATAAATAATCCATCAACTTTTAAATCTTTTACTTTATTGTCTTTAACATTTTTAATTTTTAATGCATTGACTGTTTTGGGCTCCTTAGTACCAATTACATCTTCAACTACTGTGTCCCAAATAATTTCTATTTTTTTATTCGCTTTTAATTTAGCTTGAAGCATTTTTTCTGCTCTTAATTCATTTCTTCTATGAATTAAATAAACCTTTGAAGCAAATTTAGTGAGAAACATTGCTTCTTCAACTGCAGCATTTCCTCCACCAACTACTGCTACCTCTTTTTCCTTAAAGAAAAAACCATCACAAGTAGCACACGCTGAAACTCCAAATCCTCTAAATTCCTGTTCAGATTTTAAATTTAACCATCTTGCTTGTGCCCCTGTTGAAATTATAAAACTATCCGCAGTATAAACCTGGCCACTATCACCTGTTGCTGTAAAAGGTTTTTTTGTTAAGTCAACTTTACTTATATGATCCTGTATCATCTCTGTACCTACAGCTTCTGCTTGGCCTTTCATTTCGTCCATTAGCCATGGTCCCTGAATCACTTTTGAGTATCCAGGATAATTTTCGACATCTGTGGTGGTTGTTAATTGTCCTCCAGGTTGAGAACCATGCACAAGTATTGGTTTAAGCATTGCTCTGGCCGCATAAATAGCTGCAGTATAGCCGGCGGGGCCAGATCCAAGAATTAACACTTTTGTATGTTTTGTTGATTTATTATTCATTATGTAAAGGTATATAGTAACTAATGTTAGAATTAAAAGCACTTCTTTTAACGCAAGGTATGCACGGCATGGTCAGTCAAGTAGAGGGATTAGCTAAAGCTTTGGGCTTAAGTTATAAACACCAAAAAATTGAATTAAAATCTTTTTGGAATTTAATTCCTCCTAAAATAAGCCCAATATCAGAAAATTTGGTTAAAAATAAATTCGTATGTGATTGTAAAATCATTATATCTTGTGGAAGAAAAAGTGTAATACCATCAATAGCTTTAAAAAAAAGACTAGGTAATCAAATTTTCAATATTCACATACAAGATCCTAAAGTTTCTTTTCAACACTTTGACCTTATAGTAAGTCCTGAGCATGATCGTTTAAAAGGCGAAAATATAATTAATACAACAGGCGCTATTCACTACTTAACAAAAAAAGAAATTAATGATAATTCAAATTATCTAGGAATAGAAAAAGACAAAAGAAAAGAATTAGTAGCATTTATTATCGGAGGTCCAAACAAATATTATAATTATTCAGAAAAACAAATTCATGAACTTTTTAACAAAGTTAAGACACTATTTACTCCAGATAAATTTAAAATTATTGTAATTCCCTCTTACAGAACACCTGAAAATATTTTAAAAATAGCTTTTAATACCTTTAGTATTAATCATCATGTTGTAAAAAATATTGATAAAAAAGCTTATCTTTCTGCACTTGCTATCTCAAATTATATAGTTGTAACGTGCGACTCCACGTCAATGATTTCAGAGGCTGCTATGACTGGAAAACCTGTTTATATTGCCATGATGAAGTCTTTTAAGCCAACTGGAAGATTTAAAAAATTTTATTCACAATTGAAAGATTTAGGTATAACAAGAGAACTAGAGGATAGAGTTGAAAGTTGGAGTTATAAAAGTTTGAATGAAGTAAACAGAATAGCACCAATTGTAAAAGCGAAAATGAAAAAACATGGAATTATTTAAATCTTTAGAAAAAAGGACTAAATTATTTAGCGATCCTTTTAAACACTTTGAAATCAATGAGCCATTAACTAAAAATGCGATTGACGAAATTTGTAATGCTGAAATAGCTGATCCTCGAAAGCAAAATTTAAACTATGATGGCACTAGAGCTTTAGACGGAGGTGAAGGAACGTTTCGAGCTGGAATAAAGGATGGTGGAAAAGCTAAAAAACTTAGATGTTACGTGACTAAAGAAAACTCTAATCAATTTCCAAATTTAACAAAATTTATTGAAGAATTAAGATCACCTGAAGTTTATAAAAAAATTGGATCACTAATTGGAAAAGATTTAAATAATTCTTATGTAAGACTAGAGGTAATTTGTGATCGAGAAGGTTTTTGGCTAAAACCACATTGTGATATTAAAGAAAAATTAATGTCTTCGATAGTGTTTGTCAATTTACATAACGAGTCAGAAAATCTAGGAACAGATTTTTACGACTCAAACCTTAACAAAGTAAAAACTGTTCCATACAAACACAATTATGGATACTTCTTTACAAGTGGACCGAATACTTGGCATGGTATGGAGAAAAAAGAGATTAAGAAAGAAAGAAGATGTATTCAGATAAATTATGTAACTTTTCAGACTGATTGGAAAGTCAAAAGCTAAATATCCTGTAAAGAAGTTACACTTATTTCCCTTAGTTTCAGTGATTTAATTCCCTCTAAACAAACCTTGGCCGTTGACATATTTGTACAATAAGGGACTTTATTAGCTAATGTTGCTCTTCTCAAAGCCACAGCATCACTCAGTTGTGTTTCACTATTTCCCCCTCCAGTATTGATGACTAAAGCAATTTTTTTGGCATTTAAAACATCAACAATATGTGGGGAACCCTGATTTACTTTGTTTATTTTTTTACATTTAATACCATGCTTATTAATATAATCAGCAGTACCTCCAGTACCACAAAGTTTGAAATTTAATTTAACTAATTGCTTAGCCAGTTGCACTCCTTCTGCCTTGTGACTATTTTTGAGAGAAATAAAGGCTAAACCATTTTTTGGAAGAGAGTTAGACGCTGCGATTTGACTTTTAGCAAAGGCCATCCCAAAATTTTTATCAAAACCCATTACTTCACCTGTAGATTTCATTTCTGGTCCAAGTAAAAGATCGCTGTTAGGAAATTTGTTAAATGGAAAGACTGCCTCTTTTACCGCAAACATATCTTTTGTTTTACTTTTTAGATTGAATTTTGATAACTTTTCTCCTGCCATCACTCTTGAGGCTATCTTAGCAAGAGGTAAATTTTTTGCTTTAGAGACAAATGGGACAGTTCTACTAGCTCTTGGATTAACTTCTATTACGTAAATCTGATCTTTTTTAATTGCATATTGAACATTCATGAAACCTTTAACTTTTAGAGCTAAAGCTAACTTTTTTGTTTGATTTTCAATTTCTTCAATCAAAAAAGGTTTTATCGATACTGGAGGCAAACTACATGCTGAGTCACCTGAGTGTATTCCAGCCTCTTCAATATGCTGCATAATACCAGCCACAAAAACATTTGTACCGTCCGATATTGCATCAACATCTACTTCCATTGCGTTATCAATAAATTTATCGATTAGGATAGGATTTTTTTCTGCAACTTTAAACGCTTCCTTTACAAAATTTTTCAGCTGACTTTTTTCATGAACAATTTCCATTGCTCTTCCACCTAATACATAAGATGGCCTTACCATTAAAGGTAAACCAATCTTGTCAGCAATTTTAATTGCTTGAGCAAAAGTTCTAGCTATACCGCTTTCAGCTTGCTTTAAATTAAGTTTATTCAAAAGATTTCTAAATCTATCTCTGTCCTCTGCCAGGTCAATTGATGTATACTGCGTTCCTAAAATCGGAAGTTTATTCTCATATAAAAATTTTGCGAGTTTTATTGGAGTTTGACCGCCGAATTGTGTAATTATACCTTTTACATTACCTTTTGAATTCTCTCTTTTTATAATATTGAAAACATATTCATCTATTAAAGGTTCAAAATATAATCTATCACTTGTATCATAATCTGTTGACACGGTTTCAGGATTACAATTAACCATAATTGTTTCATATTTAGCTTCTTTTAGAGCAAAACTTGCTTGGCAACAGCAGTAATCAAATTCTATTCCTTGACCTATTCTATTAGGGCCTCCTCCCAGTATTATAATTTTATTTTTACTAGAAGGATCGGCCTCACATTCTGAATTATAAGAGAAATTTCTTTGATAAGTAGAATACATATACGGAGTGAAAGACTTAAATTCTGCAGCACAAGTATCGACTTTTTTATAAACTGGTAAAACTTTCAAAGCAGTTCTTTTCTTTCTAATTAAAGATTCCGAAATATTCGTAAGTTCAGATAATTTTTTA
>CACISL010000019.1 GCA_902589305.1 uncultured Pelagibacteraceae bacterium
GGTGTTGGGGCGTTGAATGGCCTCTCATTGATCGAAACAAACAAACTGCAAGAAAAACTGTTCCGACAATTACATGAAAACCATGAAAACCAGTCGACATATAAAATGTGGAACCATAAATTCCACCATCTAAAGTAAATGTTGCATGATGATATTCATAAGCTTGAAAACAAGAAAATATAAATCCTAAAAACACTGTTGCGATCAAACCATTTACTAATCCTTTTCTGTCATTTTCTAACATTGCATGATGCGCCCAAGTTACAGTAGTTCCTGATAACAATAAAATTAGAGTATTGATTAATGGGATATCCCAAGGATCAAAAGTTTTTATATCTGCTGGCGGCCATATACCACCTATAGAGTCAGGTGGAAATAAACTAGCATTAAAAAAAGCCCAGAACCAAGCAACAAAAAACATTACTTCAGAGGCGATAAATAATGTCATACCGTACCTGTGTCCAATTTGAACTACTGGAGTATGATGACCTTGATGCTCTGCTTCTTCTATAACATCCCTCCACCACATAAATGCACCATAAACTACTAACGCAAAACCAATCAAAAGTAACCAAAGGGCTTTAGAGTGAAAGTAATAAACTGCTCCAAAAGCTAAGATTAAAGTTGCAAATGAAACATAGATCGGCCAAGGACTTGGGTCAACTAAATGGTAATCGTGTTTTGGTTTTTCTGCCGACATTATGTGTTACTCTTTTCATAATAGCCTGATGAAAAAAAAGTAAAAGACAAAGTTACATCAGACATATTTTTAGTTTTATTATCATCAACGACTTTAGGATCCAAGAAAAATGTTAATACAAACTCTTTTTTTTCACCTGGTTGTAAAGTTTGTTTTTCAAAACAAAAACAACCTATCTTATTCAGATAAATACCAAATGGTGATGGAGATACATTAAATGTTGCTGACCCTGAAGAAATTTCATTGCTAGGATTTTCAACGTTAAATTTAACTGTATGAACTTCGCCTGGTTTTAAGTTTAAAGTATTCATTTCAGGATAAAATTTCCAATCTAAAGTGCTATTAATGTTTGTATCAAATCTCATTTTATAGTCTTGGTTTACTATAATTTTTGGAATTTCTTTGTCAGTAGCGTTTTGAGTAGTTCCACCGAATCCTGTCACTCTGCAAAACAAATCGTATAATGGAACGGCTGCAAAAGACAATCCAAGCATTAGTAAAAATATCGATACTAAAGCGATAGGTGTTAAGTTTTTTTTGCTTATATTCATTATATTTCTCTATTATAAATTCCAATATTATAGAAAGTTAATACAAATAAAAAAATCATAAATAAGATTAATATTAAAGCTGTTATTAGGTTTTTTTTCTTTTTGTTCATCATATTATTTTAAAAAAATTATCAATTAATAAAATTAAGAAAATAAAAAACAAATAAAAAATTGAGTATATGAAAATTTTTCTCGCTATTTTATTTGAAATACTTGCTATTCTAGACCTATATAATCTTAAACATAAATAAACATAGTATGCGGACATCATAGAAGATATGATTAGATAAAATGCGCTAGCAAAATTTAAAAAGTAAGGTGCAATTATTGCAGGTAACATCATTAAAGCATAAAAAAGTATATTCACTTTTGTTTTTTTTGTTCCAGAAATTATAGGGAGCATTGGAATTTTCGCTTTTTTATAATCACTTGATTTATATAAACTTAACGCCCAAAAATGAGATGGAGTCCATAGAAAAATAATTAAAAATAAAATTATTGGCTCAACAGAGATACTTCCGGTTGATATTGTCCATCCAATAACAGGTGGTAATGCCCCAGCTGCTCCACCTATAACAATATTTTGTGGAGTTTTCCTTTTTAACCAAATCGTATAAATAAAAAAATAAAAAGCAATTGTTGAGGCTAATAAAATTGCAGAAATTAAGTTAGCTGAAAAATAAATTATGCTTACTGACAAAACTGATAAAATTATACCAAAATATAAAGCTTGATTTTTTTTTACTTTCCCAGTTGGGATTGGTCTTAAACAAGTTCTGCTCATCAAGGCATCTAGGTCTGATTCATACCACATATTAAGAGTTCCAGCAGCTCCAGACCCGATAGCTACAGCTAAGAGAGAAATGCAAGCAGTTGTGAAGTCTACATTAATCGGTGCTATTAATAATCCTACCATACATGTAAATAGGACAAGAGACATAACCCTAGGTTTCATTAAGTTAAAAAATGAACTTAGGTCCAATGCTAAACCAAGTTTAGAATTTCTAGATTTTATACTTATCTGGGTCAATTTACTTAACTTTAGGTAGCTCTTCAAAAGTATGGAATGGTGGCGGTGATGACACTGTCCATTCTAAAGTCGTTGCTCCTTCTCCCCATGGATTTGGTTCTGCTTTTTTCTTTTTCATAAAGGCGTACAATAGATTTAATAAAAATACTGCTAAACCTATAATAGATATATATGACCCAATTGAAGATATATAGTTCCAACCAGCAAATGCGTCTGGATAATCAGCGTATCTTCTTGGCATTCCTGCTAATCCTAAGAAATGTTGTGGGAAGAATATTAAGTTAACCCCTATGAACGTCAGCCAAAAATGTAGTTTTCCCAAAAATTCTGAGTATTCATAACCTGTCATTTTACTAAACCAATAATAAAATCCCGCAAAGATTGCATACACAGCGCCCATTGATAATACGTAGTGGAAATGCGCAACAACATAATAAGTATCGTGAAGTGCTGTATCAACACCTGCATTTGCCAGAACTACTCCAGTTACTCCTCCTAAAGTAAATAAGAAAATAAAGCCAATTGCCCAAAGCATAGGAGTCTGAAAGCTTATCGAGCCACCCCACATTGTTGCTATCCAAGAAAAAATCTTAATTCCAGTTGGGACTGCAATAATCATTGTCGCCGCTAAGAAATAGGCCTTTGTATCTGTGTCAAGTCCAACAGTGTACATGTGGTGAGCCCAAACAACGAAGCCAACTACTCCAATAGCCACCATCGCATAAGCCATTCCTAGATAACCAAATACAGGCTTTCTTGAAAAAGTTGAAACAATATGACTAATCATTCCGAATCCTGGTAAAATTAAAATATATACTTCTGGGTGTCCAAAAAACCAAAATAAGTGTTGGAATAAAACCGGATCTCCACCTGTTTGTGCTTCAAAAAAAGCAGTTCCAAAATTTCTATCTGTTAGAAGCATTGTTATAGCCCCTGCTAAAACTGGCAACGATAATAAAAGTAAAAATGCAGTCACTAAGATTGACCAAGAGAATAATGGCATTTTGTGTAAAGTCATGCCAGGAGTTCTCATATTTAAAATTGTTGTGATAAAGTTAATTGCTCCTAGGATTGATGAAGCTCCTGCAACGTGCAAACTTAAAATTGCTAGATCCATTGCTGGGCCTGGTTGTCCAGTTTTTGATGACAGAGGTGGATAAATCGTCCAGCCCCCTCCTACTCCTTTTGCACCTGGAGGGCCATCAACAAAAATTGATACTAACAATAAAATTAGAGCGACTGGTAATAGCCAAAAAGAGATGTTATTCATCCTTGGGAAAGCCATATCTGGTGCGCCTATCATAATTGGAACAAACCAGTTTCCAAATCCACCAATCATTGCTGGCATTACCATAAAGAAAATCATGATTAAACCATGACCAGTTACTAACACGTTATATAAATGATAATCACCTCCAAGGATTCCGTCACCTGGATGCATTAGTTCCATTCTCATTAAAACTGAAAAAGCAGATCCAATTATCCCAGCGATAATTGCAAAGATAAGATACATTGTTCCTATATCTTTATGATTTGTTGAGTAAGCCCATCTTTTCCAACCTGTTGGATTTTGATGATGCTCGTGATCTGCAGTTGTTGCTGACATTACTTTATCTCCTTAATTTTTTTTGCTACTTTAATATTATTATTAATTTCTTCTTTGGCAAATTTAACTTTAGCCTCTTCTAACCATTTATTATACTCTTCTTCGGACACAACGTTAACTGTGATTGGCATGAAAGCATGTTTTATTCCACAAAGCTCAGAACACTGGCCATAGAAAGTTCCAGTTCGGTCAGCTTTAAACCATGTCTCATTTATTCTTCCAGGAATTGCATCTCTTTTGACTCCAAAAGATGGTAGTGCCCACGCATGTAAAACATCATTTGCGGTTATCATAACTTTTACAACTTTATTGACTGGAACGTAAACTGCATTGTCAACCGCTAATAATCTTGGTTGATTTTCTTTTAAATCTTTTTCATCGATCATATAAGAGTCGAAAATGATATTTTCATCTGGGTATTCATAACCCCAATACCACTGATATCCTATAGCTTTAATAGTAACGTCTGCTTTAGGAATTTCATCTTGTGAATATAAAACTTTAAATGAGGGAACTGCCATTACGATCAAAATTAAACAAGGGACTAGAGTCCAAATAACCTCGATAAATGTATTATGACTTGTAGTAGATGGCACTTGATTCTTAGAAGCCCTGTATCTTACACAAACATATAAAAGTAAAAATAAAACAAAAGCTGTTATAGCTGTAATTATTGGTACTAGCATATAATCATGAAACCAAACAATATCGTCCATACTTTTTGAAGCTGACTTTTGAAAACCCAATTGCCAGTCCTTAGGCTCATTAGCAAAAAGCGCTGTTGGCCACGCTAAGAAAAGTGTATAAGCAAATTTTTTAATCATGAGTTTTTATACAGCTTTTAGATGATTTCACAATTTCAATTAATGCGACAATTAATGAAAGTTATTGATAAAATTTACTAATGAAATCGCGCTTATTACAGCAGTATCAGACCTTAGAATGTTTCTAGATAACGTAAAAGGTTTTACAGCTCTATTTTGTAGGATTAACTCACGTTCTGCTGGAGAAAAATCACCCTCAGGACCAATTAATATGCAAAAGGATTTAACATTTTTTAGATCTTGGGTTTTCAAGTTTTCCTTTGAATTTACATCAGCAAATAAGATTTTTGAGTTTTCGTCAAAAGTTTTTAAAAAATCTTTTAATTTAATTACATCGACAATATCTGGAGGCACAAGTTGATTAGACTGTTCAGTCGCTTCAATAACTATTTTTTTTGCTCTATCAAGATTTAATTCCTTAACCTCTGATCTTTCTGAAACAATTGGAATAATTTTACTTATACCAAGCTCTGTAGCTTTTTGTAAAATAATATCCATTGGATTTTTTTTAACTAAACAAATTGCTAGCTCGGTTTTAGATAAATTATTGACTTCTTTAATTTTTTCTAAAAACCTTACTTCAACTCTATCTTTGTTTAAAAAAATTATTTCACTTTTCCATTCTCCATTTTTATTAAAAAAATTTAAGTGCGATCCCCTTTTAAGTCGCATAACATTAACAATATAATGAGTATGCTCTTTACTTAGCAAAGTTGTATTATTTTCTAGTATACTGTCTGGATGATATAATCTAATATTCATATAGCTATAATATAAACATATTTTAGAGATATAAAGGAGCTTTAATGAAAAAAGGTAAAAGAGCTGGAGATTCTCCAATTGGCATTGATGTGTTAGAGGGAAAATCTTATTTTTGGTGTACTTGTGGAATTAGTTCTAAACAACCTTTTTGTGACGGTTCACATAAAGGAACTGAATTTGTGCCTTTAAAATATTTAGCAGATCAATCTAAAAAAGTTTTTTTCTGCTCATGTAAACAAACAAATGATCAACCATTATGTGATGGTTCACATAACATTTAATAAATGATGAAAACAAAGGCAGTAGTATTTGACGCTTATGGTACATTGTTCGATGTAAATTCAGCTGCCGAAAAATGTAAAGATAAAATTGGAGTAAAATGGGAAACATTTGCAAATTTTTGGAGAACTACTCAGCTTGAATATACTTGGCTTAGAAGTTTAATGAAAAGGCATAAAAATTTCTGGGATGTTACTGAGGACAGTTTAGATAAATCAATGAAAGTATTCAATATTAACAAAAATCTTAAAAATGAGTTGCTAAGTCTTTACAAAATTTTATCTCCTTATCCCGAGGTAAGAGGAGTCTTGGAAGATTTAAAAAAGAAAAACTTCAAACTTGCTATTCTCTCTAACGGGACACCTGATCTTCTAAATGAACTAGTTGAAAGCAATAAGTTAAATAATCTATTTGATGATCTTTTT
The DNA here is from genome assembly GCA_902589305.1 of uncultured Pelagibacteraceae bacterium. Taxonomy (GTDB): domain Bacteria; phylum Pseudomonadota; class Alphaproteobacteria; order Pelagibacterales; family Pelagibacteraceae; genus Pelagilacustribacter. Next base: position 6,178 of record CACISL010000019.1, read on the forward strand.
TCTATTGAAGAAGTGAAAATTTATAAACCTGACTCAAGGGTTTATGAATTACCCATTAAAAAATATAGAATTAAATCTGATGAAATTACTTTTTTAAGCGCGAATACATGGGATGTTTCAGGAGGTGGAAACTTTGGGTATAATTCCATCTGGGTTAACAGGTATAACTCAGTATTCGATATACTAGATTTTCAACCCAAAAATGAAATTAGCAATTTAACGCATCTACTTGATAAAGTTTAAAGTTTCATTATAAATATTAATGTGTCTAAAATTGAAGTAAAAAAAATTATTAAAGCCTTAAATGCCTCAGATGGTGCAGGAGTAAAACTAAAAAGAAGCATAGGCACTCCAGAAGCAGATTATATTGATCCATTCTTAATGCTTGATGAATTTGGATCTGAAAATAAAGATGATTATGTTGCTGGTTTTCCTCCTCATCCCCATAGAGGAATAGAAACAGTAACTTATATGTTAAACGGAGAATTTGAACATAAAGATAGCACTGGCGCTAAAGGTATTATGACCTCTGGAGATGTGCAATGGATGAAAACTGGAAGGGGAATTATTCACTCTGAAATGCCTGCTATGAAAGAAGGTAAGTTGTTAGGCTTTCAGCTTTGGATAAATATGCCGGCTAAAATGAAAAAGAATAAGCCAGAATACCTTTATATAAAAGGAAATGAACTCGGAGAACACAAAGATAATGAGAAAATTGTAAAAGTAATAGCGGGTAAATACGAAAAAGCCGAAGGCCCAGAAAAAAATCATAACGTTGATCCAATTTATTTTCATATAATTTTAAATGAGGAAAAAAACTTTACTTGTGATGTGCCTTCAGGACATAATTCTTTTGTATATCTATTAAAAGGAGAATTAAAAATTGGAGACAAAGGACATAATAAAACAGCTGACTCAAACTTAATATTATTACATCAAGGTACTAAACTAAAAGTTACAGCAAATAAAAAATCTGAATTTTTATTCATAGCTGGTAAGCCAATTGGTGAGCCTATTGCTAGAGGAGGACCATTTGTAATGAATACAAAAGCGGAGATACTTGAGGCTATTCAAGATTACAATAATGGTACATTTGCTAAATATTAAAAGGTAAAGTACGCTCCTAAAATAATGCCAAAATCTATAATCTTAAAAAAAAATGGTGGTCCTGAAGTTTTAGAGCTTCAAGACATAGAGGTTGGATCACCTGGGCCAGATGAAATTAAAGTTACCAATTATGCAATTGGTTTAAATTATATTGATACTTATCATAGATCAGGTCTGTATCCGATTAAATTACCAAGTGGCATTGGTTTAGAGGCAGCAGGTAAAATAGACGAGGTTGGACAAAATGTTACTGAATTTAATAAAGGGGATAATATCGCTTATGCTTCAGTTCCTCTTGGTGCTTATTCACAACAGAGAATTATACCTGCGAAAATAGCAGTAAAAGTTCCTAGTGGTATTTCACATGAGATGGCCGCAACTTTAATGACAAAAGGTTTGACTACGAATTATCTTCTTACAAAAACTTATAAGCTCAAGGCTGGTG
>CACISL010000020.1 GCA_902589305.1 uncultured Pelagibacteraceae bacterium
TTTCGGTCCTTTTGCATCAATTGGATCTGCTAATTGGACAATAAAAATTTTACAAAAAATTTTTCTTTTACGTGTTTGTGATGACACTGTTTTTAAGAATAGAGAGAGGCCGTGTATCCTTTACCAAATTAAAAGATGCTCAGCTCCATGTGTTGGACATATAAATGAAAAAGATTACGAGACTTCAGTAGCCGACGCTATTGATTTTATTTCTGGTAAATCTAGAAGAATTCAAAAAAATTTATCTAAAGAAATGGAAAAAGCTAGTAAAGAATTAGATTACGAAAAAGCTGCTGTAGCTAGGGACAGAATAAAAGCATTAACTCAAATCCAAACTTCTCAAAAAATAAATCAAACAAACTTAACAGAGGCTGATGTTATTAGTATTTATAAAGAGACAGGAAAAACTTGTGTCCAAGTTTTTTTTTTCAGGTCAAAACAAAACTGGGGCAATCAGGCTTTCTATCCAAAACACGATCCGGATGATAGTATAGAAGATATAATATGTTCTTTTATATCTCAATTTTATGAGAACAAAACGATTCCTAGACTCATATTAACTAACTGTGAAGTCAAAGACAAAAAACTTATTGAGAAAACATTCTCTGAGAAGGATAAAAAAGATATCATTATTAAGCTAGCAAAAAGTAAAAATGAGATAAGTATTTCTAGTCTTGCCGAGAAAAATGCAAAACAATCTTTGAAACAAAAACTTATACAATCTGATACTAACAATAATCTTATCGAAGAATTAGCATCTAAATTCAATATTAATAACAATATCGAATTGATAGAAGTTTACGATAATAGCCACATTCAGGGAACTGACTCCATCGGATCATTAATTTGCTTCAGTAATGAGGGTTTTGTTAAAAAAAGATACAGAAAATTCAATATCAAAGATGAAAAGATAAAAAATGATGACTACGGAATGATGAAAGAAGTTTTATTTAGAAGATTTTCAAAAGCAATTAAGGAAAAATCTGGTTCGCTGTCATTACCAGATTTAATAATAATAGATGGTGGAAAAGGACAGTACTCTGTATCAAGAGAGGTACTTAATGAATTAGGATTGCATGACTTGCCAATTTTAGCAGTAGCAAAGGGTAAAAAAAGAAATGCTGGGGAGGAAAAAATCTATTATGAAAGTAAAGAGTATATTTTAGAAAAAAATGATCCATTATTATTTTTCATACAAAGACTTAGAGATGAGGCTCATAGATTTGCGATAAGCACTCACAGAGCTAAAAGAAAGAAAAACCTTAGCAAATCTTTGTTAGATCAAATCCAAGGGATTGGAAAACAGAGGAAAAGAGCTTTATTAAATCATTTTGGGTCTGCACGAGCTGTTGAGTCTGCAAGCTTTGACGATTTAAAATCAGTGGAAGGAATAGAGGACAACATAGCAAAGAAAATATATGATTATTTTCACGAATAAATGAAATTAAAAATACCTAATATACTTACAATTGGAAGAATAATAATCGTACCGATTTTTGTTGTCACTTTTTTTATTCCTGGTTTTTTTGGAGACTTAATACCATTCTTTTTATTTGTTCTTGCAAGTTTTACAGATTATTTAGATGGTTTATTAGCAAGATTTTTTAAAGAAGAGTCTAAGTTAGGCGAACTTTTAGATCCCATAGCAGACAAAATACTTGTTGCTGCCGCGCTAATATTACTTGTTATGAATGGAACAATAAAAAACTATGAAGTAATTGCTGCTGTAATTATTTTAACCAGAGAGATCTTAGTATCAGGGCTTAGAGAATTTTTAGCAAAAGGGAAAATTACAATGCAAGTAACAAGCCTTGCAAAAATGAAAACTTTTATTCAAATGACTTCAATAGCAATTTTACTTACGGGGGATATTGGAAACAAAATTATAAATTTTCAAGATTATAATGCACAAACAGTGGGAATTATTTTATTATGGTTATCTGCTTTCTTAACATTATACACTGGTTACGATTATCTCAGAAAAGGTATTGATCACGCAATAAATGAGGACAGCAAAGATTAAGCGGCGGTATCTTTTCTCACTAATTTCTGATAATCATCATTTAAACCAGAAATTAAGTTGCAAACTTTAAATTTGTACTCATTAATTTCAGAAACAGGCGTTACTTCAGCAGCAGTCCCTGTTAAAAAACAGCCAACGAATTCTTTCATCTCTTCTGGTTTAATTTTTCTCTCAATTACTTTTATTCCTTTAGATTTAGCAATTTTTATTACTTCACGTCTAGTGATGCCGTCAAGAAAAGAGTCTGGTATTGGAGTATGAAGATCTCCATTATCACATTTAAAGAAAACATTTGCACCTGTTGCCTCTGCAACATTTCCTTCGTGATCTAACATTAAAGAGTCTGTAAATCCTTTTGCCTCTGCTTCATGTTTTGATAAAGTGCAAATCATATACAAACCAGCTGCTTTTGTATCCCAAGGTATAGTATTTGGCGCAGGCCTTCTCCAACTTGAAATATTTAGTTTTATTCCATTAAGTTTTAATTTAGGGTCAAAGTAAGATCCCCACTCCCAAGTTGCAACCGCAACATGAGTTTTATTTTTCTGCGCAGAAATAGCCATCATTTCACTTCCTCTCCATATTAAAGGTCTTACATAGCCATTTTTTACTTTTTGAATATTAACAATATTCTTACAAGCATCATTTATTTCTTTTTCAGAATAGGGAACTTTTATTCCCATTCTTTTTGCTGAGTAAAATAATCTTTCTGTGTGTTCTTCAAGTTTAAAAATTTCTCCATCATAAACTCTTTCACCCTCAAAAACACAACTTGCATAGTGAAGCCCGTGATTCAATATATGAATATTTGCATCTTTCCATTCAACAGTTTTACCATTGAACCAAATTTTCCCTGATCTTTTATCGTAAGGTATACTTTCCATTTGAAGTAAATATATAGATTTTTTTTATATAAAAAAGTATATTCCAAAAAGGGATAAGTCAATATAACTTACCATTATGAAAGAATTACTTTACCTAAAAGATGATCAAATAAAAGAGTTTATTCAGCTTCTTTATTATGCTTATAGAGAAACCTTTTCTGATCCAAGAGAGATTTTATCCAAAAAATATTTTGGTCCAGCGCACCTGAGAGCGATGCATTTAATAGAGAGAAATCCTGGAATAAATTTAGGGGAATTAATCTTTAAGTTAAAGGTCACAAAGCAAAGTCTTAATAGAGTTTTACGTGATCTTATTAAGGCAAAAATAATTAAACAAGTTCAAGATGATAATGACACAAGAAAAAAAAATTTATTTTTGGATAAAGAGGGAAAAATTTTTTTTGATGTTGTTTATAATTCTCAAAAAAAAAGAATATTCAATGCTTTAAAAAATTCAAGTTCTGACTCTGTTATAAAATTCAAAAATGTATTAAAAAAAATTATAGATGGAAAATAATAAATTACATATTTTAGTAGTGGACGATGATGATAAAATAAGAAACTTGTTAAAAGATTACTTATCAGATAGCAATTACATTGTTTCAACCGCTGAAAATGCAGATCAAGCAAAAACAAAATTAAAATATTTTAAATTTGATATTCTCATTTTAGATATAATGATGCCTGGACAAGACGGTTATGAACTTACGAAAGATATTAGAAAAGATATTAAAGTTCCAATCATTTTACTTACAGCTAAAGGTGAAGTTGAGGATAGAATTAAAGGTTTAGAGCTAGGTGCTGATGATTATATAAGCAAGCCGTTTGAGCCAAAAGAATTACTTTTAAGAATAAAAAATATTATTAAAAATAACACTAAAATAGATCTTAATTCTAAGCATAGGATTGGTAACGCTGAAGTGGATTTAAATAAAATGATAATAAATTTAAAAGATAAAAGTAAAAAGATTAATAATTCTGAAAAAATGATATTATCGGAAATGTTATCTAATCCAGGGAAAACTTATTCACGCGAAGAAATAAGAAAAATATCTGGTATAAATCAAGAGAGGTCAATTGATGTAATGATAACAAGACTAAGACATAAAATAGAGATTAATCCAAAAAATCCTAAATATTTACAAACAGTGAGGGGCTCAGGCTATGTTCTCTGGATTGAATAATTTTATAAAAATAATTTTACCTAAAAGATTATTCTACAGAGCATTGATAATTGTAGCTGCTCCAACAATTATTCTTCAGATAATTATTACAATAGTTTTTTACGATAGTATTTGGATAAAAGCTAACAAAAATACAACGAGAGCTTTAGTGGCTCAACTTAAAACAATTGAGGAAATTTATCAAAATGACAAAAAGAATTTAGATTTTTTCACTGATAGTTACAAAAATAATTTTAACTTTGAGATAGGAATAAATAACGATACGTTCCCAACTATTTCTGGAGAAAGAAGATTCAGTCCAATGGATAGATCTTTAAGAAGAGAATTAAAATCAACTTTTGGAAATAATAACTACTGGTTTAGTACATCAAAATTCAAAAATGCAGTCGAAATAAAAATAAAATCAGAAAATGAAGTGATAGAATTTTTAGTTCCTAAAGAGCTGGTGTCAGCTTCATCAGTGAGATTATTTGTTTTATGGACGACATTGCCGTCGATAGTTTTGATAGTAATAGCTTTAATTTTTCTTAAAAATCAAACAAGACCATTGGTAAACCTTGCAAAAGCAGCGGAAAGATTTGGAAAGGGAGACTATGTAAATGATTTCAGACCATCAGGTGCACAAGAGATTAGAAAAGCTGCATACGAATTTGATAGGATGGCAAAAAGAATAAACCGTCATTTAAATCAAAGATCTGAAATGTTATCAGGTATAAGTCATGATCTAAGAACACCTTTAACTAGATTAAAACTTCAGCTTGCCATGGTAAATCAAAAAGATTTATCAAAAACAATGTCTAATGATATTGATGAGATGGAAAGAATGCTTAATGATTATCTACAGTTTGCTAAGACTCAATCCCAAGAAAGAACTGTTGAAATAAAATTATCAGAATTATTTAGTGAAATTAAACAAAACATTAATAATGATAATTTTAATGTTTCATTTGAAGAAAATTTAACTTTGAAAGGAAGGCCAGTGGCTTTGAAAAGATCTTTTGAAAACATTATTAATAATGGATTAATCTATGGACAAAGAGTTTTTGCTAAAATACAAAAAAGTCCAAACCGCGCACTCATAATTTTTGAAGATGATGGGCCAGGTATACCTGAAGATCAATATAAAAATGTTTTTAAACCTTTTTATAGACTTGATAAAAGTAGGAGTTTGAATAAATCTGGAGTTGGATTAGGATTAGCAATTGTTGAGGATGTAATAAATTCACACGGAGGTAACATTCAATTAGGGAAAAGTAAATTAGGAGGTTTGCAGGTAAAAATTAATTTACCTTTTTAATTTTTTTTGTAGTTTTTTTATAATTGCCTCTTGTTTTTGAACTATTTTTTTTAATACCTCAAATTCCTCTCTAGATACAAGATTTAATTTTTTAATAAGTTTACTTTTTTTAAACTCTAAATCATTCGATAATTCTTTTCGTATATCTTTTGAAGTCAAAATGCCGTTTTCGACGAGATTTGAAATGGTTTTCAAAATTTTTTCTGAATTGCTCATAGTTTATCTTATTTGATAGAAAAATTAATTTCAAATATGTTATAAGAAAATATGTATACCCATAATTTAAATCCAGTATTATTTAATCTCGGATTTGTAGATATAAGATGGTATTCTTTAGCATATGTTTTTGGGATTATTTTTGCATGGTGGTTTGGAAAGAGAATAATCCTTAAAAAATTTGAATTTATAGAAAATAAATTTGAGATAAGTAAATTCGACGATTTAATTACTTATTTGATTATATCCATTATAATTGGTGGAAGAATTGGATACGTAATTTTTTATAATTTTCAATTTTTCTTTGAAAATCCATTTGAAATTTTTAAAATTTGGCAAGGTGGGATGTCTTTTCATGGGGCATTATTAGGAATAATTATTGGTACATTAATTTTTACTTTCAAAGAAAAAATTCAATCTTTATTTTTGCTAGATATAATAGCTTGCGTGGCACCAGTTGGAATATTTTTAGGTCGAATAGCAAACTTTATTAATGGTGAACTTGTTGGAAAAGTTAGCAATGTACCTTGGAGCGTAATATTTCCTGAAATAGATAATTTACCAAGACATCCTTCACAACTTTATGAAGCTTTTTTAGAGGGCATAGTATTGTTTATTATTCTTAACAAATTTATAAATAAAAAAAACTATAAGATTGGACATTGTTCAATCTTATTTTTAATCTTTTATGGAACATTTAGAATTTTTGCTGAGCTGTTTAGGGAACCTGACATTCAAATAGGTTATATATTTAATTTTTTAAGTATGGGTTCATTGTTGAGCATAGTAATGATTTTATCAGGAATAATTATATTTTTTATAAAAAAAGATGAAAATAGATTATAAAAATTTTTCTATAAAAGCTAATAAAGAAATTCCTATTGACGAGTTTATCGATAAAGTTTTATATGATTTAAATTATGGATATTACTCAAAAAAAATTCCATTCGGAAAAAAGGGAGACTTTATTACTGCTCCGACAATTTCAAATTTATTCTCAGAGATAATTGCGATATGGGTTATTTCTTTTTGGGAAAAAATTGAGCGTCCTAAAAAATTTAATTTTGTCGAGCTAGGACCAGGAGATGGAAGCTTAACCAGAGTTCTAGTGCGCACATTTAAAAAATTTCCAGAATTTGATAAAGCTGTAAATATTTTTTTATATGAAAAAAGTAAATTATTAATTAAGACTCAAAAAAATGTAATTAAAGGGAATAGAGTTAAATGGATAAATAATTTTTCAAGTATTAAAAAGGGACCAGTAGTTTTTTTTGGAAATGAATTTTTTGATGCAATTCCAATTAAACAATTTTCAAAAAATGGAAAGTCATTGATGGAAAAGTGTTATATGATCAATTCTGAAGGTTTTCATGAAACTTTTCGTATGGCATCAATAACAGATATTAAAAATATTAGTTCATATAAATCATTGAATGACTCAAAATTTATTGAATATCCGAAATTAGGTTTATCTGAACTAGATAAAATTGTAAAAAAAATTTCAATCCTAAACGGAGGAATACTTTTAATAGATTATGGACATTTAAATCAACTTAACAAAAATACTTTACAAGCAGTAAAAAATAACAAACGGATAAATATGAACAATATACAAAAGCATTTAGGTATGGTTGATATAACGTCTCTTGTAAATTTTAGTCTCCTTAGAGAATATTTTAAGAAAAAGAAATTAAATGTAAAAAAAGTAGTTTCTCAAAAATTTTTTTT
>CACISL010000021.1 GCA_902589305.1 uncultured Pelagibacteraceae bacterium
ACTATTCCTAATGAAAATGGAAAAGAAATTGAAAGAGACAAGCGTATAGATGAATCAAAATATACTGAAATTGTGCCAGAATTTAAAGGAACTTATTTCGAGGAAGTTTACAATACATTAAGAAAACATTTTAAACTTGGAAGAGTAAGAATTTTATTAAAAGAACCAAGATCTACATTAAGTTGGCACAGAGACCCAGAACCAAGACTACATATCCCAATTATAACTAACAAAGGATGCAGAATGGTCATCGAAGAAGTATGTAAACACATGCCAGCTGATGGCTCAGTTACTATTACAAATAATACAAAATATCATAACTTTTTTAACGGAGGGGAACAAAATAGAATACATCTAGTTGCATGTGTTCTTGAAAATCCATTTATTTAAATGACAGAGTTTACTCACGGGATCTTTTCAGCTTCAAAAACTATATATGAAAATAACAAAGGATCTATATTAAGAACAATAATTTATACAATTGGACACTTTGCTATTGCTATAACAGTCTTAATGTTAATAGCTAATGTGTCTTTCATTATAGCCCTTACAGATGCTATTGTAGAGCCATTAGCAAACGCTGTTTGGTATTTTATTTTAGATAAAATCTGGACTTCAAAATATAAAAAATAAATTTACAACAACCCCCACAAACTTTCTTTTTTTACCCATCCTTTATAATTTTCCACATTTACTTTACACCAATTTTTATTGCACTTTTTAATTTTACATAATCTACCCTTTTTTAAAACTACAGAAGGTTTAGAATAAATAGAAGGCTTATTAAAAATTAATTGTTCATCATCTATAATTAAAGCGGCTTTTCTTTTTGATAATTGGGAAATATGAATCCACCCTGTATTATTTTCATGATCCCTAATTTTTCTGAAATTATCATATTTATCTTGAACTAAAACTGGTAAAAATTTCTTTTTATAAAATAATTTAATTGGGTATTCAAAAGATGGTCCTTGTCTAAGATTAACCTTATCATTTCTGAGAGTTAAAAAATATTCCTCTGCTGCTAAACTTTGAAAAGCACTCAAAAGAAAAAAAAAAATTAAAATTATTTTGAACATTTATTTTTGCAATATGGATTTGGATTTAATCTTATTTTTCTAAAATCATTCTTAATGGAATTATATACAATCATTTGATTTTTATAATTATCCTTAAAACCTAAAATTGACTTTAAAACCTCATTTGCTTGAAGAGAACCTAAAATTCCTGCTACCGGAGAAAAGATCCCCTCAGATTGGCAATCGTTAAATACATCAGGTTTTTCAGGCATAAAACATCGGTAGCAAGAAGTTTTCTTATTAAAATTAAATACGTATAAGTGACCATCAAATTTACTTATAGCAGCTGAAATCAAAATTTTTTTATCTTTTTTACATTGATCATTGATTAAATATCGAGTTTCATAATTATCGGTGCCGTCACAGATGATGTCATAATTTTTCATAATAGTTTTCACGTTATGTGAATTTATTCTCTTTTTGAATGTTTTTACTCTTATTTTATTGTTTAATTTAATAATTTTAGTTTTGGCCCGATCAACTTTGTAATTACCTATATCATTAAATGAAAAAAGGGTTTGCCTATTGAGATTATTTAACTCTACTTTATCATGATCGACAATGCCCAAATTACCAACACCAGATGCCGCGAGATAAGTTAAGAGTGGACAACCAAGCCCGCCCATTCCAATTATTAATATTTTTGAATTAAATATTTTTTTTTGACCTCTCAAACCAATATTTTTTAAAATTATCTGCTTCTCGTATCTTTCAAAGTCTTTCAAGTTTAAATTCATTAATTATTTTAGTCCTGTTGAACCAAAACCATCAGAACCCCTTGTAGTATTATCTAGATTTTCAACTTCTTTAAGTTTAGCTTTAATAATTGGGCAGACTACCATTTGTGCTATTCTTGCTCCATTTTCAACAGTAAATGTCTTATTGCCTAAATTTATCAATATAACTTTTATTTCACCTCTATAATCCGCATCAATAGTTCCAGGTGTATTTAACACTGAAATTTGATTTTTAACTGCAAGTCCTGATCTTGGTCTAATTTGTATTTCATAATTCTTTGGTATTGCTAAGGAAATACCAGTCGGAATTATTGAAATTTTTCCTGGTTCAATTTGGATAGAATTTCTAATATTAGCTGCAAGATCTAAGCCGGATGATCCACTTGTTTCATACTTGGGCAATGATATGTTTTTTGATAGTCTTTTAATTAAAATTTCTGTCATCAATTAATAGTTTATCTAAAACTACTTTTGCAATTTTATTAGCAATAAAACTTTTTTTACTTCTCTTAAACATTTTTAAATTTTCATTTCCATCAATTATTAAAACTCTATTATAATCTGAGTTAATACCACTATTTTTTTTTGACACATCATTAGCAACTATAAGGTCACAATTTTTTTCTCTTAATTTAATGATTGCATTCTTGTATAAGTTTTCAGTTTCTGCTGAAAATCCTACAACTATACTTGGCCTATTTTTGTTATTTTTCCCCAAAAATTCAACAATATCTCTATTTTTTTCCAAATTAATTGATTTTAAACCATTTTGATTTTTTTTTATTTTATTTTTATTTTTTTTAAATGGTTTAAAGTCAGCAACAGCAGCTGCACATATAGCAATATCAACTGGTAATGTTTTTTTAACTTCATTAAACATTTCTTTAGCAGATATAACTTTTTTTGTTTTAATATCTGTATTTATAATTAAATTGGTTGGACCTGTGATTAATGTAGTCTTAACCCCAAGTCTATTAAGTGCTACTGCTATTTCGTAACCTTGTTTTCCACTTGACTCATTTGAAATATATCTTACTGGATCGAGATATTCTCTTGTTGGACCAGTAGTTACAAGTGCTTTTAAATTTTTCTTTTTGACTATATTTTTCTTATTAAAATAATTATGAAGAAATGAAAAAATTTGCCTTGGACTTGACATTTTTCCATCACCGTATTCACCGCAGGCCATCTCCCCTTTTTCTGGACCTAAAAACAAATAACCGTAATCTTGAAGTGTTTTTAAATTTTTTTGCGTAGCTTTATGCACCCACATTCTTACATTCATAGCTGGAACTAATAAAATATCCTTATTTGATGCCAAGATAACTGTTGTTGCTAAATCCTCTGCCTTTCCAAGGCTTAACTTCGTCATAAAATTAGCAGTTGTAGGCATTACGATAATTAAATCAGCCCATCTAGACAGGGAAATATGGTCTATTTCTGACTCCATTTTTTTATCAAAAATATCCTCAAATGTTTTACATTTAGTAAGAGTAGTTATAGATAATGGTGTAACAAATTCTTTACCGCTTTTAGTTAATATTGCTTTAACATCATTATTATTTTTTTTAAGCAATCTTATTAAATCCAGTGATTTGTAAGCAGATATTCCTCCACCAACGATAATAAGAATTTTTTTATTTTTTACAGTCATATTGAATTAAAATACTAATAAAAAGACAATTACAATACCAAAAAAACTTATAAGAATATTATTTCTAAAGTTTTTAATTTTCATTTGCTCAATTTCTAAATTCTTATTACCTCCTAATGCTAAATTTAACTTCCCCTCTGCCATTAATTTAAGGGCATAGTCAGCTCTGTCCATAAATTTTGGTAAATCAGGTATTCTTTTAATCAATTCTGATGAAGTGGTAATAGCTGTGTCGATAGTCGATTTTGGACTTTTACTATCTTTAAGCCACTTTTCAAGCACTGGTTTAGAAACTTCCCAAATATTTGTCTCAGGGTATAATTTTCTGGCTACTCCTTCTACAACTACCATAGTTTTTTGCAATAAAAGTAAAGGAGGTTGAGTAGCCATATTAAATTTTTCGGTGATTTCAAAAAGCTGAGCTAATAAATTTCCTCCTGATATGTCTTTTATAGATTGACCAAAAATAGGCTCTCCAACAGATCTAAGCGCTTGAGCGAATTCTTCTTTGGATGCGTCTTTAGGAACAAGACCAGCTTGAAAATGAACATCTGCGACTTTTACATAATCTCGCTGAATAAAACCATATAAAATTTCTGCTAGGAATTTTCTATTATCTTTGTCTAAACGACCCATAATACCAAAATCTACTGGAATAATGTTTCCTTTCTGATCAACAAATATGTTTCCTTGATGCATATCACCATGGAAAAAACCGTCTCTTACTGCCTGCTTTAAAAAAAATTGAATTAAGTTTTGGGCAAGTTTTTTTAAATCTATGCCCTGTTCTTTTAATTTTTCATATTCTCTTATAGACACACCGTCAACTTTATCTAATGTTAAAATTTTTTTTGTAGTGTAATTCCAATAAATTTTTGGAACAATAAAACCAAGATCATTTTTTGTATTCTCAAATAACTCATTTGCTGCAGCTGCCTCAAATCTTAAATCCATTTCAATATTCGTGATCTCTCTTAACAAGTGGACAACTTCGACTAATTTAAGTCTTTTAGCTTTTGAAAAAGTATTTTCAATTAAATATGCAAAAAGCATTAATGCATCAAGTTCTTCATTAAATAATTTTTCTATATCTGGTCTAAGTATTTTAATAGCAACTTGCTTGT
>CACISL010000022.1 GCA_902589305.1 uncultured Pelagibacteraceae bacterium
AAAATGCAAATAAAATAGTTTTAAAACTTGGATCTGCTACAGTAGTTGATAGTCAAGGTGTTTTTAAAAAAAAGTGGGTAACTTCTCTTATTAAAGATATAAAAAAATATGGAAAGGGGAAAAACTTCGTTATTGTTTCTTCGGGGGCAATAGCTCTTGGACAAAAATATCTTAAAATTAAAAAAGGGAGAATTAAACTAGAAATGAGTCAAGCAATTGCAGCGGTTGGTCAAATTCACCTAGCAGGAGAATTTCAGAAACTGTTTGATAGATATAAGATTAAAACCGGTCAAATTTTAATTAGTCCAGATGATACCGAACAAAGAAGAAGAGCTATTAATGTAAGGAGAACTTTTGACAATTTATTTAAACTTAAAGCTATCCCTGTGGTAAATGAAAATGATTCAACAGCAACAAGCGAAATAAAATATGGAGACAATGATAGATTGGCTGCTAGAGTCGCTCAAATAATTGGGGCTGATATACTGATATTATTTTCTGATGTTGATGGACTATACGATAAGTCAAAAAGTAAAAAAATTATAAAAGAGGTAACTTCAATTAATGACAAAATCATTTCGCTTATTGAAAATAAGAAAAATAAATTTGGCTCAGGAGGGATAGCTACAAAGCTAGATGCTGCTAAGATTTGTATGAATTCAGGCAGTCATATGTTTATTGCGAATGGTAAAATAAATAACCCGATTTTTAATATGATTAAAAACAAAAAATATACCCATTTCTTGCCAAAAATTTCTACTTTAGATGCAAGAAAAAAATGGATCATCGGTTCTCTTAATTACAATGGAACAATTTATATTGATAGTGGTGCAGCTAAAGCTTTATCTAATGGTAAAAGCTTGCTTGCTGCTGGCATAACTAAAATAGATGGAAATTTCAAAAAAGGAGAAAATGTAATAATTTTAGATCAGAATAATATTCAGCTAGCTAGAGGGTTATCCTCTTTCAGCTCTACTGAAATAGATAAAATAAAAGGCAAACAAAGTAAAGATATTGAAACAATTCTTGGATATCTAAGTAAGACTGAAGTTATTCATAAAGATGATATGGTATTATTATAAATGAATTATTTAGAGACGATAGGAAAAAACGCAAAAAAAGCTTTTGAAGATTTAAAGAGTATAAAGCATGAAAAAATAAAAAAAGTTTTACAAAATTACAACCAATCACTTTTAAAAAATACTAATAAAATTATAAGAGAAAATTTAAAAGATGTTAAAAATGTAAAAAGAAAGCATCTAGTTGATAGACTAATTTTAAATAAAAAAAGAATTGAGAATATTAGACATTCAATAAATGAAATAGCAAAATTTAAAGATCCGGTTGGAAGAGTTTTAGAAACATGGCGTAGACCAAATAAATTAACGATTAAAAAAATAACTACTCCGATTGGAGTTATAGGTGTAATATATGAAAGCAGACCTAATGTAACTGCTGATGTTGCAGCGTTATGTTTGAAATCAGGTAATTGTTCTATTTTAAGAGGCGGGTCTGAGGCTTTCAATTCAAACAGATTGCTGGCTAATTTATTTAGAGAGAATTTGAGAAAAAACAATATTAATCAAAATTGTGTTCAGTTTATTGAGAATAAAAATAGAAAAATAGTAGATCAACTATTATCAAAAATGAGCTCATACATTGATGTAATTGTACCAAGAGGAGGTAAGGGACTTGTAGCAAAAGTGCAAAAATTTTCTAGTATACACGTAATCGGTCATCTTGAGGGATTGTGCCACATTTATGTTGATAGAACCGCAAATATAAAAATGGCTAAAGAGTTAATTATTAATGCGAAAATGAGAAGAACAAGTATTTGTGGAGCAGTTGAAACTCTTCTGATCGAAGAAAAAGCTTTAAACTCCCATGCTAAAGAGATAATAAATGCCCTTTTAAATTCAGGTTGCGAAGTTAGAGCCGATAAAAAAGTAAATAAACTTTTTAAAGGAAAATTAAAAAAAAACTGTAGAGAAAGATTGGAAAACAGAATATCTAGACGCGATTATTTCAATCAAGACAGTTAAAAATGTAAACAGCGCTGTGGAACATATTTTGAAATATGGCACAATGCATACAGATAGTATTCTCACTAGCAACAAAAAAAATGCTGAAATTTTTTTAAATGGCGTTAATAGCTCAATAGCAATGCATAATGTTTCAACTCAATTTGCTGATGGCGGAGAATTTGGTTTTGGCGGTGAAATTGGGATCTCTACTAACAAACTTCCACCTAGAGGTCCTGTGGGAATAAATCAATTAACATCATACAAATATTTTGTTTCTGGAAAAGGAATTATAAGATCATAATTAATGTCGAGTTTCCAAAAGAAATATGTCGGTTTATTGGGTGGTAGTTTTGATCCTTCGCATAAAGGACACTTGGGTATATCAAAGATTGCTATAAAAAAATTAAAATTGAAAAAAATTTATTGGGTTATTACAAAAAAAAATCCCTTCAAAAATAGAACTTTTTATTCTTTAGATGAAAGAATTAAATATGCAAAAAAGTTTACTAAAGGGCAGAAGAAAATTAAGACAATTCATTTGGATAATATTATTAAATCTTCTAGAGTAATTGACGTTATAAATTACTTTATCAAACAAAAAAAAATTAAAAATATCTTCTTTATAATTGGTTCTGATAATTTAATGCTATTTCACAAGTGGAAAAGCTGGAAAAAAATAGTAAAATTAGTAAAATTAGTAGTTTTTTCTAGAAAAGGATATGATAGAAAGGGAATGAAATCAATTGTGGTTAAAAATTTTAAAAATAGAATCATCTTCATAAGAAACAAGCCAATCGCTATATCTTCAACACAGTTAAAAAATCAAGCACAATTGAATATTTGATGAGAATCATTGATATTAAAAATAATATTGAAAGAATATTAGATGATAATAAAGCTCAGCATATAACATGTATCGACTTAAAAAATAAATCATATATAGCAGATTATATGGTTATAGCTTCTGGGACATCTTCGAGACACTTGCAGGCATTATCTGAAATTATTTTATCTCAATTAAAAAGATTAGGGGTAGACAATTGCCGTATTGAGGGAAAAGATAGTAACGATTGGAAATTAGTAGATGCTCAAGATGTAATTGTTCATTTATTTCACCCAGAAAAAAGAGAGTTTTATGATTTAGAAAAAATGTGGGCTGAAGAAATTCCTAAAGAAAAAGCAATGATATGAAAAAAGTTATAATAGCCTCTGCCCTTCTTTTTTTTATTTCTACCTCAATATCCTTCTCAAAAAATGATTTATATGAAAAGATTGATCTTTTTGGGGAAGTTTTGGAAAATATTAAAAAAGATTATGTAGACGATGTTAATCAATCAGAGATGATGGAATCAGCAATAAATGGAGTTCTTCAATCTCTTGATCCTTATTCGGCTTATATGAGCCCAGAGCTTTTTAAAGAAATGCAGACTGACACAAAAGGAGAATTTGGTGGTTTAGGTATAGAGATAGGTATGGAAGCTGGCGTTGTAAAAGTTATTTCTCCAATTGACGATACACCAGCAGCGAAAGCGGGTATTAAATCAGGTGACTATATTGTTAAAATTGGTGAAGAACAAGTTCAAGGTAAATCTCTACTAGAAGCAGTTAAATTAATGCGTGGTCCAGTTGGTACATCTATAGAACTTTCTATAAGAAGGAAAAATGTAAAAAAACCTTTAGAGTTTAAAATTGTAAGAAAGATAATAGAAGTAAAATCAGTAAGTTCAAAGATAATCGGAAAAGAAAAAAATTTAGGATATATTAGGTTAAAATCTTTTAATGAGAATAGTGACAAACAATTTTTAAAATCAGTAAAAGAATTTGAAAAAAAAACAAGATTAAAAGGATATGTTTTCGATCTTAGAAATAATCCTGGTGGATTATTAAATCAAGCTGTTAATATTACTGATTTTTTTTTAGATGATGGTGAAATAGTTTCTACTAAAGGAAGAAAAGTTTCTGAAACTAGAAAATTTTTTGCAAGAAAAGGCGATGAAATTAAAGGCAAACCTATTGTAATTTTAATAAATAATGGTTCCGCTTCTGCGGCTGAAATATTTGCAGGTGCCTTAAAAGATCACAAAAGAGCAATAATATTGGGTGAGAATTCTTATGGAAAAGGTTCTGTTCAATCTATAATACCTTTAAGAAATGGTGGAGGTATGAGATTAACAATTTCTAAATACTATTTACCATCTGGAAAATCAATATCAGAGGTTGGTGTAACACCAGATATTCTAATTGAGGAAGAGGGAGAAGATTTTCAAATAAACTCAGATAAGGATAACCAATTAAATTACGCTATAAAACTTTTCAACTCTTAATTATATGAAGGAAGAAAAACTACCTATGAGAAATGGAGTAGGAGTAATTATTTTAAATAGTGAAAATAAAGTTTTTGTTGGAAAAAGAAAAGATAATCCAGTTGATAAATGGCAGATGCCACAAGGTGGAGTGGATAAAGGAGAAAGTTATATCTCTGCAATGAAAAGGGAGTTGTTAGAGGAGACTAGTATTAA
>CACISL010000023.1 GCA_902589305.1 uncultured Pelagibacteraceae bacterium
AGAAGTTTAATACAAAATAAATTTTTTATACCAAATAAAATTCCTTTTCCAAACTCTAGAATACAATTGGAAAACTATTTCAAATAGAAGTTTTAATTTTTTTTGCAATATCAATAGCGAAATAAGTTATTACCGCACAGGCTCCAGCTCTTTTAATAGATAAGATGCTTTCCATAATAGACTCTTCGTTTAGTATTTTTTTCTTAATTCCGTTTTTGATTAAACTATACTCACCTGATACTTGATAAGCTAAAACCGGAATTTTAAAATTATTTTTTATTTTATTTATAATATCTAAGTACATCATACCTGGTTTAACTAATATCATATCGGCACCTTCTTTAATATCTTGACCTACTTCTCTAAATATTTCAAAAGAATTTCTATAATCCATTTGATATGTTTTTTTATCTTTTTTTAATTTTGATTTACTTCCTACAGCATCTCTAAAAGGTCCATAGAAGCTTGATGCATATTTGACTGCATAAGATAAAATGTTAACATTCTTAAAATTATTTTTATCTAAAATTTTTCTTATTTCTCCTACTCTTCCATCCATCATGTCAGAGGGAGCAATCACATCACACCCCATTTTAGCTTGTAATAAAGCTTGTTTAACTAGTATTTTAATAGTTTCATCATTTTCAATTTCATTATTAATTATAACTCCATCATGTCCATGAGAAGTGTACGGATCTAAAGCAACATCACACATTACTCCGATTTGAGGATATCTTTTTTTTATAAATCTTAAACTTTTACAAATTAAATTATTGGGATTTAATGCTTCATTGCCAAACTTATCCTTCTTTTTATTTGGTGTGTGGGGGAATAAAGCTATCATTGGTATCTTATATTTTTTAACTTGATTTAAAATTACCGGTAATTTATTTAAAGAATATCTATTCACTCCAGGCATTGACTTTATTGGTTCTATTATATTCTTTCCCTCTCTTACAAATATAGGTAAAATCAAATCATTTTTTGAAACTGCATTTTCAGAGATTAAATTTCTGATCCATGAGGTTTTTCTTAATCTTCGAAGTCTTGATTTTGGGTAGGAGCCTATAATTTTCATGTAAAGTTCTGATTTTTAATGCAATGTGACAAATATATAATTATAATTTAAATTAGTGTAATTTAATTAATATACATGAGCAATATAAAATTAAATAAAATCTTTAAAACTGTATGTATTGCCTCAGATCATGCAGGATTTAATTTAAAAGAAATCATAAAGAATCATTTAATTGATAAACATGTTTCAATTTATGATATTGGCCCATATAATGATCAATCAGTCGATTATCCCGATTATGCAAAAAAACTAGCTAATAGAATCAAACTTAAAAAAAGCGATGTAGGCATTTTAGTATGTGGTTCGGGAACTGGTATGGCCATAAGTGCCAATAAAATCAAAAAAATTAGAGCTGCCGTGTGTTATAATATCAAGTCTACAAGATTGTCTAGACAACATAATAATGCTAATATAATAGCATTAGGTTCAAGACTAACAAAAAAAAAGATATCTTTAAAATTAGTTGAAGTTTTTTTAAAAACTAAATTTGAGGGAGGAAGGCACTTAAAAAGGGTAAAAAAAATTTAGATATGTCCATAGCGGTAAAATTAAATAAATATTTAAATAGTTTCTTTAAACTTAATCTAAAAGAAGTCGACAATGATTTATATAAATCTATTGAGGATGAATTTTTAAGACAGCAAAATCATATAGAATTAATCGCTTCAGAAAATATTGTTTCTAAAGCAGTGCTAGAGGCTCAAGGGTCGGTTTTAACAAACAAGTATGCTGAAGGTTATCCAGGTAAAAGATATTACGGTGGTTGTGAGCATGTTGACATTTCTGAAAATTTAGCAATTGAAAGAGCAAAAAAATTATTTGATTGTAAATTTGCAAATGTTCAACCACATTCTGGCGCTCAAGCTAATGGAGCTGTTTATTTGGCTTTGTTAAAACCCGGTGACACCACTTTAGCAATGAGTTTAAATTCTGGAGGTCATCTGACTCATGGAGCGAGGCCAGCCCAGTCTGGAAAATGGTTTAATGCACTTCATTATGAAGTAGATAAAAACACAGGTCTTATTGATTATGAAAGTGTTGAAAAACTTGCACAAGAAAATAAACCCAAATTAATAATTGCTGGAGGTAGTGCATATTCAAGAATTATCGATTTTAAAAAGTTTAGAGAAATTTGTGATAAAGTTGGTGCATATTTTCTTGTTGACATGGCTCATTTTTCTGGATTAGTTGCTGGTGGAGCTTATCCAAATCCCACTAAATATGCAGATGTGGTTACGTCTACTACACACAAAGTTTTGAGAGGTCCACGTGGAGGGATTATTTTAACAAATAAAGAAGAATTAATTAAAAAATTTAATAGCGCTATATTTCCTGGATTACAAGGTGGACCACTAATGCATGTAATTGCCGCTAAAGCAGTTTGTTTTAAAGAAGCTTTATCTGATGATTTTAAACAATACACAAAAAATGTGATTAATAATGCCAAAGCACTCTCAGATAGATTAACAGACAAAGGTTTTAAAATTTTTTCTGGTGGTACTGATACCCATTTGATGCTAATCGATTTAAGATCTTTTGGCGTTACTGGTAAAGATGCTCAAGCCTCTTTAGGGAGAGCAAATATTACGTGCAATAAAAACGGAATACCTTTTGATAGCGAAAGCCCTATGATTACTTCAGGCATTAGATTGGGAACTCCAGCATGTACTACAAGAGGATTTGGACCAGAGGAATTTAAGTTAATTGCAGATTTAATTTTCAAAGTAGTAGAGGGACTAAGCAAGAATAAAGAAAATAATTCAAAAATAGAAAAAGAAGTTCAAAAAGAAATAATTGAACTTTGTTCTTCTTTTCCTATATATAGTAGTTAGAATATTTATGCTATGTCCATTTTGTAGAGAAAAAGACACCTCAGTCGTTGACTCAAGGCCTTGTGAAGAGGGCACAGCTGTAAGGAGACGTCGTCTATGTACTTGTAATGGAGGAATGAGATTCACTACATTTGAGAGAATACAATTTCAAGAGCTGTCAGTTATTAAAAGTAACAGTAAAAGAGAGCCATTTGACCGTGATAAGGTTTCAAAATCAATTAGAATAGCAACAAGAAAAAGACCAATTGGCATAGATGCTTTAGACAATTTTGTATCTAAGATTGTTATGAAAATTGAAGGCCTAGGTGAAAGTGAAGTACCTACATCGACTATAGGTAAATTTATCATGGAAGGTTTACAATATATGGACACGGTTGCCTACGTTCGCTACGCTTCTGTTTATAAAAATTTCAAAGAAGCTAAAGATTTCGAACAATTTGTGGGCAGTTTGGATGAAAAAAAATCATAATTTTTTTTCTAACTTAGCATTTAACTTAGCCGAAACAAACCTTGGTAAGACAAACAAAAACCCTTCAGTAGGCTGTATAGTTGTAAAAGATAATTCAGTTATTAGTTCAGGAGTTACATCTTTAAGAGGAAGGCCACATGCAGAATTTAATGCTTTAAATAAAAAATTAAATTTTAAAGATTCAACTATTTATACAACATTAGAGCCTTGTACGCATTATGGTTTAACACCACCTTGTACTCAAATTATAAAAAATAAAAAAATTAGTAAAGTTTTTTATTGTTTTGATGATCCAGATTATAGAACTTTTAGAAAAGCAGCAAATATTTTAAGAAAAAAAAAGATAATTTTAAATAAGATAAATCATAATAGAAAAGATTTTTATAAAAGTTATTATTTGAATAAATTAAAAAATATGCCATTGTTAGATGCAAAAATTGCCGTTTCAAAAGATCATTTTACAATTAACAAAAAGTCTAAATGGATAACTAATGAGAGATCAAGGAAAATAGCTCATTTAATTAGATCAAAGTATGACTGTATAATATCTACTTCTAAATCAATAAATTTAGATAATTCTCTTTTGAACTGCAGAATTAATGGGCTAAATAATAATAAACCAGAT
>CACISL010000024.1 GCA_902589305.1 uncultured Pelagibacteraceae bacterium
TAAATGGAACAATTGCAGGCAAAAAAGATGATATTAGTAAAATAATAAAGATTATAAAAAGACAATATCGTTTGAAGGATTTTGATAGTAAGAATATTTCTGAGAGTCTTTTTCAACCATTCCACAAAGGTAAAATAAAGATCAAAAATGAAGTTGTTCCATTGGGTTTAAAAATAAACCCAAAGAACAAAAAACTTAATAGATATGTTTCTGGAAAGTCATGGAATAAACTTATTTCAAATAAAGAAACTTTAGTTATAGACGCTAGAAAACCATTTGAATATGAAGTGGGCACATTTAAAAATTCTATAAATCCAAATATTCAAAATTTTAGAGATTTTCCAAAATATCTAAAAAAAGTCGATAAAGCTAAAGCTGTAGCAATGTTCTGTACAGGAGGAATTAGATGTGAAAAGGCCTCCATATTTTTAAAAAGAAAAGGTTTTAAAAATGTTTTTCAATTAAAAGGCGGAATACTTAATTATTTGAAAAAAACTGAGAGGAAAGACAGTCTATGGAAAGGAGAATGTTTTGTTTTTGATAATAGAGTATCTCTTAAACACAAATTAAAACAAGGAACTTACTCTGTATGCAGTGGATGTCGAATGACTTTTTCAATAAAAGATAAAAAATCTTATAAATATGAAGAGGGTGTTTCGTGCCCAAGGTGTTATGACACACTCTCAAATTCACAAAAAACAAGATTTCGTATGAGGCAAAATCAAATTAATCTTGCTAAAAAAGATGGAAGAAAGCATAAATTTCAAAAGGAATATTAATTATGGATTTGACTAAAGGTTCAATATGGCAACTCTTAAGAAAAGTGACCATACCTGCAAGCACAGGATCCCTATTTCAAACCTTTTATAATCTAGTCGATACTTATTTTGCAGGTAGAATTTCACCAGAAGCGTTAGCAGCTATTGCAAAATCATGGCCAATATACTTCATAGCAATAGCTGTTGCGGTCGGTATTGGAGCCGGAACTACAGCTCTAATCAGTAATTCAATTGGAGCCAAGGAAGATAGAAAAGCCTCAATGTACGTTGCTCAGTCAATAGTATTAGCAATCGTAATTTCAATTTTCGTAACTTTATTCGGCTTAAATTTTTCTGATGAACTCTTGAGAATTATGGGCTCTACTGAAGAAAGTATAATCTTAACACGCGAATATTTAGATATTATTTTTTTTGGAGCTATCATTGTATTAGTTCAATTATCTTTGAACGGAACTTTAAATGCCCAAGGTGATACAAAAAGTTATAGAAATGTTTTGATTGTTACCTTTTTCTTAAATATTTTTTTAAATCCATTATTTATTTTTGGCTATGGATTTATACCAGCATTTGGAATTGCTGGTTTAGCTATCGCTACGCTTGTTTCTCAGTGTATCGGCTTAATATATTTAGCTAATAAAGTTTATTGCTGTAAATTAAAAAAATTCCTTTATCTAGAATGCTTCAAACCAAAAATTGAGTACTTAAGCTCTCTCTTCAAACAATCAGTGCCAATAATGTTTACTATGTTGATGATAATGTTTGGAGTATTCAATATTTTCTATTTTGTTGGTCAGTTTGGAGAATTAGCTACAGCGGGTTATGGTACTGCTGTAAGAATAGAACAAGTTTTATTGTTACCAGTAATAGGTTTAAATACTGCTGTTTTATCAATTGCAGGTCAAAATTTTGGAGCAAAAATGTATTTCAGAGTAAAAGAAGTATATGGAAAAGCTCTGTTGTTCGGTTCAGGATTTATGGTATTAGCAGGTATATTTGTTTATTTAACTTCAGAAATTATAATATCTTTTTTTACTAATGATTTAGAAGTAATCCAAAGAGGTGCACTTTACTTACAGGTAGCAGCTTTAATTGGGCCAGTGTATCCAGTTTTCTTTATTACCTCTGCTTTATTCCAGGCACTGAAAAGACCAATTTTTAGTTTGTACATGACAATCCTAAGACTAACGTTAATACCGTTTATGTCGTTATGGTATGTAATAAATATTAGAAATGGCGAGTATCAAGATATTTTTTACACGATTTTAGTAACAAATTGGATGATGGGATTAGTTGTATTAACTTTTGTACCATTTTTTTTAAAGAGAGTATTTAGGATTTCTTTAAAAAAATTACTTGTATTCTAGTTTATTCTCTAATTTTCTTACAAAATAGGATACTACTAGGATTAGCACCAGGTATTCTAGAATTAAAAAAGTATAAATTTCTAAGGGCCTGTAAGTGGTGGTGACCAGCTCATTAGCTTTTCTTGTTAAATCTCCTATACCTATAATTGATACTAGAGAGGACATTTTTAAAACATAAACAAATTGATTTCCCATGGCTGGTAATACAACTTTAATCGCTTGCGGAAGAATTACTAATCTCATCTTTCTCCAGAAATCCATTCCTAAAGACTCTGATACTTCATGTTGACCTTTTGAAATTGAATTAATTCCTGCTCTAAAAATTTCCGCTTGAAACGCACTCTCACTAATAGTCAAAGCTATTATTCCAGAAACAAATGGTGAGAAACTTACACCGATCATGATTGGAAGGCCATAATAAATCCAAAGAATTAAAACTAATAAAGGGATGGCTCTAACAATTTCTACGTATGTTATGTTAAAATAAGTTAAAAATTTATTATTAGACAATGAAGGTAGAGCAATTATCAAACCGATAATCATTGCAAGAATTATTGAAACTACTGAAATATAAATCGTAGTTGTAATTCCGCTAATTAAAAATTTTAGATTAGTTAAACCATCTATATTATCTGGACTTAGTATATACCAACCCCATTCATAGTTAGAACTACATCCTTGAAGCAAAAATAGAATAGAAATTATTTTTAAAAATTTCACTAATCGACTATAATTGTAAATGGGGGGTATTGAAACTTAAATTATAAGCTTTTAAGATCGTACTTTGCCAGTAAAGTTTTAAAAAATCCAGATGATTGTTTTTTCTTAATCCAATTGCTGACGTAATCATTCCATACTTTATCACCCTTTGGAACCATCATGGCTAAAAATGCTGGATTTTTTCCTCCATCAGGAACTATAGCTAATTGGGGATATTTAATAACTAGTTTGTTTGCTTCTGTTGAACTTGTAATATTTCCATCAGCTCTACCTGCTAAAACTTCTTGGAAATCTCTTGCAGGAGCTTCAACTGATTGAAGTTTTGATTTTGGAAAAAATTCTTTTGCTTTTTCTTCCTGAGATGTACCTAACGTTGTAGCTATTGTAACACTACTATTGTTTAAAGACTCCCAAGTTGAAAACTTTTTTAAATTCTTTTTTAAAACAAGTGGGACTGTCGCATACTTGTAATATGTAGCGGTAAACCCAGCTACTTCTGCTCTTTTTGGTGTTTTGGTTACACTTGTCGATATATCGTATCTATCGGCTGTTATTCCTGCAACAATAGTTTTCCATTCTGCAGGCACAAACTTCACTTTTACGCCCAAATCTTTAGCTAATTCATTCATCACATCAATATCAAATCCTTTGTACTTGTTTGTCTTTGGATCTTTCATTGACATTGGATCCCAGTCTCCAGTTGTACCAACTCTTAACTCTCCACTTTTTTTGATTGAATCTAGTTTAGATGCTGCTTGAGCACTTGTTGCTACAAGTAATACTAATAATATTGAAAAAATTTTTTTAATCACGTTATGTTATTATCTAATCTCTCTCTTTTTTTCGATTTGCAATTTGACCCACTTTAACAATCTTTTGAAAAGGGGTTGACTGATAGGCAGTTTATCAGCTATAAAGAACAAAACAAGAACATTTATGAA
>CACISL010000025.1 GCA_902589305.1 uncultured Pelagibacteraceae bacterium
ACTCTTGAAAATTCAGATTTCAAATTTAAGGTCGATATGAGTAATAATATTGAGAGTCTAAACATCTCTAATACAGTTTCAATAGTCTGTCACCATATTTCGCAATCACTAAAATAATACTTAATTTTTATTGTTTTTTTAGTTAATATATTTTAAAGAAGTCCTTAGGCCCTCATAGCTCAATTGGTAGAGCAATTGATTTGTAATCAATAGGTTCGCGGTTCGAGTCCGTGTGAGGGCACCAGAATTAATATGTTTCTTTCCTTAATTGCTCTAATTTAATTTTTTTTTGTAAACTTTTATTTTTATCATAGAGAAGAGTAAATTTTATTTGAGAATGTACTTTTACAATAATTTTTTTTGCATTTCTCACTTCTACATTGTCTGCTACCGCACTAACAGGCCTTTTTATTGGATTTAAATTTGTAATAGTAATTTTTGATTTATCACTAACAATTTTACCAAGCCATCTTCTCGGTCTAAATGCACTTATTGGTGCTATTGAAATTTTTTTTGAATTAAGACTTAATATTGGTCCATGTACAGATAAATTATATGCTGTGCTACCAGCTGGAGTTGACACCAAAACTCCATCTGAAACTAATTTTTTCATAATGAATGTTGATTTATTCTTAATTGATAAATTTGCAGCTTGTCTACTTTGTCTTAAAATTGAAACTTCATTGATTGCTAAACAATTTTTTTTTTTATTTTTTCCAAAAACGATCATTTCTAATGGGGAAATACTAATAGTTTTTGATTTATTTATATTTTTTGTAAATGATTTTTTTGAGAATTTATTCATTAGAAATCCATAATTTCCAGAATTTATTCCATAAAATAATTTCTTACTTTTCTTATTTTTTTTTAAAGTTTGTAACATGAAGCCATCACCTCCTATCACTATTACAGTGTTAGGTTTTTTTAATTGTTTTTTTTTAAAAATTTTTATTATCTGTCTTTTAATCTTTAAAGATCTACTATTTTTATCAGATATAATTAACGTTTTATTCATTACTAATGTGGTGCCCTCGGCCAGACTCGAACTGGCACTCCCAAAAGGGCAAGGATTTTAAGTCCTTTGTGTCTACCAATTTCACCACGAGGGCACGTCGTTGTTTTTATTGTTATTGTAAGTATATTAATACACAAGTGTTTTAAAGAAGTAAAAAAAAATTATTTATCCCTCACTGAAAGAAATTTTCTTCCAAGTTTGTTTAAAAGCATTTAGCATTTTGTCTATATCTTTATTATTTAAGTCATACTTACACATCAAAATACCGATAAATGTTTTATCATGTAATTTTTCAGCTACCGGGAGTGTACCATGGGCATAGCTATAATTAATGGATTTATTCAAACTCCAAGGAAAATTAGTATTTCCATAGCATTTTTTTTTCTTGAATATCTTTAATTGGTGAATATTTTGGTATCCCTCTATAAAAATTTTTTTTTTAAATTTATTTCTTAATATTTTTAATATTTTTGATCTATTCGTTTTAATAATGTTTGTATCAAGAACTAGAGGGTAGATATAAAATGCATGATTATTGAAATTTTTTGTAACTGGAATTTTTAGTCCTTTTAAATTTTTCAAATTTTTACTTAATTTTATAGACAATGATTGTTTTTTTTTTAAAATTTTTTTTAACTTTTTTAATTGTTCAATTCCAATGGCTGCCTCTATCTCATTCATTCTAAAATTAAATCCAAGCATATTATTTAAAAATTTATCATTTTTACTTGAGACGATATTCTCTCCGTGGTTTCTTAACATTTTTACTTTTTCAGCTAATTCGTTATTGTTAGTGAATACTACGCCTCCTTCGCCAGTTTGAATGTGTTTATGGTAGTTCAAACTTATACCGCCAATGTCTGCCATAGTGCCAGCAAATTTATTATTGTATTTTATCCCGGGAGCTTGAGCTGCATCCGAAATTACTTTTAATTTATTTTTTTTGGCAATTTTTAAAATTTCTTTGTAATTTGCAGGATTTCCAAAAATATCAGCGACTACGATTAATTTAGTTCTAGGATTGATCTTTTTCTCTATTTTTTTTGGGTCTATGTTAAAAGTATTTTGATCTATATCTACAAATACTGGTATTACATTCCAATGTAAAAGTGATATCACTGTTGCGGACATAGTCCAGGAAGTAACTATTGCCTCATCACCAGGCTTTACGCCAGTAGCACCAACACAACATATTAAACCTGAGGTCCAAGAATTAACTGTTATAGCGTGCTTTACTTTAAAATAATTTTGTAAATTTTTTTCAAACTTTTTAACATTTTTTCCTCCATAAAAGTTTTTTGAAAATTTTCCAACAAATTCTGAGAGCCTTTTTGATTTGATAACTTTGCTAACTGCTGCTAATTCTTTATTATCTATCATATTTGGATCTTTCTAAAATATTAAAACACAATTGATGAATTTTTTTTGAATTATAAAATTCTTTATTTTTTTTTTTTTTCATCATCATATATATTTTTTTGTACTGATTTTTAAATGTATTAAGAAATTCAGTTTTTGAAATTTTAGGTACAAATTTAAGTTTTTTCTTTTTAGAGAAGAATTTATTTTTTTCAATATAAAATTGTTCAACTTTCATGCCGTTGTCTGAATATTTTATTCTCCCTTTTTGAAATATGAGATCTATTTCAAATAATGCAAAAATCTTATCATTAAGATTATTGATAAAAATAGGAACTTTACTCTTATTTTCAAGCAAACAAGATATTGATTGACTCTTTTTTTGTTTAAAAAGTTTTGTTATTTTTAAGTCCCCCATTAGGTGTGACAGAAGATCAATTAAGTGTATACCGTTATTTAAGAGTCGATCTGTATATATGCCTCTTATTAGTTGAATTTTGCCCATTCTTTTTTTTTTAATAATATTTTTTAAATTTTTAATTGTTTTATCCTCTTTTCTATTAAAATTAGTGAACAATTGGGTTTTTTTTTTAATTAATAAATTATTTAATAAATTTAAATCTTTTCTTTTTTCACATAAAGGTTTTTCACATAAAATGTTTGCTACATTAAATCTTAATATTTCTTTTAAATTCAAATAATGAAATTTTGCACTAGTGCACACGACTATCAAATCGATCTTAAGATTAGTTTTAAATAAATCTTTAATAGAATTGAAAGAAAATGGTATTTTGTAAGTTTTTGCAAAAGATTTTCTTTTTTTGCTCACATTATCAATACAGGCCACTAAATTATAGTTTTTGTTTAACTTCAATTCTTTAGCATGGTTTAAAAAAGATTTATCACCTGACTGCTTTAGTCCTGCAATACGACCACATCCAAGAATAGCTGTATTAATTTTTCTCATGTTTTAAATGTACAATTGTATTATATATTAATAATGAAAATTTCTGCAGTTTTTTGTGACGCTGGTTCATCTAACTTACTAGCTCATTTTCTGAAAAAAAGAAAGATTAA
The DNA here is from genome assembly GCA_902589305.1 of uncultured Pelagibacteraceae bacterium. Lineage (GTDB taxonomy): Bacteria > Pseudomonadota > Alphaproteobacteria > Pelagibacterales > Pelagibacteraceae > Pelagilacustribacter. The sequence goes on from CACISL010000025.1 coordinate 3,452, forward strand.
ATTCGACTGTTATGCTACTGGAGCTTCTTTAAAAATCTTAAAAAAAATATTTCCAGGCAAAAAGATTTATAAAAAAATAAATTCTAATATTTTGAAAAGTAAAACAT
>CACISL010000026.1 GCA_902589305.1 uncultured Pelagibacteraceae bacterium
CAATTTCATCAAATAGTAATTTAGAAACTATTCTATGATTACGATCAACCAGCCAAGAATGGATGTTACAAGTTAAATATTTTTTTTTAAAAAAAATTTTTTTGGAAAAAAAAGTACCCACAAAGCCAACAATTTTATTTTTGTAAGTTAAAATATAACAGACGGGATAACTCTTACTCACAAAACTGTTGAGAAGAAAAAAAATTTTGGAGTATTTGAGATATTTTTGATTTTTTAGATATTTAAGTGTAGCGCTATATAAAAATCCTTTGTAAAAAACTTTTTTGATTTTATATTTTTTTAACCATGATTGTTTGGTGATCGCTTTTTCATGCATTAAGATATTAAAGATTTCTTCTTTAATAATGAGAGAATTTTCTTAACACTTTTAATTTCAGTGATATTCTTTATTTTTCCAATTTTCCCATTTAGCTTTTTATCTAATGCACTTATTATGTCTAATTGAGCTAGTGAGTCCCAATTATCCATTTTTTCGTAATTATCAATCTTTTCAACTTTTAGCGGACTGAGCTTAAGTATTTTAGCTATAATTTTTATTATTTCATGTTTAGACGGTTTTTTTTTCATATGATTATTAGTATGCAATATATATCTCAGATGAATATAAAATCAAACCATATTTAGTTTTGTAACTTATTAAACCCTTTTTCTTTAATCTCTCTAATAATTTTTTTTTAGAGTACATGCTTTTTGGCAAAGGCCAATCTTTCGAGACCAATAACTTTACATTTTTAAAATATTTATTTGCTGTTTTTAGTATTTTTCTTTTATTTGAAAGTGTCACAATAGGAAAAATTAATTTCCCGTTTTTTTTTAGGTGTTTCTTTGTTACTTTTAAAATATCATTTACTAATTGTGTTCCATCTTCTCCACAATCACATGGAATACCATTCTTGTACCAGGGAGAAATAACTGCTACTTTTTTTGCTATTGCGGAAATTGACTCTATAACTAAGTCAAATTTTCTCCCCTCCCAAGGTTTGTACATGCTACCAGCTTTAGCGTGAATCTTTATTTTATTTCTTTTTGCATTTTTTTTGCAGAGCTCAACTGCTTTTTTTGAAAGATCCGAGAAAAAGTAATTATTTTTTAATTTAATATTTTTTGCAACTGTTAAACCTACATAACCTGTGCCACAGCCGAGGTCTAATATATCAGATTTTTTTTTTAGAATTTTTAAAGTGCTTTCAACTAATAAACCCGTCGTAGCATTTGGTGTAAATACTTTCTTGTCTTCTTTTATCATAAAATTTTATTCCATTTTAAAAGCGCGGATCCCCATGATAATCCAACTCCATATCCAGCAACAATTATATTATTTTTTGCAGATATTTTTCCTTTTACATTTGCATCTTTTAAAGCAATTGGAATTGATGCAGAGATTGTATTACCAACTTTACCATAATTTTCAAACGTTTTATTCTTTTTTATTGAAAGTCTTCTATTTATATTGTCTAAAATATACTTACTCGCTTGGTGAAAGATAAACTTATCGATTTTATCTTTCTTAAATTTTATCTTTTTTAATAATTTATTTACATTGTTTGGGACTACATCCATTGCAAAAGTTAAAACTTTTGCACCATTCATAATTATTTCATTTGTTCCAGTTGGTAATTCTAAAGCATCTGCTCCTGATCCGTCTGCGCCTAATTCAAAAGGACCGATATTATTTTTTTTACTTTTAGATATTAATATTGCTGATGCAGCATCAGAAAATATTGGCCTACATGCTGTATTATTCTTACTTATATATTTTGTGTAGGTATCAGCGCAAATTATTAGTCCATTATTTGCTTGTTTTGATTGAATAAGACTTGATGCCATTCTTAAAGCATATATGAATCCTGAACATCCCAAGTTCATATCAAAAGCAATTATATCTTTCCTTAAATTCAATTTATTTTGCAAAATACATGCAGAAGTTGGAATTCTGTAAGTTGAGGTTTGAGTAACTAATATTAAAAATTCAATTTTGTTTTTTGGAAATTTTTTAAAAACTTTATTTGCTGCTTTTATACTTATATCGATCACAGTTTCATTTTCATTTGAGATATATCTATTATTTATTCCAGTTTTTTCTTTAATCCTTTCAATGTTAACTTGTGGGTTATTTTTTTTGAAAATTTTATTATTTTCTTTTCTTTTTGGAAGAAAATACTCGATAGCTAATATTTTAGATCCGATCATGATTTAAAATGCTCTAAATAATTTCAATGATTTTTCAAGTATAAATTTACTGGCATTTGAAAATAAACTATTCGAAACTTTCCCTAAAACTAAATTAAAATCAATAATTTTTTTTTGATTCTTTTTAAAAAAATTTTCTAAATTATCAAAATTTTTTTTCTTTATGTAATTCAAATGTATTTGAGTGCTTTGAATTCCATAGGGAAGCATAATTTCTTTATAAAACAATTGAGGAATAAAATTTATACCAAATTCTTGATATGGCAATAAACCGTATCCATCAATTACGTTTATTATGTTATTCGCTTTTAAAGCCTTAAAAGTATTAAAATCATATGTATGATTTGGAGCAAAAAAAGATCTAATTTTTATATTTTCTTTTTTGAAAATATTTAAACCATTTTTAATTTTGTTATTTTGCTCTTCAAAAGATTGTCCATAAAACTCTGATTTACCACCATATTCAAAATAATCGTTTTTGTTCGTTTCAGTTTCATAAATATGATTGAAACCATGCATTGAAATTTCCCATCCTTTCTTTTGCCAGTTTCGCACAATGCCCCAAAAATTTTCTCTCTTTGGAAAATTTTTAAATTCAGGATCTTGATTATTGGGTATAACTCCTAGCAGAGGTTTAATCTCATAATTATCAAACAATTCTTCACATTTATCCATTAACTCCCAATTCATATGATCAGTAACATCATCAATTCTTATCAATAACCCGGTGTTTTGTTTGTTTAGGTAATTTTTTTTCATATCTAATCTCTCAATTTAAGCTTTTTATATCTCCCGTTATCAACATACAACTAAAAAGAGACTTATACTAATTGTACGAATCAACTATTTTATTAATTAAGAGGTAGTGGAGGGAGACTGAAACTACCTCTTGCTTCTAAATTCTTTTAATTCCAATTATCTTTAAATTAGCTGTTTTTTCTATCCTTTTAATAGTTTCATTAATATTCATTATTACTGTTTTTTTAAGCGGTCCATAAGCGTGAATAAGTTTTTTTTTTGATAAGGCAATAGCGACGTGACCCTTCCAAAAAATAATATCATTTTTCCTAATTTCTTTTAAATTTATATTCTTTTTGAAATATTTTACCTGATCTTTTGTATCTCGTGGACAAATTTTGTTATTATAATTCAAAAAAACTTGCACTAAGGCAGAACAATCAATTCCTTTAAAAGACTTTCCTCCCCATTTATATTTTGTGTTAATAAACATAGTTATATTTTTAAAAACATTTTTTTCTTTGAAATCAATTGCGTTGACATTATTTTTTTTAATCCATCCTTTTGAA
>CACISL010000027.1 GCA_902589305.1 uncultured Pelagibacteraceae bacterium
ATCAAGTATCGGCTTATTGAGCATTAAACCTAAAATTATAGTATGCAATGTGGACGAGGAAAATTTAGGAAAAGGTAATGATTATACTGATCAAGTAAAAAAAAAGTATCCTAATGAGAAAATAATTAATATTTGTGCTGATATCGAAGACCAACTTTCAGGTCTGGATAAATCAGAAAAAGAGATATTTATGCAAGACATCGGTTTAAATAAAACCGGACTCAATAAACTTATTAAAGAAGGTTACGATCTTTTAATGCTAGATACTTTTTTTACCTCTGGTCCTGAAGAAAGTAGAGCTTGGACAGTGAAAAAAAATACTCCGGCTCCAAAAGCAGCAAGTGTTATTCATACTGATTTTGAAAAAAATTTTATTAGAGCTGAAGCTGTAACATGCGAAGACTTCATTAAGTATGGTAGCGCAGAAAAGTGTAAAGAAAATGGAAAACTAAGAATTGAGGGAAAAGACTATATTGTTAAGGATGGGGACGTATTATACTTCCGTGTCAATCCTTGACCATATTTTTTTCATGCTTAAATAAACAAGAATTGTTAAAAGCACTAAATAAATAATTACCTTAACACCAGTTTTGTGTCTTTCTTCAAGTTCTGGTTCAGCAGCCCAAGCCAAAAAAGTTGTTACATCTTTAGCCATTTGATCAACAGTAGACTCCGTGCCATCTGCATATTCAACTAAACCATCCATTAAATTATTTGGCATTTTAATCTTATTACCGGCCATATATTTATTATAATAAACACCATCATCAAGAGTTACACCTGGAGGAGGGTCTTCATAACCAACAAGAACTGAATAAATGTAATTAGCTCCTCCTTTTCTTGCTTTGACTAAAACTGACATATCAGGCGGATATGCCCCACCGTTAGCAGCTGTTGCTGCCTGAATATTAGGGTATGGGCTCTTAAATTTATCTGAAGGTTTTCCTGGTCGAGTAAACATTTCTCCTTGAGAGTCTGGACCATCCTCTATTTCAAAACTGGCTGCAATGGCTTTTACTTCTTGTTCTGAAAACTCAGGTCCACCAGGTTCTCCTAGATTTCTATAGCTAAGGTATTGCATTGAGTGACAAGAGGCACAGACTTCTTTATAAACTTGAAAACCTCTTTGTAGTGATGCTCTATCAAATGTTCCTGTTAAACCTTTAAAACTCCAATCCACTTTAATTGGATCAACCATTTCAGCGCTTTGTAGTGGTCTAAATGAGATAATTAATAAAAAAGATAAAACTAGTAGTTTTATATTAGACTTTATCATTAACCTTCCTAGCTAAAGATGGTTCTGCTCCTCCAGTTAATACTGGCTCGGAGATGCTCATAGGAATCGGATCTGTTTTTTCCAAGTAACCGACAACAGGCATAACTACTATAAAATGTAAGAAGTAATAAATAGTTCCCACTCTAGCTAATACTAAGTAAATTCCTTCAGCTGGCATCGCACCAACATAACCAAGCATTAGAACGTCTATTACTAGTATCCAAAAGAACTGTCTATAAATCGGTCTAAAAACAGCCGATCTAACTTTTGAAGTATCTAACCAAGGTAGAACAAATAAAATAAAAATTGCACTAAACATTAAAATTACTCCACCTAATTTATCAGGGACAGATCTTAAAATTGCGTAAAATGGCAACAAATACCATTCAGGTACTATGTGAGCAGGTGTAACTAACGGATTGGCAGGTATATAATTGTCTGAGTGTCCCAAAACATTAGGAGTGAAGAATACAAATCCAGCAAATATGATCATAAAAACTAAAAGTGCGAAAGCATCTTTAATTGTTATATAAGGATGAAATGGCACTGTATCTTTAGACGGTTTCTTTATATCAATACCTACTGGGTTATTATTTCCTGGTACATGTAAAGCCCAAATGTGTAAAACCACTAATCCTAAAATCAAGAATGGAATTAAATAATGTAAACTAAAGAATCTATTTAGGGTTGGATTATCTACAGAATATGCTCCCCATAACCAAGTTGTTATACTATCTCCAACTAAAGGTATTGCGCTAAATAAGTTTGTTATTACTGTTGCTCCCCAGAAACTCATTTGACCCCAAGGCAAAACATAACCCATAAAAGCTGCGGCCATCATTAACAAGTAGATCATTAAACCAATAATCCAAATTACTTCTCTAGGCGATTTATATGATCCATAAAATAAAGATCTAAAGATATGAATATAAACTGCTAAAAAAAACATCGAAGCTCCATTACTATGGATATATCTGATTAACCATCCATAGTTTACGTCTCTCATAATATGTTCTACACTAGCAAAAGCCAAATCTGCATGAGCAACGTAATGCATTGCAAGAACTATTCCAGTTACAATTTGAGTAATTAAGCAAAAAGTTAATATTCCTCCAAAAGTCCACCAATAGTTTAAATTTTTTGGTGTAGGGTAATCTGTTAAATGTGCACCTAATGTTAGTAAAGGTAAACGGTCATTAAACCATTTTCCTGCTTTTGATTTAGGCGTATATTCATGTTCACTCATTTCAGTTATCCAATCTTAATTGTATTATTATCAACAAATTCAAATTTAGGTATTTCCATATTAGTTGGCGCTGGTCCTTTTCTAATTCTACCAGAAACATCGTAATGTGACCCGTGACAAGGACAAAACCAACCGTTATAATCTCCTTTATCTTTTAAAGGAACACATCCAAGATGTGTGCACACACCTAACATTACTAACCACTCATCTTTACCCTCTTTTACTCTATCCTCATCTCTTTGTGGATCAGGCAAATCGTCCAGACTTACATTTCTTGCTTCATTTATTTCTTCTGGGGTTCTTCTTTTGAGAAAAACAGGTTTGCCTCTCCATAACACAGTAATAGATTTACCTGGTTCAATGTTGCTGATATCAACCTCTGTGGTCGCTAATGCTTGCTGAGCTTTATCTGGATTCATTTGATCAATCATGGGCCAAATGACAGCTCCAACACCTACTGCTCCAACTGTATAACTAGCTGTAAATAAAAAGTCTCTACGATTGGGTTTTTTTTCTTCTTTGCTCATTTATGTAAGTGCTTATAATATAATTATTAAATAAAACCATATTATTAAATTTCTAGGGTCAGAATGACACATAAATAATGCTTAAATAATGCACATAGTCTTATATAAACCCGATATCCCCCAAAACACAGCTGCAATAATAAGATTAGGAGCGTGTCTTGACTTAAGAGTTCACATAATTGAACCTTGTGGCTTTAGTTTAGATGATGCAAGATTTAAAAAAGTAGCGATGGATTATCAAGGTTTATGCAAAATTTTTAGATATGATGACTACAATACATTTTTAAAAAGACATAAAAAATCTAGAATAGTTTTAATGACAACTAAGGCAAAAAAATTATATCATAAATTTAAATTCAAAAAAAATGATATGCTTTTATTTGGAAGAGAAAGTGCTGGTGTTCCAGAAATTTTACATAAGACAATTGATAACAAAATTAA
>CACISL010000028.1 GCA_902589305.1 uncultured Pelagibacteraceae bacterium
TAGTTGCGACATCGCATGATTTTCAGTGATAGTTTCGTCTTCAGCAAACATCTCTTTGCATTGTGTCTCAATTTCCGAAATTAATGTGGATCTTTTTTTCTTGTCTATTTCTTTAAAGGCGCTTCTAAGACTAGTCTCGAATTTTTCAGAAATTTGCTTTTTAACTTTAGAATGATCAACTTCTTCAACTTCCCATTTAGGCTTTCCTGCTTTTTTTGCTAATTTTTCAATTGCATCAATTATTGGAACAAATTTTTCATGACCAAATTTTACTGCGTCTAACATAACTTTTTCAGATAATCCCGATGTTTCCGACTCAACCATTAGAACCGCATCTTTCGTTCCAGCAACTACTAGGTCTAATTCTGACTCTCTTAACTCTTCTACTGAAGGATTTAATAAATACTTTCCATCCTTAAACCCCACTCTGCTTGCAGCAATAGGGCCCATAAAAGGTAATCCTGATATAGCTAAAGCAGCAGATGAGGCAACGATTGATAAAATATCTGGCTGATTCTCACTATCATAAGATAAAACAGTAGGGAGAACTTGTACCTCATTCATAAAACCTGATGGAAATAAAGGTCTTATTGGTCTATCAATTAATCTTGAAATAAGTGTTTCAGCCTCAGTTGGTCTCGCCTCTCTTTTAAAGTAACCTCCAGGTATTTTTCCTGCTGCATAATATTTTTCTTGATAATTAACTGATAAAGGAAAATAATCTTGTCCCTCTGCAACTTTTTTAGCTCCTACAGCTGTTGCAATCACGACAGTTTCACCTAAAGTAGCAATAATTGCTCCATCGGCTTGACGTGCCACTTTACCAGTTTCTAAAGTTAATTTTTTACCGTTAACTTCTATTTCTTCTTTTTGAATCTTGAACATTATTTCCTTAAGTTAAGTTGTTTAATAACTTTTTGATATGACTCAGTATTTTTCTTTTTAAGGTAAGTAAGTAGTTTTTTTCTTTTATTAACTGATTTAGCCAAACCTAAAGTTGAATGTTTGTCTTTTTTGAATTTTTTAAAGTGTTCCGATAACTTCGTAATTTTATCAGTGAGTAATCCTATTTGTATCTCTGTTGAGCCAACATCTTTGGCATGAATAGCTAGTGATTTAATTGTATCTTTTTTTTTCTTTATCATTATCTTTAATTTTTTTAATTAATTTCTCAATCTTTTCAGCATATTCAAATGAGTTATCTTCAACAAAAGTGAGCTTAGGAAGAAACTTAATATCTAGCCTTTTAGACAGGGCTTTTCTAACAAGATGAGAGTATTCAGTCAAGATTTTTACTGTTTCCGTCGTTTCGACCCCCCCAAGAGGAATGACGTAAACTCTAGCTGTTTTGAGATCTGGGGTCATTCTAACTTCTGTAACAGTAATTAATTTCGAATTAAATGAAGGTATTTTTGCCTCGTTTCTAATAAAAAGCTCTCCAAGATTTTGTTTAACTAATTCGCCAACTCTTAATTGCCTTTGACTGAAAGCTCTTTGAGATGTTTGATTGCTCATTTAAATCGATCTCCTTATTTCTTCAGATAGAAAAGATTCGATTACATCCTTTTCTTTAAAATCTATGAAATCTTTAATGCTTATCCCACATTCCAAACCTGCAGCCACCTCTTTGACTTGATTTTTTTCTCTAAAAATTGATAAAATTTCACCGGTATAAACTACAACTCCATCTCTGATTATTCTTGCTTTGGATTTACTTTTTATTTCACCGCTTAAAACTTTTGATCCTGCGATTTTTCCTGCATTGGAAACTTTAAATATTTTTTGTATTTCTGCGCTTCCTAAAACTGTTTCTTTTATATCGGGCTCAAGTAAACCAGATAAAGATTTTTCAATATGATCCAAAGCCTCATAAATAATATTAAAATATTTTATATCAATTTTTTGATCCTCTGCCAATTTTTTAGCCTCTCTATTAGGTTTTACGTTAAAGCCAATTAATATTGCGTTTGAGGCCTTAGCTAGAGAGACATCTGTTTCATTGATCATTCCGATATCAGACAAAATTATTTTAGCTTCAACTTCATCATGTTGAATTTTTTCTACAGCCATTTTCAAAGCTTCGCTTGAACCTTGAACGTCTGATTTGATTATTATATTAAGCTCATCTTTATTTTTAGTATTCTCAAACAAAGTGGTTTTATCTTTGACAATTAATTTGTTACTCGCAGTGTCGTTTTTTCTAAATTCTGCTAGTTTTTTCGCTTCTTCCTCGTTTTGTGTAACAATAAATTCGGCCCCAGCATAAGCTGAACTATTCATTCCTAAAATTTCAACAGGCATTGATGGGAAGGCTTCATCAGTCAATTTGCCCTCATAATTTATCATAGCTCTTACTTTTCCCCATGTATCACCACAAAGAAAATAATCTCCTTTTTTTAATTTCCCATTACTTACCAATACTGTCGAAACTGGTCCTTTTCCTTTATCTATTTTTGACTCAATTACTACGCCTTTTGCATTACTTGAAAAAGATGCTTTCAGATCAAGAATTTCTGATTGTAAAAGGATGCTTTCTTTGAGTTTATCAAGATTAATCTTTTTTAAAGCAGATACCTCTACAAATAAAGTATCTCCACTTAAATCCTCAGCGATTAATTCATATTGCATCATTTCATTTTTAATCTTACTAATATTTTTTTCAGGTAGGTCACACTTATTAATAGCTACTATAATGGGTACCTTTGCTGCTTTTGCGTGTTTAATTGCTTCAACGGTTTGAGGTTTAATTCCATCATCAGCAGCTACAACTAAAACAACTATATCAGTAATTTTTGATCCTCTAGCACGCATTTCAGTAAAGGCAGCATGTCCAGGTGTGTCGATAAAAGTAATTATTTTATTGTTAGCTGACTGTACTTGATAAGCGCCAATATGTTGTGTAATTCCTCCATATTCTCCTGAGACCACATTGGAGTCTCTTAGTGCGTCCAACAATGATGTCTTTCCATGATCAACGTGGCCCATTATTGTTACTACCGGAGGTCTAGTTTTTACCTCTCCCTCCAATATTTGCTGAGATTTATTTTGTTTAATTGATGGCTTTTCTTCCAGGATTGGTTTATGCCCAAACTCTTTAACAATATATTCAGCTGTATCTTTATCAATATTGTGATTTATCGTTGCAACAACTTTCATATTAAATAAAAATTTTATTATATCATTTGATTTTTCTGCCATTCTATTTGATAGCTCCTGAATAGTAATTTGTTCTGGAATTTTTACCTCTTTGACAACTTTTTTAAATTCTTTTTTTTCCTCGCCTTCTGGCTTAATTTTTTTCTCTTTT
>CACISL010000029.1 GCA_902589305.1 uncultured Pelagibacteraceae bacterium
GGTTTATTTATATTGAATTTGGCGTATCTTAATGGCATCTCATTTAAATCAACGCCAACAAATTTAACATTAAAATCGAGATTTATAATTCCCTCTAATGAGGTTCCGGAACCGAGAAAAGGATCTAAAATTACACTATTTTCTTTTAAGTTATTTTTAAATATTTCCTCAGCTACATCCGGGAGTTTTTTTGACCAGTAATTATTAATTGACATAAATTATGAGTGATAGCATAGGGATAGACTTTGATCTATATTGCACATAATCGTACCCACAAAAAAGTTTCAATGCTTGCTTTAAAGTATTTATGCTTGTAAATTAACAAATATTAATAAGCGGGCATAGCTCAGTGGTAGAGCGTCTCGTTGCCAACGAGAAGGTCGAGGGTTCGAACCCCTTTGCCCGCTCCAAAATATGAGCGATCTGGCAAACAAAAAATGTGTTCCTTGTGAAGGAAATATTCCTCCTTTCGATAAGAGCGAAATACACAAATATTTGAAAAAGGTGGATGGATGGGATGTAAAAAGTAATGATGACAAAAGTTTTTACTTAACAAAAGATTTTAAATTTAAAAACTTCAAAGAAAGTCAAAATTTCATTAATAAAGTCGGTGAAATAGCCGAGTATGAGAACCATCACCCCGATATTTCATTCGGTTGGGGTTATTGCAGCATAAAAATTTTCACTCATGCAATAAAAGGTTTAGCTGAAAGTGATTTCATTTTAGCAGCAAAAATAGATCAAATTTGATTAATGGTAGAAATGTCGAATACCAGTGAACAACATTTTTATTTTCGCTTTATTCGCATAATTAATAATTTCTTTATCCCTAATAGATCCACCTGGTTGAATCACTACTTTAACTCCTGCTTTTATTAATAAATCTAAACCATCTGAAAATGGAAAAAAAGCATCCGAAGCTGCTATTGCTTTAGCAATTTGTTTTGGTTGAAATTTTCGTGCTTTTTGGATGGCAATCTTACAACTATCCACTCTACTTGGTTGTCCACCTCCGATACCAATAGTGGAAAAATTATTACATAGCACTATTGCATTAGATTTTACGTACTTACTAATGTTGAATGCAAATTCTATTTCGTCAAGCTCCTTTTTGCTTGGTTTTAATTTTGTCACACATCTGAAGTTTTTCTTTCTTACTATTTCATTATTTCTATTTTGAACTAAAAATGAGCCATCAAAAGATTTTATATACATTTGATTTTTATATTTGAAATTAGAAATATCAATAACTCTTAAATTTTTCTTTCTCTTTAAAATCCTAAGCGATTCTTTGTCAAAACCTTTTGATAATATGACTTCAAGGAAATTCTTAGTTATTTCAGTAGCAATTTTTTTATTCATTTTATAATTACAAGCTATAATGCCTCCGAAGGCGCTAATTGGATCGCATTGATATGCATTTTTAAAACTAATAAAAGGATGTTTGCTTATTGATATTCCACAAGGGTTTGCATGTTTTATTACTACTGTTGCTGCTTTCCTTTTAAAAGATTGTAAAATTTCTAGACCAGCAAACAAATCATTGTAGTTATTATAACTTAATTCTTTCCCATGGAGCTGCTTTATACCAAGTTTTTTATCATCATAATCACTTACGTATATCGAGCTTTCTTGATGAGGATTCTCACCATATCTTAGATTTGATAGTTTTCTTCCAAAAATTGTTTTTCTTTCAGGAAACCGAATATTAAGTTTGTTATTAAACCAATTAGCTATCATAGCGTCATAATAAGCAGTTAAACCAAAAGCCTTCGATGACATAAATTCTCTAAACTTTATACTTGTTTTTCCTTTGTTATTTTCTAACTCTTTTATAAGTGGTCCATAATCATTCTTATTTGTAATTATCGTTACATTTTTAAAATTTTTGGCTGCTGCACGAACCATTGTCGGCCCGCCAATATCAATATTTTCAATAACATCTTTTGGTTTTTTAGTCTTCATCACAACTTTCTGAAAAGGATAAAAATTAACAATTATCAAATCAATAGGAGGAAACTTTTGGTTAGACATTTGTTTCTTGTGAGCCTTATTTTGTCTATCATGTAAAATCCCAGCATGTACCTTAGGATGAAGGGATTTCACTCTACCGTCTAACATTTCTTTAAATCCTGTATATTTTGATAACTCAGTACAAGCGTAGCCGAGTTTTTTTATAGATTTATAAGTTCCTCCAGAACTAATAATTTTGATATTATATTTTCTAAGAACTCTTAATAAAGAACTAATACTTTCTTTATCCGAAACAGAAATTAATGCGTTTTTAATCTTTAGGTTCATAGCTAAATTTTCTTTTTAATATCCCATTCAAAAGACTTATTTTTATTAACTAGATTACCTGAAATAGATATACAAGTATTATCTAATATCTTTCTTCCTCCAAGGTATATACCTTTTTCTATTTCGATATTTTCATTTTTCATTGTAAAAATTAGTGATTTATTCTTAGAAATTTGTATTAAAGCACTACTTCCACTCATGGTTTTTACAGCTGCTAATTTTGGATTTAAATGAAATCTAAACACATACCTTATAGGAATTCCATCGCTTTTTTTTAAGATTTGATCAACACCTTTAAGCTTATTATCATCGTGGTCCAGATATATCTCTCTTTTATGAATGCAGCCAAAATTATTTTCGTACCCATTGTGGGAAATAGCGCATCCAAATAAATGTTTGTCATTTTGAATATGTAGTTCTTTGGTTTCGAAGGAATTTTTAATTGAATTTCCAAAAACTCTATTGATTAATTTATTTCTTTCAAATTTAGTAATACTTGTATCATTTATCGTTAGTGTAGATTGACTTGCTGTTAATCTGCTAATTAGTTCTGCTTTTGTTGAAATATTATTTCCGTAACCGCAGTTTGTAATTATCTTTACACCGTCAAGATAATATTCAAACGAAAGTGGTCCGGATTGATAATTTTTAGAGAATTTTTTACTTGGTGGCCCGCCAACATCAAAATAGATAACTTGGTTTTTTGTTTTAGCAATAAAAATACTTCCAACAATGTTTTTTTGGTCTTTTTTACTAACT
>CACISL010000030.1 GCA_902589305.1 uncultured Pelagibacteraceae bacterium
AAATTTTAAATAATTCTAATATAATTCTTTCCTTGGAGATTTTTTTAATGCCAACTAAATTTTGCTTAATTAATTTAAGGGTAGCTGACTCAATTTTAGGATCGTACATTAGTTTAAATCTAATAAACCTAATTATTCTAAGATAATCTTCCTCAATTCTTTTTTGAGGATCTCCAATAAATTTGATATTATTATTCTCAAAATCTTTTACACCCATTTGAGGGTCAAAAATTTTTCCATTTATATCTAGATAAATTGCATTAATAGTAAAATCTCTTCTTTCTGAGTCTATCCGCCAATCATCTGTGTATTCGATTTCAGCATGTCTACCATCAGTTTTCACATCTTTTCTTAAAGTTGTAATTTCAATTTTAAAATTTTTTGAGAATAAAGTTACGGTTCCGTGTTCTATTCCTGTATCAACAACTTTATAATCAGTATTCTTAAATCTCTCTTTGATTTGATCAGTTGTAAGTATAGTTGCTATATCAATGTCATCAATTTTTTCTCCAGAAATATGCTTTCTCACACATCCTCCCACAAATCTTGCAGTGGTAGTTTCTTTTGAAAAATCTTTTTGAAGAGTCGAAAAGATCAATCTTATTTCATTATTTTTATAAAAAGGAAAAAATTTTCGTTTGATAATTTTAAATAAGTTAAAATTAAAATTAAACATAAATCTATGGCTGGGGCACTAGGATTCGAACCTAGGATGGCGGTATCAAAAACCGCTGCCTTACCGCTTGGCTATGCCCCAATTTCAAATGAGTGATATATCATAAATAATTAAATTTAAATAGTTTTTGCAATTGAAAACCAAAATTTAGGGTATTTTTTTTTCAAGGATTTAAGTGCGACTTTTGAACATTTTTTATCAGTAAATAATCCAAAACAGGCTGATCCTGATCCTGTCATTCTTGATAAAATACAGCCATTTTCATTATTTATTTCAATTAATAACTTGCTGATTAGTGGATATTTTTTTTCAACAATTGATTGTAAATCATTTTTAGCATTTAAAATGTAATGAATAAAATTCTTCTTTGTTTTTAAATATTTGTGTGAAAAATTTTTTTTTTTTGATCTTTTTTTGACGTAAGAATAAATTTCCTTAGATGAACACTTAACATTTGGAAAAATAACTAAAAAGTAAAACTTATGTTTATTTTTATATTTAACGACAGTATTTATATTTTTAAGATAGCCTTGTTTATAAAAAAATAACCTTAAATCTGAACCAACTTTAAATATAATATTATTTAATATTTTTTTATTAATTTTTTTATTAAAAAAATTCAAAATTGATGCAGCATTGCTAGATCCGCCACCAAGTCCTGCATAAACTGGTATTTTTTTAATAATTTTGACGGTGTAAAAATTTGAAATTAAATTATTTTTTCTCAACTCGTTTAAAATCCTTTTTATTGAATTATTAGAGTTTTTAACTAATTTAGAATAAGGTCCTTCGAAAGTTATTTTATCATTATTTTTAAAATTTTTTCTTATATGAATAGTATCATGCAAATTTATTAAGCAATAATAAGACTGAAGATCATGTAATCCATTTTTCAATTTTTTATTAATATTTAATGAAAGATTAATTTTTGCAAAGGATTTTAATATCATTTTACTCCAGGCCTTTTAATAATTTTACCTCGATTTTTTTTTTCAAGTCGTCATCTGCTTTTTCAAGACTTAAAACATATTCCCAATAATATCGGGCTTGAATTTTGTTTCCATTTTTCCATAAAACATCACCAAAATGATCATTCACGATAGGATCAGCCGGCATTATACTCACGGCTTGTTGCAAATATTTTTTTGATTCTTCGTATCTTTTTAATTTGAATAGAGCCCATCCTAAAGAGTCTATAATAAATGGATCGTTAGATTTTAACTTATTTGCTTTTTCTAACATTTCTAAAGATTGTTGAATTTTCATACCTTTCTCAATCCAGGAATAAGCTAGATAATTTATTACGTAAGCTTGATCAGGACTAGCTTCTAATGAATCAAGTAAGTCTTTTTCTGCTTTTTCCCATTTTCCAATTCTTTCATAAGCAACTCCTCTGCCATCAGTAGCTTCAGGAAAAAGAGGATGCTTTTTATCAATTTTGTTTAAAATTTTTGAATAATAAATAATTGCTTCATTAAACTCCTCATTGTTTTTTAAAAATTCTGCATAATCAAATGTATAATATATACCTTGATTTTTTATTTCATTGTATGAAGTGCCGAGCAACTGTAAGGATTTGCTTTTATTTTCTTCTTGAATTAAAATTTTCGCAATTTGTTTATTTGCATACCATTTAAAAGCGCTTCCATAATTTGTTAAACGTTTAAATATTTTTTTTGCATTAGAGAAATCATCAATGTTATAAAAATTTTCTGCCATCAAAGTATCGAAGGCATGAAAATCTTTATTCAGATATTTGGATAAATTAAGGTAAAAATTAGATAAATAATAAATAGACTGTGAAGAAAGAGCGCTAGCAGTTATATAAAGAATTTCAGCAACAATATGTTGAATTTTTTTACAATCAAATTCAAAATTATTTTCATTTTTTTCTAAATCAATTTTATATTGGTTAATTAATAGATTTCTTGGATATTTTTCTAAAGACTTTTTAATAACATTTAAAGCTCGATCTTGATTATTAATACTTTTAAGATATTTCGCATAAAAATAATTATATCTAGAGAAATTTGTTTTATCATTTTGTGTTAAATTATTAAACAGCACATCTGTTTCTTTACTGTTAAAATAACAGTTTAAAAAAACATTTTGAATTTTTTTTAAGTTTTCAAATCTATTATCTAATCCGTCTAATAATCTAGAAGCTTCGCTTAGTTCGTAATTATTTAAATTTGA
>CACISL010000031.1 GCA_902589305.1 uncultured Pelagibacteraceae bacterium
TTTTTTAAAAACCTTGAACCTAATACGGCATCTAAATTTTCAGAACTTATTATTTGAAAATATTTTTTAAGATCATTTATATCATCTGATTGATCAGCCATCATAATTGCAATATAGTCTCCGTGAGCCTTTTCTATCCCTAAATTTATGGCCCCACCTAAACCTTTTTTTTTATTGTCTATTATTTTGAAATTTTTATATTTTTGTTCTAACTCTCTAGCTACTTTTAAAGTCTCGTCTTTACTGAAATCATTAATGAGTAACACCTCATATTCAAAATCTTTAACATTTTCAGTAAAATAATCGAATACACCTTTCAAATTCTCTGACTCATTTCGAACTGGTACTATTATTGAAAGCATAAGTTTGTTTATTTTTTTCTATTAGTAAGATATTTATTTTATAATGAAAATACTTATTACAGGTGGTTGCGGATTTGTTGGATCAAATATTGCTGTTTTTTTAAAAAAAAGATTAAAAAAATCAAAAATATTCAGTTTAGATAATCTAACTAGACAGGGATCGCTTATAAATAAAGATAGATTAGCCAAATTAAATATAAAAAATTTTAATTGTAATATTGAGAATTTAAATAAATTAAAATCTCTACCTAAATTTAACCTTATCATCGATTGTTGTGCTGAACCTGCTATTGAGGCTTCAAAAAAGGATCCAAACAGAGTTTTTAATACAAATTTAATTGGAACATTTAACATTTTAAAAAAGTGCGTCAATGATAAGAGTAATTTAATATTCTTGTCATCAAGTAGAGTCTACTCAATAGAAAGTCTTAAAAAACTTGTATCAAATCAAATTATAAAAAAACCTATAAAGATTAAAAAAACTATTGATGAAAATTTTAATACCTCAGCAGCTAGTTCCTTGTACGGTTTTACTAAATTAGCATCAGAGAAGTTAATTAAAGAAATGTTTTATCAAAGTAAATTAAAATATATAATTAATAGATTTGGAGTAATATCAGGACCTTGGCAATTTGGAAAACAAGATCAAGGTTTCGTATCTTTATGGGTTGCTAACCATTTGTTCAATAAAAAATTATCTTATATAGGTTTCGGAGGTTATGGTCATCAAGTAAGAGATATACTTCACATAGAAGATGCGTGCGAAATTATACTTTTACAAATATCGAAAATTTCAAAAATAAATAATATTACTTTTAATATAGGTGGTGAAAAGAAAAACACAATTTCCCTAAAACGCTTGACACAAAAAACTCAAAAAATTACTGGAAACAAGATAAGAATAAGAAGAATTTCTAAAACTTCGGTTTTCGATATTCCTTATTATGTAACTAATAATGGTAAAATTAAAAGATTTTACAAATGGAAGCCTTCAAAAAGTATCGATCAAATTTTGAAAGATATTTATATTTGGCTGCATCGTAATAAAGTGATAATGAAATATTTTAAATGAGTGTAGCTCTGATAACAGGATCATGTGGATTAGTAGGTTCAGAAGCATCTTTATTTTTTTCTAAAAAAGGATTTGAAATTGTTGGTATTGATAACAATACGCGTAAATTCTTTTTTGGTAAAGACGGTGACATTTCTTGGGTTAAATCAAAGCTAAAAAGGGAAATTAAAAAATATAACCATTTCGATATCGATATACGGAATTATCAATCTTTAGAAAAATTATTTCGAAAATATAAAAATAAAATTTCAGTTATAATTCATTGTGCAGCACAGCCCTCTCATGATTGGGCTAAAAATAAACCTTTTATTGATTTTGATATAAATGCTAAAGGAACTTTAAATCTTTTAGAACTTACAAAGATTTTCTGTCCAAATTCTCCATTTATATTCATGTCAACTAATAAAGTTTATGGAGATAATCCAAATTTTTTACCTTTGGTAGAGAAGAAAACAAGGTGGGAAATAAAAAATAATCACTCTTATAAAAATGGAATAGATGAAAGCATGTCCATAGATAACTGTACTCACAGTTTCTTTGGAGCTTCAAAAGTGTACTCTGATTTAATAGTTCAAGAATATGGAAAGAATATAGGTTTAAAAACTGCCTGTTTTAGAGCAGGATGTATAACTGGGCCTAACCATTCAGGTGCTAAATTACATGGATTTTTATCTTATCTAGTTAAAGCTTCACTCAAGGAAAAAAAATACACTTTAATTGGCTACAAAGGAAAACAGGTAAGAGATAATATTCATAGTCACGATCTTATAAGTTGTTTTTGGGAATTTTTTAAAAAGCCTTCTAGAGGTGAAATATATAACGCAGGGGGCGGAAGATTTTCAAATTGTTCAATTATTGAGGCAATTCAAATAATTGAGAGCATAGCGAAAATTAAAATCAAAAAGACATTTGTAAAAAAAAACAGAATAGGAGATCACATTTGGTATATATCTAATATGAAAAAATTTAAAAAACACTACCCTGGTTGGAAACAGAAATATTCAACCAAGAAAATTCTATCTGAAATAATTGAAGTATTTAATTCTTAAAAAATTTAAGGTTGGTATCGCTAATAAAAGCTGAATAGGGAGCAGAATTAAAGTATATCGAGGAAGAATAAAAAAAACAGAGA